>NZ_JACHMZ010000001.1:2792500-3092500 GCF_014205165.1 Micromonospora carbonacea | reverse complement strand
GTCGTCAAGCGCCCGTAGCTCAGAGTTTCGTCAATGTTCACTGTCAGCCACCTGTCATTAGGGGCGATGACCGGCTTTTCCGTCGCGAGACCTTTGAGTCGATCAGACATCTATTTATGATTCTCGATGCCATGGCGTATTCACCGGCCGTTCACCAACCGAACAGCCGGCGTTCAGGACCGCACCCACCTGCCCTCGAAGAACGGGATCACCATGACCTCGACCACCCGCAGAACCGCCGCCCTCGCCGGGCTCACGGCCACCCTGCTGGCCGGGCCGCTCGCCGCCGCCGCCGTCGCCGCCCCGACCGCCACGATCACCCTCACCGGATCCGGCGCGAGCGTGTCGGGCAGCAACGTCACCGTCTCCGGCAGCGCCATCACCATCACGGCTCCCGGCTCCTACCAGATCAGCGGCACGCTGAACAACGGCTACGTCAAGGTGGACACCGCCGCCGCCGGCACCGTCGAGCTCATTCTCAGCGGCGCCTCGATCACGAACTCGGCGTCCTCGCCCCTGTACGTGACCGACGCCGACGCCGTCACCGTCACGTTGGCCGCCGGCACCACCAACAGGCTCACCGACGCGACCACCTACACCAACGCCGGGGAGCCGGACGCCGCGCTGTTCAGCGCCGCCGACCTGACCATCGGCGGCACCGGGTCGCTGACCGTGCAGGCCCGCTACCAGGACGGCATCGTCAGCAAGGACGACCTGGTCATCCAGTCCGGCACGATCACCGTGAACGCGGTGGACGACGCCATCCGGGGCAAGGACTCGCTCACCGTCAACGGCGGCACCATCACCGTCACCTCGACCGGCGGCGACGGGCTCAAGTCGAACGACACGGAGGCCGGCAAGGGCGTCGTCAACATCACCAACGGCACGATCTCGGTCTCCGTCGCCGACGACGGCATCAAGGGCGAGAACGCCCTGAACATCTCCGGTGGCACGATCAACGTGACCCGGTCGTACGAGGCGCTGGAGGCGCTCAAGCTCACCATCAGCGGCGGCAACTCCACCGTCGTGGCCAGCGACGACGCCGTCAACGCCGCCGAGGAGGGCCTCGGCCACATGGAGCCCTCCCCGAACGCGTTCATCCGGGTCACCGGGGGCACGGTCGTGGCCACCGGCGGCACCGACGGGTTCGACTCCAACGGCGAACTCACCTTCGCCGGCGGCACGGTGGTCGCCAACGGCTCCAGCACCCGGGGCGGCGGCGAGGGCGCGCTCGACACCGACGCGACGCTCACCTTCACCGGCGGCACGGTGGTGGGCGCGGGCCTGACCTCCATGGCCGTGTTCAAGGCGGTGCCGAACACCGGCCAGGGCTGGGTGGCGCCCCGGTTCAGCACCACCTACGCCGCCAACACGATCGTGCACGTCGTCTCCGGCAGCACCGTGCTGGCCTCGTTCCGGGCGTCGAAGAGCTTCCGGGAGGTCGTCATCTCGTCGAACCGCATCACCAACGGCCAGCGGTACGACGTCTACACCGGCGGCAGCGTCAGCGGCACGAACGTCGGCGGCCTCTACACCGGCGGCAGCATCTCCGGCGCGACCCGGGTGCTGACCGGGGTGACCGCCGGCCAGTACAGCGGCGGCATCATCCGCCCCTGACCTCGGGCCAGCCCGGCCAGGGCCGCGCGGTCCTGGCCGGGCGGCCCTCGCCGGCAGCCCACCCCGCCCCACCCCGTCCCGCACCGATCCGCAGCCCTCGCGTCGGCCCCGTGCGCCGCGACGCCGGGCACACCCCTGAGGAGCATCAATGTCGCGGTTGGTCCTGACCGGGATGAACCTGGTCGCCGTGGGCCTGCTCGTCTTCGCCCTGTACTTCCCCCGTCATCGGCGGCGGGACCTGGTGGTCGCCTACCTCGGCGTCAACGTCGGCGTCTTCGCCGTGGCCAGCTCGCTCAGCAGCGGCACCGTCGGGGCCGGCCTCGGGCTGGGCCTGTTCGGCGTACTCTCGATCATCCGGCTCCGCTCCACCGAGCTCGACCAGCACGAGGTGGCGTACTACTTCTCCGCCCTCGCACTCGGCATCCTCGGCCCGCTCTCCGGCACCTCGATCTGGACGGTCGCCGGCCTGACGGCGCTGATCCTCGCGGTCATGTACGTCGGCGACCACCCGCGGCTGCTGCGCCGCTACCGGCGGCACGTCATGGTGCTCGACACCGTGCTCACCGACCCGGTCGCCCTCACCGCCCACCTCGAACAGCAGCTCGGCGCGCGGGTGCACGCCGTCAACGTGGAACGGGTCGACCTGGTCAACGACACCACCGTGGTCGACGTGCGCTACTCCCGGCCGAAGGCCGCCGCGAGCGCCGCCCGCCAGCCGGCCGAGACGGGCGCGACGCGGTGAGCGCCGTCGCCACGCCCACCACGGTGCTGGCCGACCTCGCGCCGATCGACCTCGCGGAGCTGACCGGGCGCGCCGCCCTGCAGACCCGGTTCGACCGCAAGTACCTGCTCCCGGTCGCCGAGGTGCCGGCGCTGCTCGCCGGGCTCGACCCGGCCACCCGGGTGCTGGAGATCGACGGCCGGCGGTCGTTCCGCTACGAGTCGGTGTACTTCGACACCCCCGACCTCGTCAGTTACCGGCTCACCGCCCACCGACGCCGCCGCCGGTTCAAGATCAGGACCCGGACGTACGTCGATTCGGGCCTGTGCTGGCTGGAGGTGAAGACCGAGGGCACCCGCGGCGGCACGGTCAAGCACCGGCTGCCCTACCACCCCGACGACAGCGGCACACTGTCGCCCGGTCGGACGTTCGTCGACGGGATCCTCGCGACGCTCGGCACCGGCGGCGGGACCGGCCTGGCGTTCGCCTCGACGCTCACCACCAGATACCTGCGCAGCACGCTGTTCCTGCCGACGACCGCGAGCCGGGCGACCATCGACCTCGGACTGTGCTGGGAAGGCGGCCACGGCGCGCGGCTGGAGCTGCCCGGGCTCGCCATCGTCGAGACGAAGACCGGGTCGACCGCCTCGCACGTCGACCGCCTGCTGTGGAGCCACGGCCATCGCCCGACGGCCGTCTCCAAGTACGCCACCGGGCTGGCGGCCCTACGCCCCGAACTGCCCTGCGCCCGCTGGCGGCGCACCCTGCGGCGACACTTCACGCCGGACGCCGGCCCGGAGGCACCGCCGCCGGTCTGAGCCCCCGTGACGTCCGGCGGCGCGGCTGCCGTGCCGCCGGACGGGTGCCGTGCACATACCGGTGGATCGGTGAGGACGATCGAACGCCACGGCGGTGTCCTCGACGACGTGCGGGGCACCGCGCGGGGCCCCGTGCGACGGTACTGGAGCGCTGTAGCACCGCCGCACGGAGCCCCGCGACGTCAGAGGGAAGACGTCAGAGGGTACGGGCCAGCCGGTCGGCGAGGACGCGGGTGAACCGGGACGGGTCGGCCAGCTCCCCGCCCTCGGCCAGCAGCGCCATCCCGTAGAGCAGCTCGGCGGTGTCGGCGAGCCCGTCGGCGGCGGCGTCCTGCTCGTGGGCCTTGCGCAGCCCCTCCACCAGCGGGTGCCCCGGGTTGAGCTCCAGGATCCGCTTGACCTGCGGCACCTCGTGGCCCATCGCCCGGTACATCTTCTCCAGCGTCGGGGTGATGTCGTGGGCGTCGCCGACCACGCACGCCGGGGAGGTGGTCAGGCGGGTGGAGAGGCGGACCTCCTTGACGCTGTCGGCGAGCTTCTCCGACATCCAGGTCAGTAGGCCGGCGTACTCCTGGCGCTGCTGCTCGCGGGCGGACTCGGCCTCCTTCTTCTCCTCCTCGGTGTCCAGGTCGACCTGGCCCTTGGCGATGGAACGCAGCGGCTTGCCGTCGAACTGGCCGACCCGCTCGACCCAGACCTCGTCGACCGGGTCGGTGAGGATCAGCACCTCGAAGCCCTTGGCGCGGAACGCCTCCATGTGCGGCGAGTTCTCGATCATCGAGCGGGACTCACCGGTCATGTAGTAGATGTCGGACTGGCCGTCCTTCATCCGCTCGACGTAGTCACGCAGGCCGGTCAGCTCGGCCGGGTCGTGGGTGGAGGCGACCGAGACGACGTCGAGGATCGCGTCGGTGTTGTCCGGGTCGTCGAGCAGGCCCTCCTTCAGCGCCGGGCCGAACTCCGACCAGAAGGTGCGGTACTTCTCGGCCTCGTTGGCCTTCAGTTCCTTGACGGTGGCGAGGATCTTCTTCACCAGCCGCCGGCGCACCGCCTGGATCTGCCGGTCCTGCTGGAGGATCTCCCGGCTGATGTTGAGCGACAGGTCGTGCGCGTCGACGACGCCCTTGACGAAGCGCAGGTAGTTGGGCATCAGCGCTTCGCAGTCGTCCATGATGAACACGCGCTTGACGTAGAGCTGCACGCCCCGGCGGGCCTGCGGGGCGAACAGGTCCACGGGCGCGTGCGACGGCAGGAACAGCAGCGCCTCGTACTCGAAGGTGCCCTCGCCCCGCATGTGGATGGTCTCCAGCGGGTCGGCCCAGTCGTGGCTGACGTGCTTGTAGAACTCCTTGTACTCGGCCTCGTCGACCTCGCTGCGCGGCCGGGCCCACAGCGCCTTCATCGAGTTGACGGTCTGCACCTCGCGGGTGGTCTCGTCGCCCTCGCCCTTACGCTCGACCGTCATCCGGATCGGCCAGGCGATGAAGTCGGAGTATCGCTTGACGATCTCGCGGATCTTCCACTCGGCGGTGTAGTCGTAGAGGTGGTCGTCGCTGTCCTCGGGCTTGAGGTGCACGGTGACGGCGGTGCCCTGCGGCGCGTCGTCGACGGTCTCCACGCTGTAGGTGCCCTCGCCGGTCGACTCCCACCGGGTGCCCTCGCTCTCCCCGGCGCGCCGGGTGAGCAGGGTGACCCGGTCGGCGACCATGAACGTGGCGTAGAACCCGACGCCGAACTGCCCGATCAGGTCCGCCGACGCCGCCGAGTCCTTCGACTCGCGCAGCTTCGCCAGCAGCTCGGCGGTGCCCGACTTGGCGATCGTGCCGATCAGCCGGACGACGTCCTCGCGGGACATGCCGATGCCGTTGTCCCGGACGGTGAGGGTGCGTGCGTCGCGGTCGACCTCGATCTCGATGTGCAGGTCGGAGACGTCGGCTGCGAGATCCTTGTCGACCAGGGACTCCAGGCGGAGCTTGTCCAACGCGTCGGAGGCGTTGGAGATCAACTCCCGCAGGAAGACGTCCTTGTTCGAGTAGATCGAATGGACCATCAGCTGGAGCAGTTGGCGCGCCTCCGCCTGGAACTCCAGCGTCTCGATCCGGTTGCTCACACCGACCCCCTTCAGTGACTTCACGTGCCTTCGTGGTGCCTCCGCGCACAGGATACGAGCCGTCGCTGCCCGTCGCGACACCCGCCCGCTCAGGTGACGCCGAGGGCGAGCGCGAGCTGCACGATCGTGGCCGGGGCGTGCGGGTCGCGTACCACCTGGGCCAGCACCGACCGGGCGGCCGGGCGGTGGCGCACCTCGGCCGGTGCCGTGCGATCGGCGTCGACCAGGGTCCGGCCGGCACTGGCCGGGTCGTCGGCCTGGAGGTAGGCGCGGGCGGCGTCGAGCAGGTGCGCGGCCCGGTGCTCGGCGGGCAGCCACCGCCAGGCGTCCCGCCGGGTCGTCCGCTCGTGCCAGGTCACGGCCGCGCGGGCCGCGCCCAGCTCCACGGCCGCCGCGACCCGCGCCGAGCCGACCGTCGTCGGCCCGAACCCCGTCCGGTGGTGGTCGTGCCCCTCCCCCACCCGGTCCGCCATCGCGGCGGCCTCGCCGAGCAGTTCGGTGGCGGAAGCCTCGTCACCGTGGCGGGCGGCGGCCAGGGCCGCCTGGACCAGCAGCGCCCCGCACAGCGACAGCTCCTGCGGCGTGCCGTCGTCGGGGTCGGCCGGGGCGATCCGGTACGCGGCGGCCAGCGCCGCCGACCTCGCCGCCCGCGCCCGGCCGGACACGCGCAGCGCCTGGCCGAGCTGCACCACGGCGGCGGCCACCAGCGCCCGGTCGCCGGTCGCGGCGGCCACCGCCCGATCGGCGGCCAGCCAGGCCAGGTCGGCCTCGCCGACCTTGACCAGCAGTGCGGCGGTGATCCGGTACGCCTCGACCAGCGGCCCGCGCCCCGCCGCGGGATCGCGGGCGTGGGTGCGCTGCGCGTCGGCCAGCAGCGGCGGAAGCAGGTCGACGAGCTGCGGGTACCGGGCATGCTGGTAGGTGATCCACCCGTGTCCGACCTGCCGCGCCAGCCGGTCGGCGGGCACGGCGGGCCGCTGGGTGGCGCGGCCGAGCGTGATCTCGTACGCCGACAGGGCCGCCCGGATCCGCTCGACGCCCTCGGCGCGTTCGGTCGCCTCGGCGGGCCGGACGTCGCGGCCGAGCAGCACCGCCGCGTCGATGCGCAGCACGGCGGCGATGTCGTGCAGGATGGAGACCCGGTCGAGGGCGCGGACGCCTCGCTCGACCTTGTCGACCCAGCTCTTGGACTTGCCCAGCCGGTCGGCCAGCATCTGCTGCGACAGTCGCCGCCGTCCCCGCCAGTACGCGACCCGCCGGCCGACGGGCAGGAGGTCACCGCTGTCCACGCCGCCACCGCCGGTCCGGCACCGCCCGGGTCGTCTCCTCGGCCGGTATCCGCTCCGCCTCGGCCTGTGCGAGCAGCCGCTGCCGGGCTGCCTCCCGCTCCGCCTGTTGGATCTGCTCGCCCCGACCCTCGACCGGCCCGTCGTCGCTCATCGTCCCGCCTCCGTCGCCAGGGGCGCGGCGCAGTGGCCCGGGGAAGGACCGCCACCGCCACACCCGGTTGAAGGGAGCGGCTCGTACCCGAACCGGTGCCGGTTCAGCCGTCGCACGCCCTGATCACAGCCTGTGATGAAACGACTGCGCGATCCAGGCGAACGACGTCCGCTACTGTCCGCCCGGCACCACCGAAACGGTGACGGACAGGTCCGTGGACAGGTCAACGAACTCCCGCGCCGCCACCGAGTTCGCGGCAACCTCCACCAGGAGCCTCCGTAGCTCGGCGACCCGCCGCGTCGCCCGCTGCGACTGTGCCCGTCGCGCCAACTCCAGCGCCCGTCCCGCCACGTCCGCCGCCCGCTCGACCTCACCGGCCTGGAGTAGGGCCTCGGCCAGCCAGGTGAGGTACAGCGACGACTCCCGGGGCACCTCGGAGCCGTAGCCGGCGGTCACCCGTTCGAGGATCGGCACCGCGCGCAGCGGCCGGCGAAGTTCCGTCCACACCCGGCCCGCCATGATCTCCACCTCGTCCGGGCTCAGCCAGTACGCCCACGGCGGCGCGGCGCTCGGATCGCGACCCGCGTACGCCTCCTCCACCATGCCCAGTGCCCGCTCCGCCTGGCTCGCCTCACCGACACGGGCGTGCGCCCACGCGACCCGCTCCAGCAGCAGCGCCCGGCCCGTCGCCTCGGCCGCCTGCCGGCCCCCGGCGTACGCGGATCTGGCCAGCGTGACCGCCTCCCGCCGGTCCCCGGTGCTCGCCTCCAGATAGCTCAACGTGCTCAGGCAGTTGGCCGCGCTGGCGGTGTCCCCCGCCGCGTGCGCGGCTCGCATTCCGGCCAGGTAGTACCGCCGCGCGTCGGCGGTCCGGCCGGCGTCCTCGGCGACGAATCCGGCAAGCTGGCAGAGGTCCGCCGCTGCGGCAAGCAGCCGCCGACCGACCACCTCGGAGTGGGTGCCCGCGCGCAGCAGGCCGGCGGTGGCCTCCAGTTCGGCGATCACCATCGCGTACGTCTGTGCCCCGCCGACGTGGTCGTCCAGGCGGCGGAGCTGTCCCACCCGGCGCTCGACGCGAGCCACGGTCTCGGTGCCCACCTGCCGGCCTGCGCTCAGCTCGTAGCGCTGCGGAGGATCCGCTATCAACCACTGGTGCGCCAACTCGGCCGCGTTGTCCGGGCCGGGCACCGTGGTGACCAGCAGGTCGGCGAGCTGCTCGGCGTCGCGGTGCCGCCACAGGGCAGCGCAGTCGATCTCCCATCTCCCGTCGCGGAGAACGCCCGCGAGGCAGACCAGTTCGCCGCCGGCAGCGAGGGCATCGTCCAGCCGCGCCGCCACCTCGGGCGTCGGCGGCTTGCGGCCGTGGGCGAGGTCGTGAAGATAGCTCTTGCCGTAGTAGGTGCGGGCGGCGAGGGCCCGGAAACTGACGCCACGCTCTCGGAGCAGTTCTCGTAGACGCACGGCGAAGCGCGACGATGCGGACATGGCGGAGACTCCCGGCTGAGGTCTGGACGACAGCGCCGCCGGTCCTACGTGGACAGGCACCACTCCGGACGATAGCCGACAACCACGTTAGGTAGCGTGACGCTCACGCGGTCGACAGTGATGGCGTAGGTGACTCAGCTCCCTATGCGCCGTCGCGCATTGTCGAGCGCCGCCGAACTCGAACCGAGCCGCCGATAGTTGTCCTGGCTGACGCCGCTCACCCGGTCGGTGACACCGGGGCGAACCGGTCGAGTGCGGCGCGCAGGTGCCGGCGCATCGTGTCGCTGCCGGTGTGCCCGGAGTCGTCGACCACGATCAGCTCCGCGTCGGGCCAGGCGCGGGCCAGCGACCACGGCGTCTCCAGCGGCGCGCCGAGGTCGAAGCGCCCGTGCACGAGCACGCCGGGGATGCCGGCGAGCCGGTGGGCGTCGCGCAGCAGGGCGTCGTCGGCGAGCCAGGCCCCGTGCGAGAAGTAGTGCGCGCAGAGCCGGACGAAGGCGACCTGGTCGTCCGGCGGCTGGTCGCGGTAGGCGTCCGGCTTGCCGTTCGGTTCCAGGGAGACGACGGCGTCCTCCCAGGTGAGCCAGGCGATCGCGGCCCGCTGGCGGACCTGCGCGTCCGGATGTTCGAGCAGCCGCGCATACGCGGTGAGCAGCTCGGCGGCCGGGCCCCGGCCCGGCGCGATCGCCGGGCGGTCGGCGGCCGGCACGGCGTCGACGAACCGCCGCCACTGCTCGGGGAAGAACCGGCCGACGCCCCGGTACAGCCAGTCGATCTCCGACCGGCGGCTCATCGTGACCCCGACGAGGACGATCGCGCTGACCCGCTGCGGGTGGCGCTGGGCGTACGCGAGGCCCAGGGTGGAGCCCCACGAGTTGCCGAACAGCAGCCACCGGTCGACGCCGAGGTGCTCGCGCAGCCGCTCCATGTCGGCCAGCAGGTGGTCGGTGGTGTTGTGCCGCAGGTCGGCGGCCGGGTCGCTGGCGTGCGGGGTGCTGCGCCCACAGCCGCGCTGGTCGAACTGGACGAGCCGGTAGCGGGCCGGGTCGAACAGGCGGCGCGTGCCGGGCGACGAGCTGCCGCCGGGGCCGCCGTGCACGGCCACGGCCGGCATGCCGTCCGGGTTGCCGGACACCTCCCAGTAGACGCGGTGTCCGTCGCCCACGTCGAGCATCCCCTGGTCGTACGGCTCCACCAGCGGGTGCCCCATCAGGCCGTCCGCCCGGTCACCGCGTCGAGGGCGCGGGTGAAGTCGGCGAGCAGGTCGGCGGTGTCCTCGATGCCGGTGGAGACCCGCACGAGGCCCTCCCCGATGCCGGTGGCGGCGAGCTGCGCGGTGTCGACGATCCCCGCCCACATGGAACGCGGGTGCACCACGAGGGTGCTCACGCTGCCGAGGCTGGCGGCCCGCTTGGCCAGCCGCAGCTCGGCGAGGAGGGTGGCCGCCGCCGGCTGGCCGCCGGCCAGGTCGAGGCTGAACACGCCGCCGTACCCGCTCATCTGTTTGGTGGCCAGGTCGTGCTGGGGGTGGCTGGGCAGCCCCGGGTAGCGGACCCGGGCGACCGCCGGATGCGCCTCCAGCTCCCGGGCCAGGGCGAGGGCGTTGTCGTTGTGCCGGGCCATCCGCAGCGGCAGCGTGCGGATGCCGCGCAGCAGCAGCCAGGCGTCGATCGGGCCCAGCGTCGCGCCGGTGACGATGGCGGTCCGCCAGACCCGGTCGACCAGCTCGGCGGAGCCGACGACCACCCCGGCGGTGACGTCGGAGTGGCCGCCGAGGAACTTCGTGGCGCTGTGCCAGACCAGGTCCGCGCCGAGGGCCGCCGGCCGCTGGTTGACCGGGGTGGCGAACGTGTTGTCCACGACGGCGTACGCGCCGTGGGCGTGGGCCAGCTCGATCACGGCGGTCAGGTCGGTCAGCTCCAGCAGCGGGTTGCTGGGGGTCTCCACGAGCAGCAGCCGGGTGCGCGGGGTCAGGGCGCGGGCGAACGCGTCGACGTCGGTCTGGTCGACCTGGGTGCAGGTCACCCCGAACCGGGTGAGCAGGCCGGTGGCCAGCGAGGTGGTGCCGCCGTACGTGCTGCGCTGCACGATCACGTGGTCCCCGGCGCTGAGCAGGGCCAGCGCGATGGTGGTGACCGCGCCCATCCCGGAGGCGGTGACCAGGCCCGTCTCGACGCCCTCCAGCTCGGCCACGACGGCGGCCGCCTGGGCGTGGTTGGGGTTGCCGTAGCGGGTGTAGAAGGCGTCGGGGCGCACCTGCGTGGCGACCTCGGTGAACCGCTCGTCGCTCTCGGCCCCGAACGTGGCGCTCTGCACGATCGGGGGCGACACCGCGCCCGGCGGGTGCAAGCCGTCGTCGCCGTGGATCGCGGTCGTGCCGATGCCGGTCACCGGTGCTCCTCGCGTGGTGGGGTGGGGTGGGGTGGGGTGGGGTGGTCAGGGTACGACGACGACCGGGGCCGGGGCGGGCGCCGGGGCGGCCCGGTCGCGCAGCATCCGCTGGCTGTCGCGCTGGCGGCGCAGGACCGCGTCGTCGAGGTCGGCGACGGCGAGCCCGGCGGCGGTGCCGGCGGCGGCCAGGGCCCGCCCGTCGGGGCCGTAGACGGCGCTGTGGCCGGCGAAGCGCCAGCCGCCGTGCGCGCCCGCGTAGTTGGCGAACAGCACGTAGCCGGTGTTCTCCAGGGCGCGGGCCGGGAAGTAGACGCCGCGCCGGTGGTCGGAGTCGCCGACGGTGAACGCGCCGGACACCAGGTAGGCGTCCGCGCCGGCCAGGGCCAGGCCCCGGGCGTGCTCGGGGAAGCTGGCGTCGTAGCAGACGCCGAGGCCGAGCCGCCAGCCGCCGAGCTGCACCATCGTGTCGGTGTGGCCGGCGACGAACACCGCGCGCTCGTCGGCGTCGAGGTGCCGCTTGTGGTACGTGGCGGCCACCGCGCCGTCGGGGCCGACGACGAACGCGGCGATGGCCCACCCGTCGGCGCGCCGGGCGCAGCCGCCGACCACGGCGGTCACCCGGTGCGCCCGGCAGGCCCCGCCCACCGTCCGCAGGACCGCGTCGCCCACCTCGACCTCGCAGCGGGCGACGTCGGCGGTGAGCAGCGGGTAGTCGTACCCGCACAGCGACAGCTCGGGGAAGACGACCACGCGGGCGCCGAGGGCGGCGGCCTCGGCGACGGCCGCGACGTGGGCCGCCGCGTTGCCGGCCAGGTCGCCGCCGACCGCCTCGATCTGCGCGGCGGCGACCCGAAACGGCTCGCGCACCGGCTCGTCGTCGCCCGTCACATCGCCCCCAACCACCAGCGCAGCCCGAAGAAGACCGCCAGCCCGACCGTCCACACGATCATGAACCGTTCGACGAACAGGCCGGTCACCGGGGTGACCACCCCGGCCACCAGGTAGGGGATCGTGACCACGGTGACCTCGACCCGGTTGTCGACCGGGGCGAGCACGGACGGCACGGCGATGGCGGCGAGCAGGGCCGGCAGCGGGCCGTCCCGCCCGTGGCGGGGCGCACGTCGACCGGGGAGCGGTCCCGCCGGCGGCGTCCGATGGCCGACGCCGCCCGGCTCCGCTCAGTCATCCCTCGTTCCCCCAGGGGCCGGGGGCGGGCCGGACGGCCGCCGGGTCGCAGACCGGCGGGGCGGCGGCCGGGTGCGGAGTGTCGGCCGCCTCCCACCCGGGCGTCGGCAGGGCCGCCCGGTCCACCTTGCCGCTCGGGGTGGTCGGCATCCGGTCCAGCCACACCACCGTCGCCGGCACCAGCGGGGCGGGCAGCCGCTCGCGCAGCCGGGCCGGCACGTCGTCGCGGCGCGCGCCGACCAGGTAGCCGACCAGGATCGGGTCGCCGCTGGGCCCGGTGCGCACGGCGGCGGCGGCCTCCCGCACGCCGGGCAGGTCGGCCAGGGCCGCCGCGACCTCGCCCAGCTCGATGCGGTAGCCGCGCAGCTTGACCTGGTCGTCGAGGCGGCCCAGGAACTCCAGTTGCCCGTCGGGGCGCAGCCGGACCCGGTCGCCGGTGCGGTACATCCGCTCGCCGGGGCGGAACGGGTCGCGGAGGAACCGGGCGGCGGTCTCCTCAGGCCGATCGAGGTAGCCCCGGGCCAGGCCCGCGCCCGCCAGGTACAGCTCCCCCGGCGTGCCGGGCGGCACCGGCATGCCGTCGGCGGCCAGCACGTACGCCCGGGTGTGCGGCAGCGGCCGGCCGATCGGCGGGACGCCCCCGTCGGCGGTGACCTCCGCCCAGGTCGAGTAGGTGGTGTCCTCGGACGGGCCGTAGAGGTTGAGCAGCCGGCGTACCCCGGGGCGGGCCAGGACGCGGGCGGCGAGGGCCGCGGTCAGCGGCTCGCCGGCCAGGCAGACGGTGCGTACGCCGGCCGGCAGGGCGTCGGCGGCGAGCAGCTCGCTCATCGCCGAGGGGACGGTGTTGACCAGGGTGACCGGCAGCGCGGCGGCGTCGGGGCCGGCGAGGGCGAGGACGTCGTCGACCAGCAGCACCCGCCCGCCCCAGCACAGCGGGCCGAAGATCTCGAACACCGACAGGTCGAAGCAGACGCTGGTGGCGGCCAGCACACCGCCCAGCTCCTGCGCGCAGAAGGCGGACCGGGTCCAGCCCATCAGCGCCGAGGCGGAGCGGTGCTCGATGGCCACGCCCTTGGGCCGGCCGGTGGAGCCGGAGGTGTAGATGACGTAGGCGAGCCCGGCGGGATCGGCGTCCACGTCGGGCCGGTCGGCGGGTGCCGCGCCCACGTCGAGGGTGTCCAGGGGCAGCGCGGTGCGGCCGAAGCGGTCGGCCAGGCCGGTGCGGGTGAGCACCAGCCGGGCGCCGGAGTCCTCGGTCATGAACGCCACCCGGGCGGGTGGGTACGCCGGGTCGAGGGGCACGTACGCCGCGCCGGCCTTGAGCACCGCCAGCAGGGCCACCACCAGGTCGGTGTCGCGGGGCAGGCAGACGCCGACCCGGTCCTGGCCGGCGACGCCGTGCGCCAGCAGGACCCGGGCGAGCCGGTTGGCCGCCTCGTCGAGTTGCCGGTAGGTCAGCGCCCGGTCGCCGGCGCGCACCGCCTCGGCGTCGGGGGTCCGGTCGGCCTGGGCCTCGACCAGGCGGTGCAGGCAGGCGCCGGTGAGTGGCACGCCGGGGACGCGGGGCGCACCGGCCCGGCGCACCGGCCCGGGCCGGGCGGAGATGGTCACTTCCGCCCGCGATTCGTCGTGCGCGTGCAGCAAAACACGGACGGCCCCCAAGATCGTAACGGTACGTGTGCCCTGGATGACCGTTCGGCAGGTCAGCACCCCGGAGCCCTCACGCTCTGCTACTTACAGCGATCGATCGCTTGCTCTCCGGTGAGAGGCTCCACGAGCGCCGATGGGAATGCCAAGAGCCCTCCCGAAATGCGGGACACCAGTGGCGGATTTCGAACAAGCTGTTTCCGGAACCGCCTGAGCGGCGCGTCGGGCGGGAGGACCCTGAACAGGGCCGATGCCCCGGGCGGGCCGACAACCGCCGGCCCCGACGGGCCCGTGGCTGTCGGGAAGCCGCCACGCCTTCCGAAGCGGCCCGGCCAGTCCCCGAAACGACTCGGCCACGCCCCGCACGGCGGCGCGGCGGCGCGCCGCGCGACGGTGCCGCCGGCCACCGAGCCGTCAGGCCGGTGGCCGAACCGTCACGAGCCGTCAGACCGGTGGCCGCCACTCGTCGGCGAGGACCGACCAGACGTCGATGTCGATCCGCCCGCGCGGCCCGGGGACCGCCTGGCGCAGCGTGCCGTCGCGGCGCATGCCCAGCCGGCGGGCCACGGCGATGCTGCGGGTGTTGCGCGGGTTCGTCCGCCACTCGACCCGGTGGACGCCCCGCTCCCGCACCGCCCAGTCGACGATCAGGCCGGCGGCGCGGGTGATCAGGCCCCGCCCCTGCGCGCCCGGCTCCAGCCAGCAGCCGGCCTCGCACACGCCCAGCGCGGTGTCGAACGAGACGAACATGACCCCGCCGACCAGCGTCGGCTGCCGCGGGGCCGGACCCGTGAGCCAGATGCCCCAGATCCCGCCGGCGTCGCGGGCCCACGCGTCGGCGTAGCGATGCAGGACGGCCCGCGCGGACGCGAGGTCGGTGGCCACGAACGACGCACCCACCCAGGGCGCGATGTGCTCCCGGGCGCGGTCGAGGTGGTGGAGGAACTCCTCGGCCCGCCACGGCTCCAGCGGACGCAGCTCGGCGTCGGCGGTCAGGGGGCGAACGAACACCGGGCCTCCCGGGGACGCAGGGCGGACCGGTCCAGCAGACCATACCCGGGCGTGCGGGAACACCCGGCCCGGCCGCAGGCGGCCCGCCGCAGGGGGACGAGGGGCGCGGCGGCGCTCGGGCCCCTCGAGCCGCGGGCCCCCGGAGCGCAGGCGTCCGACGCCCGGGCCGCCGGGGCCGGGCGCGCGACGCGACGGGGTCAGTCGCGCAGCAGGTCGGCGTGGGCGGCGCGGAGCCGGGCCAGCGCCGGGTCGCCGCCGGGGGCGACCCGGCGGTCGAGCTCGGCCCAGACCTCGGCGAGCGCCTCGGTGACGGCGCGCAGCTCGGCGGCGTGCCGCCGGCTGCTCTGCCGGTGGGACTCCTCCAGGCGGCGGGCCCAGCCCGCCGTCACGGTGGCGAGCCGGTCGGCGTCGGCCCGCGCCTGGGCCGCGGTGCGGGCGGCCGAGGCGGGCACGATCGCGGCGATCGGGCGCGGGTCGCCGTCGCGGGTGACCAGGGTGACCGTGTCGGTCAGCTCGGCCATCGCGATGAGCTGGGTCAGCCGGGTGCGGGTCTCGCGCAGCGACAGGGCACGCGGCGGGGTGGGCTCGTGAGCCAGTGCGGGAGCAGCCATGACTCCATACTGCGACGGGGGTATGACAAGAACCGTCCACGGTGGCCGGTCCGGGGCTACCCGGCCGCCCGCACGAGGATGTCGACGTACCGGCGGCAGCGCTCGGCGACGGTCGACTCGTCGTACAGGTCCGTCGAGTACTCGACGACGCCGAGCAGGCCGTCGCCGGCGGGGGTGAGCATGATCGACCAGTCCCGCCGGGCGCAGTCCAACCCCTGGTCGGTGACCTCCGCCGCCAGCCCCGGCAGGCGCGCCGGCGGCATCCCCGGGTTCCAGGTGAACAGCGCCCCGGCGAACGGCGGCGGGTCCCCCATCCGCCAGCCGGGGTCCACCGCGGCGTAGAGGGCCGGCAGCGGGGCCGGCTGGTGCCGCACCGCGGCCAGGAACACCGCGTCGAACCGGGCGGCCAGGTCGGCCAGGGGCTCGTCGTCGCGCAGCCGCACCCGCAGCGGCAGGGTGCCGGTGAACAGGCCGACCACCGCCTCCAGCTCCCGGCGGTCCCGGTGCGCGTAGGGGCAGGCCAGCAGGACGTCGCGGGTGCCGGTCAGCGCGCCGACGAACCGGGCGTAGGCGGCCGCGAGCAGCGGGAACAGCGTCAGCCCCGCGCCGGCGGCGAGCCGGGTCAGCCGCCCGGTGAGCGCGGCCGGCAGCGTGAAGGCGTACTCCGCGCCGACGCCCGAGGGCACGGCCGGGCGGGGCCGGTCGGTGGGCAGCGCGACGGCCCGGGGCAGGTCGGCGAGCGTCTCCCGCCAGTGCCGCAGCGCCTCCGGCGGCACCTGCGCCGCGCGCTGCCGGCGCGCGTGCTCGACGTAGCGCAGGGCCGGGACGCGCGCGGGCGGCGCGCCCGCGTACGCCCGAGCCAGCTCGTCGAGGAGCTGGAGCATCGACCAGCCGTCCCCGCACAGGTGGTGCACGACCAGCGACAGCACCCAGCGGTCGGCGGCCAGCCGGGCGAGCCGGGCGCGCAGCCACGGCCCGTCGGCCGGGAACGGCTCCCGGCCGACCGCCACGCACCACGCCCGCACCGCGGCGGCGTCGGCGTCGGTGGCGGCGAGGTCGACCACGGGCACCGCCACCGGGCGGTGCGGCAGCACCTCCTGCACCGCCCCGCCGTCGCCGGCCACGACCCGGGTACGCAGCGCCTCGTGCCGGCCCACCAGGGCGTCGACCGCCGCGGTGAGGGCGGGGACGTCGAGCGGGCCGGTGAGGTCGACGCGTACGGCCATGTGCACGGCCGCCGGGTTCGGGGCCTGGCGCTGGCGGTGCCACATCAGCTCCTGCTGGTACGTCGCCGGCGCCCGGCCGGCCGGGTCGAGGGCCGCGGCCATCGCCCGCACCCCCGGGCTGCGCAGCACCCGGTCCACGCCGACGTCGACGCCGAGCGCCTCGCGCAGCCGGTTGGCCAGCCGCACCGCGCCCAGGGAGTCGCCCCCGGCGGCGAAGTACGAGACGTCCAGCGGCACCCGGGGCACGCCCAGCTCCGCGCACCACGCGTCGTGGACGAGCCGCTCCACGCCCGGCCGTGGCTCCTCGCCGGCGGGCGGCGCGGCGGGCGCGGGCAGCCGGGACACGTCGACCTTGCCGGTGTCGCCGACGGGCAGCGCGTCCAGCACCACCCAGGCGCGCGGCACCAGGTGCGCCGGCAGCCGCTCCCCCAGCTCGGCGGCCAGCCGGGCGGTGCGGGCGTCCGGCGGCGCGGCACCGCCGGCGGCACCGGTGTCGGCGTCAGCGGTGTCGGCGTCAGCGGTGTCGGCGTCGGGGCCGTCAGCGGTGTCGGGGACGACGTAGCCGACGAGGTACGGCTCGGCCCGGTCGTGCCGGGCGACGACGGCGGCCTGCCGTACCCCCGGCAGCAGGGCCAGCGCGGCGGCCGCCTCGCCCGGCTCCACCCGGTGCCCGGCGATCTTCACCTGGTCGTCGACCCGGCCGCGGAACTCGACCGTGCCGTCGCCGCGCAGCCGCACCAGGTCGCCGGTGCGGTACATCCGGGCCCCCGGCTCGGCGGCGTTCGGGTCCGGCAGGAACGCCGCCGCCGTCGCGCCGGGCCGCCCCAGGTAGCCGCGGGCGAGGCCGGTGCCGCCGACGTGCAGCTCGCCGACCGCGCCGGCCGGCACCGGCGTCCCGTCGCGGCCCAGCACGTAGAGGCGGCGGTGGTCCACGGGGCGGCCGATATCGATCGGGCCCGTCCCGGCGGGCGGCACCGGGCCGGCGGTGGTGACGATCGCGGCCTCGGTCGGGCCGTAGGCGTCGAGGACCTCCGCCGGGTACCCGGCCGGCGGGCGGCGGCGCAGCTGGCTGCCCCCGACCACCAGGACCCGGACGGCCGGGGCCGGCGGCACCGCGAACACCAGCTCCGCCAGGGGCGCCGGCAGGTAGGCGACCGTCACCCCGGCCCGCCGCCACCGGTCGACCAGCCGCGCCGGGTCCGCGCGCACCCGCGACGGCACGAGGTGCAGGGTCGCCCCGGCGGCCAGCGTCGGATGGATCTCGGCGAGGTTCGCGTCGAACCCGAGGCCGAGCGCGTGCGCCACGGTGTCCGCGCCGGTGAGGGCCAGGGCGCGGACGTGCCAGTCCACGACGTCCACGGCGGCCCGGTGCGGCACGCCCACCAGCCGGGGGCGGCCGGTGGAGCCGGAGGTGTGGACGCACCAGGCGAGGTGGCCGGGGCCGGCGGCGTCGACGGGGTCGGGCAGGCCGGGGTCGCCGGGCCGGTCCACCAGCATCCGCGCCACCCGGACGGCTCCGGAACCGGCGGCCCCCGGGGCGGATCCGCCGGCGCCGGAGCCGGTCTCCGCGAACGGGTCGGCGACGTCGGCGGCGGTCAGCAGCAGGCGGGCGTCGCTGTCGGCGAGCAGGTCGCGCAGCCGGGCCGCCGGCAGGTCCGGGTCCAGCGGCAGGAATGCCGCGCCGGCCAGCAGCGCGCCGAGCTGCGCCGCGACCAGCTCCGCCCGGCGCGGCAGCAGCACCGCCACCAGGTCGTCCGGGCCGACGCCGTGCGCCGCGACCCGGCGGGCCAGCGCCCGCGCCCGGTCCCGCAGTTCCCGGTACGTCCACCGCCGCTCCCCGTCGACCACGGCCACCGCGTCGGGGGTCCGGTCGGCCTGCCGGAGGAACAGGTCGTGCAACCGGTCGGCGGCCGGCGCGGGACGCGGGCCGACCGGCCGGGCGGCGGGGTCGTCGAACCGGGCGGCCAGCCGGGACAGGGGCTCGCCCGGCGCGCGGGTCAGCACGTCGAGCAGCCGGTGCAGGTGGTCGAGCAGCCGGTCCACGGTCGCCCGGTCGAGCACGTCGGTGCGGTACTCCACGTGGCAGCGCAGCGTCTCGCCGTGCGACAGGTAGACCATCAGGTCGACGGGGGCCTTGGCCAGGCCCAGCGGCAGCGGCTCGGCGGTGACGCCCGGCAGGTCGAAGGCGAACGCCCCGGGCCCGCTCTCGTACTCGACCACCACGTCGAACAGGGGGTGCCGGCCGGCCTCCCGGTGCGGGGCGACCGCCTCGACCAGCGCGTCGAACGGGACGCGGTCGTGCTCGTACCCGTCGGCGGCGGTGACCCGCACCCGGGCCAGCAGCTCGCGGAAGCTCGGGTCGCCGGTGAGGTCCAGCCGCAGCGGGAGGGTTCGCACGAAGAACCCGACGAGGCCGGCGGTCCGCTCGTCCCGGCCGCTCGTGCCGGTGCCGACCACCAGGTCGTCCTGGCCGGTGAACCGGGACAGCAGCACCCCGAACGCGCTCAGCAGGGTGGTGAACGGGGTGACCCCCTCGGCGCGGCTGAACCGCCGGACCCGCCGCGCCAGCTCGGCGGGCAGCTCGCGGAAGACGCTCTCCCCGGCCGCCGACGGCAGCGCCGGGCGGGCCAGGTCGGAGGGCAGGACGAGGGTGGGCGGGGCCGGGTCGAGCTGGCCCCGCCAGTAGGCCAGGTCCTTGTCGTCGGGCTCGCCGTCGCCGGCCGCCGCCAGCTCCGGGTAGGTCACCGGCAGCGGGGGCAGCTCCGCCGCGACGCCGGTCACCCGGGCCCGGTAGCGGGCCGACACCTCGTCGGTCAGCACGGCGTACGAGCCGCCGTCGGTGGCCAGGTGGTGGAAGGCCAGCACCAGCACGTGCCGGGTGGCGGAGAAGCGCAGCAGCGTGAAGGCGAACACCGGCCCGGCGGCCAGGTCGAACACCCGGCGGCTCTCGGCGGCCAGCGCGGCGCGGACCGCCTCGTCCTCGGCCCCGCCGGTGTGCTCGCGCACCGGCAGCTCGACCGGCACCCGGTCGCGGACGACCTGCCGGGGCTCCCCGGCGACCTCCGCGTAGTGGGTGCGCAGCGGGGCGTGCCGGTCGACCACGTCGCGCAGCGCGCCCCGCAGCGCGGCGTGGTCGAGGGGGCCGACCAGCCGCACGGCCGCCGCCTCGTTGTAGGCGGGCGTGCCCGGGTGCAGCCGTTCCATCAGCCACAGCCGGCGCTGCGCCGACGACAGCGGCGCGGTCCGCCCGCCGGGGTGCGGCGGGTCGCCGACGGGTCGGCGCGGGGTGGCCCGGCGCAGCGCGTCGAGCACCGGCAGGCCGGCGCGGACGGCGTCGGCGGGCAGTCCGAAGTCGACGAAGCAGGCGATCTCGTCGGCCCCCGCGGCGAGCACCGCCTCCACCACGGACCGGCAGCTCTGCGGCGAGCCGATGAGGGCCCGCTGCGCGCAGTACCGCTCGTACGCCCGCCCCAGCACGAACCGCACGTCCTCGTCGGGGGTGCCGGCCAGGTCGATGTTCATGCCGAGGCTGTTGACCACCTGGCCGAGCAGGCTGAACGACGAGCGCAGGTACGCGCAGAACGGCTCGAACGCCTCGGCGCGGGCCCGGTCGGCGTCCTCGCCGAGGTAGGTGTGCAGCAGCACCACCACCCGCCCGCCGGCCGGGTCGAGGCCGTGCTCGGCGCGGGTGCGCCGGTAGAGCGCCACGTTCTCGGCGAGGCCCGCCACGTCCTGCGTCATCAGGTTGGTCACCACCCCGACGTCGCGGCGGGCGGCCTCCCGGTAGCTGTCGGGGTTGCCGACGATCGCCGTGAACACCGGCGGCTCGGGCTGCACCGGGCGGGGGAACAGACGCACGTCGAGTGCCTCGCCGCTGCCGGAGCGGGCCGGCACCGCGTCCCCGCGCCACAGCCGCCGGACGGTCTCCAGGTGCTCGTACATCACCTGCTTGTGCCGGCCGAAGTGCTCGGGGTGGAAGACGAAGTCGTTGGCGTGCCAGCCCGGCGCGCAGCCCAGCCCGATCCGGCCGCCGGAGAGGTTGTCCACCATGGACCACTCCTCGGCGACCCGGACGGGGTGGTGCAGCGGCAGCACGACCGAGCCGGCGTTGAGCCGTACCCGCCGGGTGCGGGTCGCGAGGGCGGCGGCGAGGACCGACGGGTTGGGGAAGAGGCCGCCGAAGGAGTGGAAGTGCCGCTCGGGCAGCCAGACGGCGTGGAAGCCGTGCGCGTCGGCGAACTCCGCCGCGTCGACGATGACGCCGTACTTGTCGTCGCGGTCCTGGTCGGGATAGTCGCCGAAGAAGTAGAGGCTGAAGTCGACGGTGTCCGGCCTCGTCGCCGCGCCGGCCGCCGGGCGCGGGTCCGCGCCGGCCGGCGCGGCAGCAGGCGCCGGCCCGGACACGGGGACCGGCACGGAAGCGGGGGCCGGGGGCGCAGGGGTGGGGGCGGGGGTTGGCGGGGCGTACGCGGGGGCCGGCGTGGGCGCGGGGCGCGGCGGGGCGGCGGGCTCCGGCGGGGCGGTGGGCGGGTCCGCCGGCAGGCCGGCGGCGACACCGAGCAGGGCGAGCTGCTGGCGCATCAGGTCGAGCTGCTGCCGGACGACGTCGACCAGCTCGCCCGGCACCGGCCGGCGGGCGTCCCCGGACGGTCCGCCGTCGGTGGCGGGTGGGGACGCCGCCGACGCCGTGGCGTCCGGACCGGTCGGCGGCGCGGCGGCGGTGATCGCCGTGGCGAGCCGGCGCGGCGTGTCGACGGTGGTGAACAGGTCCCGCACCGGCACCCGGACGGCGAAGTCGCGCTCGATCTCCCGGGACATGGTGATCAGCAGGAGCGAGTCCGCGCCCAGGGCGAAGAAGCCGGCGTCCGGATCGACCTCGGCGGCGGCCAGGCCGAGTCGCTCGGCGGTCAGCGCCCGGACCCGCTCCAGCACCGCGTCCGCCCCGCCCGCCGTCCCCGCCGGGGACGCCGCCGGCACCGCGTCCGCCCGCCTGTCACCGGCGGGAGCAGGAGACACGGCGGGGGCCGGGGACACGACGGGAGCCGGGGACACGACGGGAGCCGATGCGGCTGCGGGCTCCGGGGTCGCCCAGAAGGGGCGGCGCTGGAAGGGATAGCTGGGCAGCGTCACCCGGCGTCCGCCGTGCCCGTCCACGAGCGCCGCCCAGTCCACCGGCGTGCCCGCGACGTGCAGCTCTGCCACCGCCCGCCACAGCCCCGCCACCGGGTCGAGCCCCCGCCGCTGCGACGGCACCCACCGCGGCCCCGCGCCGGTCGCCCCGGGGGCGGCTCCGGTCGTGCCCGCGAGGGCGGTGAGCAGGCCGCCCGCGCCCGCCTCGACCACCGTCGCGACCGCCTCGGCGGACAGGGTGGACACCGCGTCGTGCCAGCGCACCGGCTCGCGGGCGTGCCGGCACAGGTGCTCGGCGTCGGGCCGCCAGCCGGGCGGGCGGACCCGGCCGTCGAGGGCGTTGACCAGCGGCAGCCGGGTCGGCCGGAACTCGACCGTGGCGGCCAGCTCGCGCAGCGGGCCCAGCACCGGCGCGACCGCCGCCGAGTGGAACGCCCGGTCGACGGGGAGCCGCCGGGTCGCCACCCCGAGCCGGGCGGCCCGGTCGGCGACGGCGGCGACGGCGTCGGGTGGGCCGGCGAGGACGTGCTGCGTCGGCCCGTTGACCGCCGCCAGCTCCAGCGGCGACCCGGCGGCCAGCGCGTCCACGGTCGGCCGGTCGGCCAGCACCGCCAGCATCGCGCCGGGCGGCAGGTGGTCGGCCATCAGGCGGCCCCGGTGGGCGGCGAGCCGCACGGCGTCGGCGAGGGGCAGCGCGCCCGCGACGACCAGGGCGGTGTACTCGCCGACGCTGTGGCCGAGGACGTGGCCCACGGACAGGCCCCACGAGCGCCACAGCCGGGCCAGTGCCACCCCGGCGACGACCAGCGCCGGCTGGGCGACGTCGGTGGGCCGGGCGACGGCCGGCCGGTCCGCGCGCAGCCGGGCGACGAGGTCGCCGCCGACGGCCTCCCGGTACGCGGCGGCGGCCTCGTCGAGCACCACCCGGACGACCGGGAACCGGGCGGCCAGCGGGAGCAGCGCGTCGCCGACGTCGCCCTGGCCGGGGAAGGCGAGGGCGACCGGCCCGCCGGCGTCCCCACCGGCCTCGCCCGTCAGCACGTCGGCCGGCAGTCCGGCGGCGTGCCGGTCGAGGGCCTCGGCGAGGGCGGCGGTCGACCCACCGAGGGCGACGAGCCGGTGGCCCAGGTGCCGGCGGCCGGTGCCGGCGGTGCGCACCACGTCGGCCAGGGCCAGGTCGGGGTCGGCGCGCAGCCGGTCCCGGTGCCGCAGGGCGAGCGCGGCCAGCGCGGCGGGGTCGGCGGCGGAGATCGGCAGCAGCCCGGGAACCACGTCGGGCGGGTCGGCGGCGCGCGGCGGCGGGGCCGGCGGCTGCTCGACGACGACGTGGGCGTTGGTGCCGCCGACGCCGAGGGCGCTGACGGCGGCGCGCCGGGGCGCCCCGGTCGCCGGCCAGTCGGCGGCGACGGTGGTCACCGTGAACGGCCCGTCGGCCAGACGCAGCGCGGGGTTCGGCCGGGCGAAGTTGATCTGCGGCGGCACCCGGCCGGAGCGGACGGCGAGCACGGCCTTGATCAGCCCGGCCATGCCGGCGCAGCTGTCCAGGTGGCCGATGTTGGCCTTCACCGAGCCGAGGAACGCCCGCGCGGGCGCGTACGCCTCGGCGAGCGCGTGGTGCTCGACCGGGTCGCCGAGGGCGGTGCCGGTGCCGTGCGCCTCGACGTACCCGATGGAGGCGGCCGGCACCCCGGCGTCGCGCAACGCCCGCCGGACCACGTCGACCTGCCCCGCCACCCCGGGCGCGGTCCACCCGACCTTGCCCGACCCGTCGTTGTTGACGGCCGAGCCGAGCAGCACCGCGTGGATGCGGTCGCCGTCGGCGAGCGCCCGGTCCAGCGGCTTGAGCACCACCGCGGCGACCCCGTTGCCGCCGACCGTGCCGTCGGCGTCGGCGTCGAAGGGCCGGCACCGGCCGGATGCCGACAGGATCGACCCGGGGGTGTGCCGGTAGCCGGTGACCTGCGGGACGTGCACCGCCACCGCGCCCGCGACGGCGACGTCGGCGTCCCCGGCGAGCAGGGCGCGGGCGGCCAGGTGCACCGCGACGAGCGAGGTGGAGCAGGCGGTCTGCACGGTCACGGCGGGTCCGGTCAGCCCCAGCCGGTACGCGACCCGGGTGGCCAGGAAGTCGGGCTGGTTGCCCAACGCCGCGCCGATGGCGGTGGCCGGGTCGGCGGAGGCGACGGCCTGCGGGAGCTGGTGGCGCAGGTAGGTGTGGTGCGGGTACAGGTTCATGCCGCCGCCGGCGAAGACGCCGATCCGCCGGCCGCCGGCCTCGCCGGGGCAGCCGGCGTCCTCCAGGGCGTGCTGGCAGGTCTCCAGGAACAGCCGGTGCTGCGGGTCCAGCAGCTCGGCCTCGCGGGGGCTGACGCCGAAGAATGCGGCGTCGAAGCCGGCGACGTCGTCCAGCACGCCGCTGGCCGCGACGTATCCCGGGTCCGCCGCGAGGTGCTCGGGCACCCCGGCGGCGGCCAGCTCCGCCGGGGTGAACGCGCGGACGCTCTCCACCCCCGCCAGCAGCGCCGCCCAGAACTCGTCGACGTCCGCCGCGCCGGGGAAGCGGGCGGCCATCCCGACGACGGCGACCCGCCGGTCCGCCGGCCGCGCCGCCGCCTCTCCCCCGGCGGGGGCCGGGCCGGCGGCGGCGAGGTGCGCGGCGAGGGCGTCGACGGTCGGGTGGGCGAACAGCGCGGGCTGCGGCACCGAGCGGCCCAGCGCCTCCTCCAGCCTGGCCCGCAGCGCGACGATCTCGACGGAGCCGACGCCCAGCTCGTAGAAGGGTCGGTCCGTCTCGGCCGGGCGGCCGAGGACGTCGGCGAGCGCGGCGCGGACGACGGCGCGGACCGCCGGCCGGCCGGGGGCCACCAAGCCCTCCTCCCCCGCCGGGGCCGCCCCGGGCCCGCCGGCGGCGGCGTCGCCCGGCCGGCCCGTCGGCGGCGGGAAGCCGTCGGCGAGGAACCGGCGGCGCAGCTCCGCGCGCCGGATCTTGCCCCCGGTGGTACGGGGGAAGTCGGCCTCGCCGAGGATCACCACCCGCCGTGGGGCGAGCTGCCAGCGCCGGGCCACCGCCGTCGACACCGCCCCGGCCACCCGTTCCGCCGCCGACCCGGTCGTGGCGTGCGGATCAGCGGGAGCGGCGGCGTGGCCCCCCTCGGCGTCGGTGACGGCGAACACCACGAGCGCCTCGGTGCCGGTGCGGGCGTCGGGCACCCCGACGGCGGCGACGAGCCCGGCGCGCACCCCCGCGACCGCGCCGACGACGCGCTCGATCTCGTGGCAGGGGATGTTCTGCCCGTTGAGGATGAGCAGGTCCTTGGCGCGGCCGGTGACGGTCAGCGCCCCGTCGCGCAGGTAGCCCAGGTCCCCGGTGTCCAGCCAGTCCCCGTCGGGGAACGCGGCGCGGGTGGCCTCGGGGTCGCCGAGGTAGCCGGGGGTGACGCGGGCCGAGCGCACCTGCACCCGGCCGACCCGCCCCTCGGGCTGCACCGCGCCGTCGGCGTCGACGATCCGCAGGGTCGCCCCGGGCGCGGGCCGCCCGACGGAGAGCAGCTCGGTGACGTCCTCCCTCGCGCCGGTGGCGTCCTCGACCCACTCCACGTCGCCGTCCAGGCTGGCGGTGCGGACCACCTGCCGGCAGCCCGGCTCGGTGAACGACCCGAAGGTGATCCCCGTCGACGTCTCCGACATCCCCCACGCCGGGGTCATCGCCGCCGCCGGCACCCCGGTCGCGGCGACGAACGCGCGGAAGGTCTCCGGCAGGCACTGCTCGCCGCCGCTGACCATGCGCCGCACCCCGCCCAGCTCCCAGCGCCGGCCGCCCGGGTCGCGGCCGACCGCGTCGGCCACCAGCCCCAGGCCGAAGTTCGGCGACCAGCCGTGGGTGACCCCGTGGCGGGCCATGAGGTCGAGCCAGCGCGTCGGGTCCGCCAGCACCAGCCCGGTGGCGACGTGCACGGAGGACGCGCCGAGGAACACCCCGCCAAGGTGGTAGAGGAGCAGGCCGGCGACGTGGTCCAGGGGCAGCCAGTTGAGCAGCACGTCGCCGGGGCGCACGTCGAGCAGCACGCGGGCGCCGACGGCGTACTCGGACAGGCCCCGGTGGGTCAGCGGGATGATCTTCGGGGTGCCGGTGCTGCCCGACGAGAGTTGCAGCACCGCCACCTCGTCGGGGCCGGGCTCCACGTCGGCGTCGGCCGACGCCCCCGCCGGGTCCGCTGCCGCCCGCCCCGCCGCAGGACCCGCCGGGCCGGCCGCCGCCAGCTCCGCGACGTCGACCACCCGGTCGGCCAGCGGCAGCCCGGCCAGCCCCGCCGCGTCCGCCGCCCCGGCGAGCACGACCGGGGCGTCGAGGGCCCGCCAGGCGTGCAGCAGCGCGGCGACGGCGGGGCTGTCCGCGTCGTAGCCGGCCGGCGCGCCGACGGTCAACGGCACGACGCCGCCGAGCGCGCAGCCCCAGAACGCCGGCCAGTAGTCCACGCCGGAGTCGACCCGCAGGATCGCCGCCGAGCCGGGGGCCACCCCGCGGGCCCGCAGGCCGGCCCGTACGGCGCGGGCGCGGGTGAGCAGCGTCGCGTGGTCGAGCAGGGTGTCGGTGCCGTCCTCGGCCACGACGCGGATGCCGGCGTCGGGG
The DNA here is from genome assembly GCF_014205165.1 of Micromonospora carbonacea. NCBI lineage: Bacteria > Bacillati > Actinomycetota > Actinomycetes > Micromonosporales > Micromonosporaceae > Micromonospora > Micromonospora carbonacea. The sequence continues at coordinate 3,066,478 of NZ_JACHMZ010000001.1, read as the reverse complement.
AAGTCCCGCGCCGCGCGCCGCAGCGCCGCGCCCAGCGTCCGGGGGTGTTCCGGGTCGGCGGGCAACTCGCCGCCGCGGCTGACGGCGGGGCGGCGGGCCGGCGGGCTGGCGGTCGTCACGGCGTCACCTCGGCGGTTCGGGGGGTCGGGGGGTCGTCGTGCCGGTCGGCCCGGGCCGGTGGGTCACGCCGGCCCGGGGGCCGCACCGTCTGGGCGAGCAGGAACGCGAGGGCCACGGCGCAGGCGATCCCGTGGGCGACGGCGACGACCGGGAACGGGGCCACCCGGTCGAGCGCGACGGCGCAGCCGATCATGCCGAGGCCGAAGCCGGCGTTCTGCGCCGCGCTGGCGAACCCGAACAGCCGGGCCCGCCGGGACTCGTCGACGCCCTGGAGCCGCGTGGTGTAGCTGATCTCGGCGTAGCCGTCGGCCGCCCCCGCCGCGAGGGTCAGCGGGATCAGCAGCCACAGGGGCGGATCGGTGAAGGCGAGCACGAAGAACAGCGACATGAGGCAGGTGGCCACGCCGAAGGCGCGCGGCGAGCCCACCCCACCGGTGCGGGCGGCCAGCCGGGCGCACCACCGGCCGGCGGCGAGGCTGCCCACCGCCCACGAGGTCAGGAACACGGCGGCGTACGCGGCCGGCGATTCGGGGCTGACCAGGCTGGCCTGCACCGGGATACCGACGTTGTGGGCCGCCGAGCCGAACGCGTCGGCGGCGCGTACCCCGATCATCGCCGCGACGACCGGCGCGACCGCCCGCAGCACCCCGACGCCCGCCCAGGCCCGGGGCCCGGTGGGCCCGGCGGCCTCCGGCGCGGCGGCGACCGGCCGGCGGGCCGGCACCCGGGCCAGCAGCCCCGCGGAGAGGGCGTAGGTGCCGGCGTCGAGCAGGAACGCCACCTCGTAGCCGAGCCAGGCGACCAGGACGCCCGCCGAGGCGAAGCCGAGCAGCATCGCCACCGACCGGGCCGCGACGAGCCGGGCGTTCGCGCGGGCCCGCCGCGCCGGCCCGGCCAGGTCGGGCAACTCGCTGCGCAGCGCGACCCCCCACAGGGTCTGCCCGCAGCCGAGCACGACCGCGAGCAGGTAGACCGCCACGGGACGCGCCCCGTCGGGGGCGGCCACCAGCAGCGCCAGGGTCGCCGCCGAGAGCAGGTCCGCGCCGATCATCAGGCGGGTGCGGCGGTGCCGGCCGGCGAGCAGCCCGCTGACCGGCCCCATGAGGAAACCGGCGGCCAGCCGGACGGCCATGAACAGGCCGGTCTGCGCGGCGGAGCCGGTGAGCTCCAGGGTGAACAGGCCCAGCGCCACCAGGTTCAGGTAGCTGCCGTAGGTGGAGACCGCGTGCGCGGCCACCACCAGCCGCAGGTCACGCGCGGCGCGCCCCGCGTCGGCCACCTTCGCCACTGAGTGTCCCCGTCACTGTCGTCGCCCCGGTTCCGACGATCTTGCCGGGCGGACGGACGACTTTCAATGCCGCGCCGGGGTTTGCGGGGTGCCCCTACCCGCCCGGGCTCAGGTATTGGGCCGGGACGGCGTCGGTCAGCCAGACCCCGTTGGCGCTGCGGTGGAAGGCGTGCCCGGCGCGGGCCATCGCCGCCGCGTCGACGGCGAGCACCACCACCGCGCCGCCGCGCCGGGCGCCGACCCGGCGGGCCGTCTCCACGTCGGCCGACAGGTGTACGTGGTGCCGGCCGCCCCGGTGCAGCCCGGTGGCCCGGATCGAGTCGAGGGCCGCCGCGCCGGTGCCGTGGTAGAGCCGCGGGGGCGGCTCGGCGGCCGGCAGCCCCAGCTCGACGGGGATCGAGTGGCCCTGGTTGGCGCGGATCCGCTCGACCCCGTCGGGGCCGCGTTCGACCGCGAAGCGCTGCTTGTCGTTCCCGGCCACGACCGCGTCGAGGTCGGGCCGCCCCACCCGCAGGGCGGCGAGGAGGTCGTCGACCGGCACCCAGCCGGCCCCGTCCGGTGCGAGGCCGAGGCGGTACGGCTCGTGCCGCAGCGCCTTCGACATCCGCTTGCTCAACTTGACCATGGTGCGGTGGTCCATGGCGGCATTGTGGTCGCCTCCGTCGCGCGGCTCCACCCGATTACCGGGCGGGCGGCTGCTAGCCTCTCGCCGTCGGGGCGCAACCAGCAGCGGGAGGCCGACCGTGCCCAGGGAGACCGGACGCACCCTCGTCGCGTCGAACAAGAAGGCCCGCCACGACTACGACATCCTCAAGACGTACGAGGCGGGGCTGGTGCTCGCCGGCACGGAGGTGAAGTCGCTGCGCGCCGGGTACGTGTCGCTGGTCGACGCCTTCGCCCAGGAGCACGACGGCGAGCTGATGCTGCACGGCCTGCACATCGCCGAGTACGGCTTCGGCAGCTGGACCAACCACCAGCCCCGGCGCACCCGCAAGCTGCTGCTGCGCCGCATCGAGATCGACCGGATCCTCGACCGGGTGCGCGAGGGCGGGCTGACGCTCGTGCCGCTGTCGCTGTACTTCTCCAACGGCTGGGCGAAGGTGGAGCTGGGGCTGGCCCGGGGCCGACGGTCCTACGACAAGCGGCAGGCCCTCGCCGAACGCGACGCCAAGCGGGAGATCGCCCGGGAGCTGGGCCGCCGCCTCAAGGGCGCCCAGGGCCGCCGCCGGTAGGCCCGGACAAGCCCCCGGCGGCGACCCCGGTCAGCCCTTCACGCAGACCACCTGCTTGAGGTGGGCGACCACCTCGACCAGGTCCTCCTGCTGCGCCATCACCTGCGTGATGTCCTTGTACGCGGCCGGGATCTCGTCGACCACCCCGGCGTCCTTGCGGCACTCCACGCCGGCGGTCTGCGCCACCAGGTCGGCGGTGCCGTACGTCCGCTTCGCCTGCCCGCGCGACATCCGCCGCCCGGCCCCGTGCGAGGCGGAGCAGTACGCGTCGGGGTTGCCCCTGCCGCGCACGATGTACGACCCGGTGCCCATCGACCCGGGGATGATGCCCAGGTCACCGGCACCGGCCCGGATCGCGCCCTTGCGGGTGACCAGCACGTCCACCCCGTCGTAGGTCTCCTCGGCGACGTAGTTGTGGTGGCAGCTGATCGGCTCGTCGAAGCCGACCTGCCCCACCGCGTCGCGCACCACGCCGCAGAGCAGGGCCAACATGACCGCGCGGTTGCGCCGGGCGTACTCCTGCGCCCACCACAGGTCCCGCCGGTACGCCGCCATCTCCGGGGTGCCGGCGAGGAACACCGCGAGGTCCCGGTCGGGCAGCCCGGCGTTGTGCGGCAGCCGCCGGGCGACGGCCATGTGCCGCTCCGCCAGCTCCTTGCCGATGTTGCGCGAGCCGGAGTGCAGCATCAGCCAGACCCGGCCGGCGTCGGGGCCGCCGGACTCGAGGCAGACCTCGATGAAGTGGTTGCCGCCGCCGAGGGTGCCGAGCTGCTGGCGGGCGCGGCCCTCCAGCGGGGCCACCCGCTCGTCGAGGGTGGCGAAGCCCGCCCAGAAGTCGGCCCAGCCGCGCTGCTCCAGCCCCCGCACCCGGCGCGGGTCGACCGGGTCGTCGTGCTTGGCGAAGCCGACCGGGATCGCGGCCTCGATCGCCGAGCGCAGCCCGGCGAGGTCGTCGGGCAGGTCGGCGGCGGTGAGCGAGGTGCGCACGGCCGACATGCCGCAGCCGATGTCCACGCCGACGGCGGCCGGGGAGACCGCCTGCCGCATCGCGATCACCGAGCCGACGGTCGCGCCCTTGCCGAAGTGGACGTCGGGCATCACGGCGACGCCCTCGACCCACGGCAGCGCGCCGATGTTGCGCAGCTGCCGGGCGGCCTGCGGCTCGATCGCGTACGGGTCGGTCCAGACCCGTACGGGCGCGCGGGTGCCGGGCAGCGGGGTGAAGGCCATCGTGTCTCTCCTCGTCGGACGAGGAGTCCCTCCCCGTCGGATGAGGAAAGGTAGGCCGGGGGCGGGACGGCCGGCAACGGATAATCGGCCCGGTCGCCGGCGGATCAGGCGCGGGTGGTGCCCTCGACGACCGGCTCGGAGACGTGGTCGAGGAACGGGAAGCGGGCCCGCAGCTCGCCGAGGCTCGCCCCGCCGCGCCAGGCGTCGGCGATCCGCACGACCTGGTCCAGGTCGGTGGTGTCGCCGTCGGCCCGGCAGCCGTCCGCGCCCGCGATGTCGACCATGAAGTAGCGGGCCTGCGAGCCCAGGCCCACGCAGATGGTGCCCCGCTCGGAGCGCAGCTCGGCGCAGGTGAACCGGCCCCGCCCCTGCTCGGGGGCGCTGATGCGGCCCACGTCGGCCCCGCACCGGGTGGCGGCCAGGGCCAGCGCGGACGCGAGGCCGCCCAGCTCGACCAGGTCGGGATAGAGGCGCACGCCCAGCGCCGTCGACACGTCGGTCACCACTGACTCCCACTTCTCTGTGACGGATCCAGCAGGGCGGACGTTACAGCCTGGTTAACCGGGCAGCCACCCTCGCGGACGACTCGGGACGAAGTTCCTGCGTCGACCGGACCTAGGTCCCGCCCCGGCCGGCGGGCTCCGCCGGCCTCGCCGCCGCCCTGCGGCGCGTAGCATCCACGCCCATGGCATTGATCCGGTGCAACTTCCACTCCGAGGCGCTGGGCATGGGCACCTCGATGACGGTGCTCCTGCCGGACCCGGCCGGCGTCGGCATCGGGCTGGCCGGCGGCGCGCCGGCCGGCGACCCGCCGGTGCTGTACCTGCTGCACGGCCTCAGCGACGACGACACGATCTGGACCCGGCGCACCTCCGTCGAGCGGTACGTCGCTCCGCTCGGCCTGGCCGTGGTGATGCCGCAGGTGGCGCGGAGCTTCTACACCGACGAGGAGCACGGCAACCGCTACTGGACGTTCCTCAGCGAGGAGCTGCCCGAGGTCTGCCGGTCGTTCTTCCGGCTGTCCGACCGGCGGGAGGACACCTTCGTCGCCGGCCTGTCGATGGGCGGCTACGGCGCGGTGAAGTGGGCGCTGCGCGAGCCGGGGCGGTTCGCGGCGGCGGCGAGCCTGTCGGGGGCGCTGAACGTCGCCCACCGGCGGCACCACCCCACCCACCCGCTGGACCCGGCGGTGTGGCACACGGTCTTCGGCGACCGGCCGGTGCCCGGCAGCGACGACGACACGGTGGCGCTGCTGGAACGCGCCGGCGACGACCTGCCGGCCCTCTACGTCGCCTGCGGCACCGAGGACTTCCTGTTCGACGACAACACCCGCTTCGTCGAGACGGCCCGGCGGCGGGGCGTGCCGCTGACCGTGGACTTCTCCCCCGGCGACCACGACTGGGCGTACTGGGACGAGAAGATCTCCGACGTGCTGGCCTGGCTGCCGCTGCGCTCCCCCGCCGACCGGTCACAGTGACGAGCGGGCCACCGGGAAGTCGAAGTAGGTGTCGGGGTACGGCTCGTCGGCCAGGCGGTAGTGCCACCACTCGCGCGGATAGTTGGTGAAGCCGGCGTCGGCCATCAGCCGCAGCAGCAGCTCCCGGTTGTCCCGGGCCGCGCCGGTGATCCGGCGGTCGGCGGTGTGGGCGCGCGGGTCGAAGCAGTCGAAGCCGGTGCCCATGTCGACGCCGTTGTCGGCGTAGCGCTCCCCCACCGGGGCGGTGCACGCCACCAGGGGCGCGTCGGGCACGTACGGGGGCTGCCCGGGCGGCGGGTCGGGCACGAGCGTCACGTCGACGGTGCTGCCCCGGCTGTGCGCGGTGGGCGCGCCGAGGTAGCCGTCGGCGAACAGCCGTGACTTGGCCACGTCGGGGTAGAACTCGGACTTCATCTTCTGCTCGCCGGGCCGCCCCGCCCAGTCGACGAAGTCGTCGACGGCGCGTTGGGGCCGGTAGCAGTCGTACACCTTGAGGCGGTGGCCGGTGGCGCGGGCCGCCTGCTGCGCCCGGCGCAGCGCGTCGGCGGCGGGCCGGGTGAGCAGGCACAGCGGCTCCCGGTAGCCGGCGATCGGACGGCCGACGAAGTTGTGGGCGGTCGCGTACCGGATGTCGGTGACGACGGTCGGGTCCAGGTCGGACAGGTCGACGAACCCGGTCGGGGCGCGCGACCCGGCGGGCGTCGGGGTGGCCGGGGCGGACGGACTGGCCGGCGCCGGCGTCGGGCGCTGCGGCGCGGGGCAGCCGGGCAGCAGCGCGACGACCGTCACGACGACCACGGCCGGGGCGGCGGCGCGGGCGGACCGGGTGGACCGATCCGCCCCGCGCCGCCGTCCCATGCCACCGTTCTAGCAGCAGTTCCGCCCGGTCCGCGGCAACCCGCCGGATCCGGTGGCCGGCGGCGGGCTCAGCGCCCGCGCACCGCCCGACGGATCTCCACCGGCAGCGCGGGCGCGCCGTCGACCGGGGCCGGGTCCTCGGGCGTGGGGGCGATCCCGCCCGCGGCGATCCGGTCCAGGGTGGCCAGGCCGGCGGCGTCCACCTCGCCGAAGACGGTGTAGTTCGGGCGCAGCGCCGAGTCCGCGTACACCAGGAAGAACTGGCTGCCGTTGGTGTCGGGGCCGGCGTTGGCCATGGCGAGCAGGCCCCGGGCGTATAGGCGGCGCTCGCCCGTCGGGTCCGTCGGCGCGGGCGGCAGGCCGGTGGGCAGCTCGTCGGCGTACCGGTAGCCCGGCCCGCCCTCGCCGGTGCCCGACGGGTCGCCGCACTGGAGCACGCTCAGCGTCGGGTACGCGGTGAGCCGGTGGCACGGCGTGCGGTCGTAGAACCGGTGCCGGGCCAGGTGCAGGAAGCTCTGCACGGTGCAGGGGGCCTGCTCGCGGTCGAGGGTCAGCCCGATCGGGCCGTGGTTGGTGCGCAGCGTGACCCGCACGGTGCCGTGGTCGGGCGTCCGGCGCGGGTCGGGCGGCAGCGGGACGGGCCGGGCGGGCGGCTCGTCGGGGGTCTCGGTGTACGCGCACGGCCCGGGCGTCGTCTGCGGCGGCGGCTCGGCGGCGGCGCGCCCGGTGGCCGACGGCGGCGCGGCGACGGCGACGGCGGCGCTACCGCCGACCAGGCCCGTGGCGAGCAGCGCGACCCCGGCGAGCCGGGACAACGCCCGTGGCCGGCGGGGACGGGCCGGGGGCGGCGGGACCGGCTGCCGGCGGGATGACCTCGACACGTGGCGTCCTCCTGGGCTCGTGACTCCAGAAAGATCGCAGTCTATGGATCGGCTCGGCCTCCTGTCGACGGCGACACGCGCCCGGCCCCCGGCGACACCGGCGAGGCGGTGCCGGCGAGCCAGACCCCGGCCACGATGGCCACCACCGCCAGGGCCAGCACGGCGGCCCGGGGCCCGCCCAGGGTGACCCTCTCCTGGAACACGGTCACCCCGAGCACCACGCTCACCACCGGGTCGGCGAGGGTGAGCGCGGTGAGCGGAGCGGCGATCCGGCCACTCTGGAAGGCGCTCTGGTTGATCACCAGCCCGGTCACGGCGACCACGGCCGAGGCGGGCAGCAACGGGTCGGCCACGAGGGCGCGGGGATCACCGTGCAGGCCGGCGGCCAGCGCCTTGACCAGGGCCGCGGCGACGCCGTAGAGGGTGCCGGCGGCGAAGCCGAGCAGCGCGCCCCGGGCCGCCCCGGTGACCAGCGCCGACAGCGCCAGCGCGACCGCGACGATCCCGCCGACGCCCAGCGCCACCCGCCACCAGGCCCCCGCCGTCGGCGCGGCGATCCCCGCCTGCGGCTCGGCGGCGGCCAGGAAGGCCGCCAGCCCGGCCAGCCCCACCGCCGCGCCGAGCAGGTCCCGCGCCCCCGCCCGCCGCCGGTTCCAGCCGGCCTCGATCAGGATCGCCATGAACAGGCCGCTGGCCATCAGCGGTTGGACGAGCGCCAGCGGCCCGAACCGCAGGGCCACCGCCTGGAGGGCGACCCCGGCGACGTCGGGCGCCCAGCCGAGCCGCCACAGGCGGGTGCGCAGCAGCCGCAGCAGCAGCCGGGGGTCGAGCGGGTGGTGCCGCCGCTGCCCCTTCGCGGCCCGCTGGTGCATCGCCGTGGACACCGCGAAGCAGAACGCCGCGCCCAGGGCGCACGCCACCGCCAGGCTCACGGGGTCGGCACCGGCCCCGGCGGGGAAGCCCCGTGCGCGCCGAGCGGGCCCACCGTCCAGCCCCGGCGGCGGCACTCCGCCAGCAACCGGGGCAGCGCGGCGAGGGTGGCCCGCCACGCCCCGGGGGCCGCGGCGCAGTCCGCGTCGTGCAGCAGGACGGTGTCGCCGCCGGCCAGCCGCGCGGTGACGGTGTCGAAGACCGAGTCGGGGGTCGCCGCCGCCGTCCAGTCGCGCCCCCAGCGGGTCCACAGCACGGGGGTCAGCCCGAGCCGCGCGCTGGCCAGCAGCGCCGGGCCGGTCAGCACGCCGTACGGCGGGCGGAAGAAGCGCGGGGCCCGGCCGGTGGCGGCCTCGACCAGCGCCCGGGTGCGGGCCAGGTCCCGGTAGGTGGCCAGCGGGCCCCGGCCCAGCAGGTTGCGGTGCTCCCAGCCGTGCACGGCCACCTCGTGCCCGCCGGCGACGAGGTCCGCCGCCAGCCAGGGTGACCGCACGAGCATCGTGCCGAGCACGAAGAAGGTGGCCCGCGTCCGGTGCGCGGCGAGCACGTCGAGGAAGCGCGGGGTGGACTCGGGGTCGGGCCCGTCGTCGAAGGTCAGCGCGATCCGTCCGGGCGGGCCCGCCCCGTCGAGCCGGGGGAGGAACCGGCGGCGCACCGGCCCCACGGCGGTGGTCGCGGGGCCGGCGTGGGCGGCGACCGCGACCGCGGCCGCGCCGGCCAGCGCGAGGGCGCAGCGGCGACGGCCGCGCGGCGCGGTCACCGCCCGCCCACCCACCGGATCGACGGCAGCACCGTGGCCAGCACGCCGACCGCCTCGTCCACCGCGTCGAGCACGGCCCTCCTCCTGCGGTACGCGGCGCAGCCCCCGCCGGTTTGCCGCCCCGCCTCGTCGGCCACCAGGGCGGCGGGGTCCGCCCAGCCGCCCGTCCACCCGCCGGCGGACGGCGGATCCGGCGTGGCCAGCGCCCGCCGCAGCTGCTCGGCGGACGGGGCCCAGCGGGTCAGCCCGGCGGCGGCGAGGATCGCGGCGTTGGCCCGACCGTGTCCCGGCAGGGGACGGTAGGTGATCACCGGCAGTCCGCAGCTCAGCGCCTCCTGGCAGGTCAGCCCGCCCGCGTTCTCGACCACCACGTCGACGGCCCGCATCAGCGTGGGCATGTCGTCGACCCAGCCGAGAACGTGCCGGGTGAGCCCCCGCAGCCGCTGGCAAAGGCTGGCGTTGCGGCCGCAGACGACCACGGTGCGCACCCCGTCGGCCGCGTCCACGGCGGCGACGGTCGCCTCGACGTCGCCCGTCCCCCACGCCCCGGCCACGATCAGCACGAGCCGCTCCCGCTCCGGCAGCCCGAAGCGCCGCCGGGCCGCGCGGCGGGTGGTCTGCGTCGCCGCCGGGAAGTCGGCCGAGACCAGCGGCGAGACCGTGCGGACGTCGAGCGTCGCGCCGGTTCCCGACGTGTGGTGGCGGGCGTGCCGCAGGGTGCAGTAGACGTCCACGCCGGGCGCGACCCAGGTCGGGTGCACGACGAAGTCGGTGACGTAGGTGACCAGTGGGACGGGGAGCACCCCGCTGCGGCGCAACGGCCCCAGGAGCTGGTTCGCGAACGGGTACGTGGTGACGACCGCCCGGGTGCCGGCCGGGACGGCCCGCCGGGCGCGTCCCCGCAGCGGCGCGAGCGCGCCCCGCAGGACGGCCACCGTGAGCCGGGACCGGCCGGTGATGGCGAACAGCGCGTCGTATCCCCACGGCGCCCAGCGCAGCACACCCCGGTACGCCTCGCGGAACATCCACCGCGCCGGGCGGGGCAGGAGGTCGAGGAAGTTCACCCGGTGCACCGCGAAGCCCCGGTCGGCGAGCCGCCGGGCCAGCTCGGCGGCGGCCGAGTCGTGCCCGGCCCCCACGTCCGCCGACACGACGACGATCGTCCCCCGGTGCTGCGCGTTCACCGCGCGCGCTTACCCGTTCGGCGCGGCTTGACTCCCGCCCTACCGCGGCGCATCGCCTCGGGCGGGCGGCTCAGGCCCGGCGTCGGCGGCGGCGCAGGAGCACGGCGGCGAGCAGGCCGGCCACGGCGGCGGCCACGGCGGCGAACGGCCAGGTCGCCGCCCAGCCCGACGGGACGGCCCGGTGGGCGGCCACCGCGCGCGGCTCGGGGGTGACCGGCGCGCCAGCCGTCGGGGACGCCACGGGCGCGCCGTTGGCGGCCGTCTCCCCCGGCGCGACGAGGCGGCCCACCGAGGCGTCGCGGGGCAGCGAGAAGCCCCAGTCCAACAGCGCCGCGCCCTGCTCCCAGCCGCGCATCGGCCGGGGCTCGGCGCCGAGCAGGGTCACCACGAGCCGCCGGCCGCCGCGCTGCGCCGCGCCGACGTAGGTGTGCCGGGCGTAGTCGGTGAAGCCGGTCTTGCCGCCCAGCGCGCCCGGGTAGCGGTAGACGAGCTGGTTCTCGTTCTGGATCTGGAAGCCCTTGCGGCGCAGCGCGGGCTGGTCGGGGATCCGGGCCTGCTCGGTCAGCGTGTACCGGCGGAAGGTGGGGTCGGCGAAGCAGACCCGGGCGATCAACGCCAGGTCGTACGCGCTGGTGAACTGGCCGGGCCCGTCCAGGCCGGACGGGGTCACCGCGTGGGTCTGCAGGGCGCCGAGGCGGCGGGCCTCGGCGTTCATCGCGCGCACCCCGCCGGCCGCGCCGTCGGGGCCGCCGATCAGCCGGGCCAGCACGTTGGCCGCCTCGTTGCCGGATTGCAGCAGCAGCCCCAGGAAGACGGTCTCGACGGTGTAGCGACCGCCCTCCACCAGGCCCACCGCCGAGCTGCCGGGGGCGATGTCCAGGTCCTCGTGGGTCACCGTGACCGTCTGCTTCGGGTCCAGCTTCGGCAGCGCGGTGGCGGTCAGCAGGAGCTTCTGCACGCTGGCCGGCGTGGCGTACTCGTGTGGGCCGCAGCCGCCGAGCACCGCCCCGGTGTCCAGGTCGGCGACCAGCCAGGAGGTCGCGGTGACCGGCGGCGGCGCGGGCGCGCCGGCCGGCGCGACCAGGGCCGGGGTCGCCAGCGCCGGGCCGCCCACCGTCCGGTGCAGCGGCACCGACGGCGGGGGCGTGGGCCGTGGGGAGCGCTCCACCTGCGGCGCCCGCGCCTTGGGGCAGGGCACCGGGGCGGCCGGCGCGGCGGCCCGGCGGGCCGCGTGGGCGGTGAGCGGCGCGGGCGCCCCGGACGTGCCGACGACGACGGCGGCGGCGAGGGCCAGCACCGGAGCTCTCATGCCCTGCACCCTAACGGTGCGACCGGTCGCTGTCCGGCGGACCAGGGCCGGAGCCGGGGCGTTCTCGGTTCCGCTCCGGGCGGGCCGGCGGGAGTCGAAAACTCGCCGGGAAAGGGTTGAACGATCGCCGCGGAGGATCCGTACTCACGGGCGAAGGAAAACGGGTCGTCCACGACCGCCATGCCGGGGCGGTCACGACGTATCCGCCTGTCCGTGGAACCGTCCGGAACAATTCCGGGAACGGGCGTGACGCCGTTCCCACCGGCCGGTCTCCGGTTTCTTTCAATCGTCACGGCATACCGTCGACGACGCGTTCGGAAATTGACCCCGGACGCTGCGGCGGTCAGGACAAGGAGAGGTGCATGGTCAGGCGCACGCGAAAGAATGCCGTCCTGAAGCTCGGCGGGGTCGGTGCCTTCGCGGCACTGGCGCTCGGTGCCGGGCTGTCGCTGGCCAACGCCGGCGAGAGCACGGCGACGGCGGTGTCGGTCACCTGTCCGACCGTGGCCGACAAGCTGGGCGCGGTGCCGGCGGCCGCGAAGGCGGGGGTGGACCAGGAGCTGCGCAACCTGGAGACCCAGATCGCCAACGTCAACGCCCGGCTGGCCCGCGAGCCGGGGGCCGCGAACGGCCAGCTCAACGACATCGCCGGCAAGCGCCGCGCCGTGCTCGACCGGATCCGGCTGAACATCACCCGGGTCGGCGGCACCGCCCCGGCCGGCCTCGACCAGCTCGCCACCTGCACGCTGCGCAACGGCGCGGCCCCGGCCGACGCGGGCGGCGACAACGGCAACGCCGGCAGCGACGGCGCGGTCGCGGCCGGCGGCGCGCAGACCGTGAACTGCCCCGACGTGCGCGGCCAGCTGCCGGCCGTGCCGGCCGGCGCGGCGGCGGGGGTCCAGCAGGAGCTGGCCAACCTGGACCGGGAGATCGCCGCCGCGAACGCCCGCCTCGCCCAGCTCGCCGTGAAGCCCGAGGGCGGCCCGAACTTCGTCAACAACGCCGTCCTCGGCCCGCTGAGGAGCAAGCGGATCGCCGTGCTCGACCGGATCGCGATCAACATCGGGCGGGCCGGCGGGCAGCGCCCCGACCTGTCCAGCCTCGCCACCTGCGGCCTCAATGCCGCCGGGGCGGGCAACGCGGCCGGCGGCAACGCGGGGGCCGGCAACAACGCGGGCAACAACGGCGGCAACGCGGGCAACGGCAACAACGGTGGCAACGCCGGCGTGGCGCAGACGGTGAACTGCCCGAACGTGCGCAACCAGGTCGGCGCCGTGCCCGCTGCCGCCGCCGGCCAGGTGCAGAGCGAGCTGAACCAGCTCGACCAGCAGATCGCCGAGGCCAACGCCCGCCTCGCCCAGCTCGCGGTCCGCCCGGAGGGCGGCCCGAACTTCGTCAACAACGCCATCCTCGGCCCGCTGAAGGACAAGCGGGTGGCGGTGCTCAACCGGATCGCCACCGACATCGGCCGGGTCACCGGCCAGCGCCCCGACCCGCGCCTGGACCTGGCCACCTGCGGCCTGAACTGACCGACGGGCAGGCGCGCTTCCGCGGGCCCCGCCCGGTGGACCCCCACCGGGCGGGGCCCGCCGCGTCCGCCGGGTGCCGGGCCTCCCGGCCGGATGTCTGCGCTTCGAGACTTTTCCACCCTCGAAAGCCGCCGAACGGGACCAGCGTCGAGAAAAGTCTTCACGGACGGTCGAATGAGACAATTGAAGCGACCAGGCCCCGGGGCGACCACCGGTCGGAGTCGCCCCGCCCGTCGCTCGCGTGAAGGGTTCGCATGACGCAGCCAGCACGGTCCATCGCCGACAGCCACGACATGATCGAGGTGCGCGGCGCCCGGGAGAACAACCTCGCGTCCGTCTCGGTGGACGTCCCCAAACGCCGCCTCACCGTCTTCACCGGCGTCTCCGGCTCGGGGAAGTCCTCGCTCGTGTTCGGCACCATCGCCGCCGAGTCGCAGCGGATGATCAACGAGACGTACAGCGCCTTCCTCCAGTCGTTCATGCCCAGCCTGTCCCGGCCGGACGTCGACTCGCTGCGCAACCTCAGCGCCGCGATCGTCGTCGACCAGGAGCGGATGGGGGCGAACTCGCGGTCGACCGTCGGCACCGCGACCGACGCGTACGCGATGCTGCGCATCGTCTTCAGCCGGCTGGGGCAGCCGCACGTCGGCCCGGCCGGCGCGTTCAGCTTCAACCTCGCCGAGGGGATGTGCCCCACCTGCGAGGGGCTCGGCCGGGTCTCCGACCTCGACGTCGACCAGCTCGTCGACGTCGAGCGCTCGCTCAACGACGGGGCGATCACCGTGCCGAACTTCGCGGTCGACTCCTGGTACTGGCAGAGCATCGTCGGCTCCGGCCTGTTCGACCCCGACGTCAAGCTCCAGGACTTCACCGCGCAGCAGTGGCGGGACTTCCTGCACAAGCCGGCCACCAAGATGAAGGTCGGCAACCACACCATCACGTACGAGGGCCTGGCGGTGAAGGTCCGCCGGCTCTACCTGAGCAAGGACAAGGAGCCGACGCAGCCGCACATCAAGGCGTTCGTCGAGCGGGCGGTCACGTTCGCGACCTGCGGCGACTGCGCCGGTGCCCGGCTCAACCGGGCCGCCCTGTCCGCGCGGATCGCCGGCCGCAACATCGCCGAGTGCAGCGCGATGCAGATCAGCGACCTCGCCGCGTTCGTGCGCGGCATCGACGACCCGTCGGTGGCCCCGCTGGTGGCCAACCTGCGGGAGCTGCTCGACTCGCTGGTCGAGATCGGCCTGGGTTACCTCAGCCTCGACCGTGAGTCGGGCAGCCTCTCCGGCGGGGAGGCCCAACGGGTCAAGATGGTCCGACACCTCGGCTCCAGCCTCACCGACGTCACGTACGTCTTCGACGAGCCGACGGTCGGGCTGCACCCGCACGACATCGCCCGGATGAACGGCCTGCTGCTGCGCCTGCGGGACAAGGGCAACACGGTGCTGGTCGTGGAGCACAAGCCGGAGACGATCGCGATCGCCGACCACGTGGTCGACCTCGGCCCGGGGGCCGGCCCGGACGGCGGCCGGATCTGCTACGCCGGAGACGTCGCCGGGCTGCGCCGCGCCGACTGCCTGACCGGCCGGCACCTGGACCACCGGGCGCGACTGCGGGACCGGGTCCGCACGCCCACCGGCCACCTGCCGATCCGCGGCGCCGACCTGCACAACCTGCGCAGCGTCGACGTCGACGTGCCGCTGGGCGTGCTGACCGTCGTCACCGGCGTGGCCGGCTCCGGCAAGAGTTCGCTGATCCACGGCTGCCTGCCCCGCCGGGAGGGGGTGGTCGTCGTCGACCAGTCCCCCATCCGCGGCTCCCGGCGCAGCAACCCGGCCACCTACACCGGCCTGCTCGACCCGGTCCGGGCCGCCTTCGCCAGGGCCAACAAGGTCCGGCCGGCGCTGTTCAGCGCCAACTCCGAGGGGGCCTGCCCGAAGTGCCGGGGCATCGGCGTCGTCTACACCGACCTCGCGATGATGGCCGGCGTCGCCTCGGTGTGCGAGGAGTGCGAGGGCCGCCGGTTCACCCCGCAGGTGCTCGCGTACACGCTGCGGGGCAAGAACATCAGCGAGGTGCTCGGCATGTCGGTGACCGAGGCGCAGGGCTTCTTCCCGAGCGGGCCGGCCCGCGCGGTGCTGGACCGCCTGGCCGACGTGGGCCTGGGCTACCTCGGTCTCGGCCAGCCGCTGACCACCCTCTCCGGGGGCGAGCGGCAGCGGCTCAAGCTGGCCATCCACATGGGTGAGAAGGCGCACACCTACGTGTTGGACGAGCCCACCACCGGCCTGCACCTGGCCGACGTCGACAGGCTGCTGGCCCTGCTGGACCGGCTGGTCGACGCCGGCAACACCGTGGTCGTCATCGAGCACCACCAGGCGGTGATGGCGCACGCGGACTGGATCGTCGACCTCGGCCCGGGCGCCGGCCACGACGGCGGCCGGATCGTGTTCACCGGCACCCCGGCCGACCTGGTCGCGCACGGGGACACGCGCACCGCCACCCACCTGCGCGAGTACGTCGGCCGGTGAGGCCGGGCCGGGTCCACCGCCGCCGTCGGCCCGGTGGACCCGACCCGCCCCCGGCGGCCGCGCGGGCTACCGGAAGACCGTCCCGGTGCCGGCGTCCCGGATCGCCCCCGACAGATTGCCGGTGAGGTTGTTGCCCGGCCCCACGACCGTCGCCACGCAGCCCGCCGAGGCGATGTTCAGGCCGTACCGCTGGGTCTTCACGGCCTGCGAGTCGGTGGCCACGTCGCCGCTGACGACGTTGCCGGAGCAGGGCACGGCCGTCGCCGTGGTGATCCGGATGCCGTCGCGGCCGGCGGTGTCGTCGGCGCTGTTGGTGATGTGGTTGTCGACGATGTGGTTGTCGTTGCCGCCGTCAACGTTGATCCCGTCCTGGCCGGCCTGGTCGATCCGGTTGCCGCTGACGACGTTGTCGTCGGCGGTCTTGTTGGGCTGGTCGGCGGTCGGCGAGGACCGGTTGATCTGCACCCCGTGCCCGCCCACGTCGGTGATCACGCAGCCGGTGACGGTGTCCCCGCTGGTCGCCAGCAGCTCGATGCCGTCGCTGGCGGCGCCGCTGACCTGGCAGTCGCGCACCGTGTTGCCCATCGAGGTCCAGGTCTGGTTCTTGCCGTCGAAGACGATGCCCCGACCCCGCGAAGCGGTCACCCGCACCCGCTCCACCAGCATGTTGTTGCCGTCGTCGAAGTCGAGGGCGTCGCTGGTGGTGCGGGGCGGGCCGCCGGCCGACACGGTGAGGTCGCGGACCACCCCGCGGTCCAGCCCCTTGGTGTTGAACGGCTCGGTGTCCGCGGCGGCGGAGCTGGAGTTGCGGATCAGCGTCAGGTCCATCCCCGCCCCGGCGAAGGTGACGTTGCGCAGGCCCTCCAGCTTGAAGAACTCCGTGCCCAGGTCGAACGTGCCGGCGGTGAACGCGATCGTGCCGCCGCCGAGCCGGTGCAGGTCCGCCGCCGCGCTCTCCACCACGCTCTTGAGGCTGCCCGTCCAGGTCTGCCCCGTCACCTCGGACGCGGCGCTGTAGGTGGTGGCCCCGAGGCGGCTGATCGTGTACGGCGACGGGTTCGGCGGCGCGGGGACGATCAGTTGCGGCCGGCGGGTCCCGGTGCCCTCGCGACTGGTGAGCCGGAAGCCGGTGTCGTTGGTCGTGGTGAGCGCCAGGGTCACCGGGCCGTCCCCGGTGACCAGCGACGACACGTCGACCGAGAGCCAGGTGTCGGCGGCGCTCGGTCCGCTGGCGGCGACGGCGGGGCCGATCGGCGGCGCGTTCTGGTAGGTCAGCGTGTCCTCCCGCCAGTCGTCGTCGGAGACGCCGTGCACGCTCAGCCCGGTGCTGCTCGCGGTCTCGGCGTACAGCCGCAGCACCGCCGACGGCTCCGCCCCGGCGCCGGTGACGTCGAAGCGCAGGTACGCGACCTGGCGCGGCGAGGCGTCGACCCGCAGCGAGGCGGCCCCGCCCTCGTTGCGAGTGGGACGGGACGCGTCCACGGTGGCGTCGGCCACCGGGGGCAGGGTCGCCGCCGCGGCCGGCGCGGCGGGCCCCGCCAGGGCCGCGCCCGCCAACAGCAGGACCGCCGCCGCGCGGCCCGCGGTCCTGCGGTGTGGTGTGGTCATGACTCCTCCAGCCCCGAACACGAGGTCGGGGCGACGCCCGGGGCGGGACGCCGCCCCGTCAGTTGTCCACAGGCGCCTCCACGTCGTGGTCGGCGCCGCGCTGCGCCGGTGGCGCCGCGCCGTCCGGCGAGCGCCGGCGGCGGAGGAACACCCACAGCGGCAGCACGGCGAGAACGCCGCCGCTGGCCACCACGGCACCCCAGGCGGGCAGGCCCCAGTGGTCGTCGTGCTCCTGCTGGCTGTCCATCGCCACGTCGTCGTCGACGTCGACGCCCAGCAGCTCCGCCAGCACCTCCAGGTATCTCACGCCGAACCGCTCGCTCGGCTCGATATGGGTGTTCTCGCTGAACTCGTTCCAGCTGATCACGCCGAGCGCGTCGGGTTGGGACAGCCGCGCGGCCGCGAAGGACGCCCGCAGCGTCTCGCCGTCGCGGCGGGCGACCTCCCGCTGCCCGCCGAGCTGGCGGGCGTCGTACCCGGGGGCGACCGGGGCGATCCACAGCCCGCCGTGCAGGTGCACCGCCCGGGACATCGCCGCCAGCCGGTTCTGGGTGCGGCCGTCGACGGGATCACCCGACGACCAGTAGTACGCGTGGCCGTCGAGCGCCGTGCCGTACGCCGCGACCTCCTCGGTGGACTTGGCGGCGCCGAGGACCAGCAGCCGCTGCCGTGCGGTGCGGACGGTGCCGGCGACCTCGGCGGCGGTGAACCGGTCGCTGCCGTTCCAGATCACCACCGGCTTGTCGAAGACGTCGAAGACCGCGTCGGTGGCGTAGCGGGTGGCGAAGAGGTCGAGGTCGGCGCGGACGGTGGCCAGGGGCAGGGGCTTGCGGCTGAAGTCGAGCCCCTGGTAGACGATGCCGAGCCGGAAGTCCTCCGCCCGGGCCACCTCGACCAGCTTGGCCAACCGGTCGTCGAGCTGCGGGGTGTGCTTCCAGGAGACCAGGAAGCCGGTCACCCCGGCCGCCTTCGCCATCCGCACGTGCCGCCGCATGATCTCGGTGTCGTCGCTGGAATACCGCCCGAGCTGCGGATAGTCGACCTTCGCCCGGTTCCACGAGGTCGGGTTGAACCAGATGTAGTAATGGGCGAACACGGGCACCGGGGCGGCGGACGGGGCCGGCGCGGGGCCGTCCGCCGCCCGGGCGGGCCGCGACACGACCACCCCGACGACGGCGGCCACCAGCAGCGCCGCCAGGACGGACCCCAGCCCGAGCCGCAGCGGCCGCCGCCACCGGCCGGTCCGCTGGTGCGCCGCGCGCGCCCGGCGGGGCAGCCGGACCCGCAGCCGCCGCCGCAGCGCCGGCCGGCCGGCCAGGACCAGGCCGACCGCCACCCCGAGCACGCCGAGCACCACCAGCGCGAGGTCGACCGGGCTGATCACGCTGAGCGTCACCTGCTGGTCGCGGCTGATGCTCACCGGCCGCCCGAAGGAGACCCCGCCGCCCAGCACGGTCACCGTGTAGGTGCCCCGGGGCAGGTCGGGCACCAGGACGGTGCCGTCGGCGGCGAACGGCAGCCGCTGCACGCGCCCGTCGGCGCGGGTGAGCCGGATGCCGTCGCCGGCCCGCCGGGCGAAGAACATGTCGTCGGCGGTGAAGGACACCTTGAAGAAGAGCAGCTCGATCAGCCAGTCCTGGCGTTCCCACGGGACGAACTTGTGGCCCGCCCGGTTCACCACGGAGGTGCCGTCGACCATGACGGTGTCGACGACGTAGTAGAGCTGCTTGGAGGCCAGCCCCCGGGGGCCCTGCTGGGTGCGGCTCTCGGCGACCCAGAGCGGCCGGTTCAGGTCAGCCCCGGTCAGCTCGATCACCTCGCCGGTGTTGCTGCGCAGCCGCATCTCGGTCACCCGCTCGACGGGGACCGGCGCGCCGTCGCGGTCGGCGTAGCGCCACGTGACGCGGCGCTGCGTGCGCAGCCCCACCTCGACGGTGCGGCTGTGCACCCCGTGGTCGAGGCTGCCCCGGAACCGGTCGAGCAGCACCCGGCGGTCGGGGCCCACCTCGGTGGGCACCACCGTGAACCGCTGGTCCAGGCCGGTGAAGTTGCGCACCCGCACGCGCAGCAGCCCCTTGGGGTCGGAGCGGGCCGTGTTGCCGTCGACCGTGACGACCACGCCCCTGATCGGCGGCACCATCTGGATCTTCAAGGTGCCGGGCAGCGCGGAGGCGGGCGCGGCCACGGCGGGCGTCGGCAGGAGCACCGCCGCCAACACACCCAGCAGCAGCGGCAGCAGCCGCCGGGCGGTCACCGGTGCCTCCGCCGGCCGCGCAGCGCCGCCGTCGTGACCAGCGCCGCGACCAGGCCGACCGCGACGGCGTACGAGCCGTAGACCGGCCGGGGGTCGGGGCGGTGCACCGCCACCGGCACCCGCTCGGCGCTGAGCAGCACTCCGGGGCGCGGCGGCGCGTCGAAGTCGAACGCGCCCAGGAACGTCTGCGCCTTCGCGTCCCGGCTGGCCAGCGGCTGCACCCCCCAGTTGACCTCGATGAACTTCAGGGCGGAGGTGAAGTCGAGGGTGGTCGAGTCGACGTACCCCCGGCGGGCGTACGGGCTGACCAGCAGCGCGGGCACGCGGAAGCCGTAGCCGTAGCGGTCGACCTGGGGCGGGGTGACGTGGTCGTACCAGCCGCCCCAGTCGTCGTAGGACCACAGGAACGCCGAGGACGGCCAGTCCGGGGAGCGCATGAGCTGGGTGAGCAGCGCCCGGACGAGGTTCTGACCGGAGCCGATGTTGCCGGGCGGGTGTTCGCTGTTGCCCGCCGGGGCGATGAAGGACACGGCGGGCAGGTCGCCCCGGGCGGCGTCGGCGTAGTACTCGTCCAGGTCGACGATCCTGCTGGACAGCCGGGGGTCGTCGACGTAGCGGGCGTACGCGAGCAGGGGCACCCAGATCACCTGCGCGCCCCGGTCGATGTTCTCCTCCTCCACCCGGGACCGGAAGGTGATCGTCGGGTCGTAGTTCTGCACGTAGAACTTCCAGCTGATCCCGGCCGCCTCCAGCCGGTCGAAGATGGTGGGGATGTCCCCCCAGCCCTGCGCCGGGATGGTCTCCGCCTTGCCGGCGGCCCCCGGCCCGCCGGTCACCCGGTACATGTGGTTGCGGATGCTGCCGGAGTTGGAGGAGCTGAAGAAGCGGTCGAACAGCACGTACTCGTCGGCGATGTTCCAGTAGTAGGGCAGGTCCCGCTCGTCGTAGTAGGCCATCGCCATCCGGCCGTCCTTGCCCTGCTTGCTCACCCCCTCGACGAAGCCGTCCATCCGGCCGCCGTTGAACTGGGTGCGGAACGCCTCGGCGGAGTGGTCCAGGTCGATCGCGCCGAGCTTGCCGATGTGGAACGGGGTGACGCAGGGCTCCGGCACGCCCCGCCGCACCGGCATGCAGACGTCCTTCGGGTACCCGTCGACGCCGGGCCGGGTGCCGAAGTAGTTGTCGAAGGTGTGGTTCTCCTGCATGAGGAAGACGAAGTGCTCGACGGGCGTGGTCGTGCGGGGGGCCGCCGGGGCCGGTGCGCCCGGGGTCGGGGCTGACGGGACCGGAGCTGACGGGACCGGTGCGGCCTGGGCCAGCGCCACCGACGGCCAGGCCGCCAGGGCCAGGCCCGCCAGCACGGCGACGAACGGCGTCCGGCGGGCCCGCCGCGGCACGGCGGCGGACGGGTGGACGGGGGTCGGACGGATCATGGACGCACCTCGTAGACGACCACCACGGGCACCGGCGTCACGCGACCCGAGGCGTCGGCGGTCCCGACGTACTCGGTGTGCACGACCCGGCCGTGGTACCGGCGGACGAGCGTCATCAGCCGGTCGGCGAAGAAGGGGGACCGCCGCGCGGAGAACGAGTCCCACACGACGTAGTGCAGATTGTTGTTGCGCAGCCACCCGTCCGGGTTGTTCAGCGGCACGTAGGACGGGTTGCGGTGCAGCGGGTTCGGGCTCACCGACAGGCCGTAGCTCTGCCGCCGGCTGTAGAACCGCACGATGTTCGACATGGAGGGACCCAGCGTGAGGATCACCGAGCCGTCCGGGGTGTGCTCGGTGATCCAGCGTCCCGCCTCCCGGCCGCCCGGCACCCCGCCGGAGCCGGCGAGGAACGTCGAGCGGCCCTGGTGGCTGACCGCGTCCCAGGACGAGGCCGCCAGGGTCGAGACGACCAGGACGACGGCGGCCAGCCGCACCGCCCGGCCGGCGCGGGCCGGCACCGCGCGGGCGGGACCGTCCCGGCCGGGCCAGCGCAGCCGCGCCGGCACCGGCAGCAGGACCAGGGCCCGCGCGGCGAGCAGCGCCGCCGGCACCGCCACCGGCAGCAGGTACTGGAAGCCCTTGACCGGCCAGAGCTGGAAGAACACCACCGGCACGGCGATCCACGACAGCAGCAGCGTCTCCCGCCAGCCGTTGCGCCTGCGGGCCCACCAGAGGCCGCCCGCCGCGGCGGCGAGCAGCAGCACGCCCGTCGCCGTCGGCACGGTCTCCAGGTAGAACGACATGGGATGGTTGGGCCGGCGGAACAGCTGCCACACCAGGTAGTTGCGGCCGCTGTTCGACCCGCCGGCGAGGGCCTGGGAGACGGGGTGCGCCGCGAAGACCACGGCCAGCGCCGGCAGGACCAGCAGGGTGGCCCGCACCGGCCGCCGCACGCGCGGGGTCAGCGCCAGGAACGCGTAGACGCTGCCGGCCAGCACGACGCTGGTCTCCTTCGCCAGCATGGTGAGCCCGAGCATCCCGGCGGTGGCCAGGTACCAGGCCAGCTCCTGCCGTTGGACGTAGCGGACCAGGCAGTAGAGCGTCAGCGTGCTGAGCAGCACCATCGGCCCGTCCAGCAGGATCTGCCGGGTCACGATCACGTGGTACGGCATGACCGCGAGCAGCAGCGCGGCGAGCAGCCCGACGCGCCGGCCGTAGAGGCGGGCCCCGAGCGGGTACACCGCCAGGACGGTGAGCACCCCGATCACCGCGACGACCCACCGGCCCCCCGTGCCCACCTCGCCGGACCGCAGCAGCGGCGACAACACCGCCTGGAACAGCATCGGGTGCGCCCGGAACACCGGGAACAGGTCCGTGTATCCGGGGTTGCCGGCCAGGGAGGCGGCCTGCCCCGCGTACACCACCTCGTCGCTGTTGAAGCCGAAGAGGTCGATCCGCCAGGACCGGACGAGCAGGGCCAGCCCGCCGATCGCGGCCAGCGCGGCGGCCACCGCCCACCGCCGACGCGTCAGGGCCGGCAGCCACCCCGCCGGCGGCGGGAACCCGCGGCGGACCGGGCCGTCCGGGTGGTCCCGGCGCTGGCCCGGCACGACGGCCGTGGCCGTGCCCGGCTGGCTCACGCGGGCTCCCCGGCGACCGTCAGGTCCCCGCTCCAGCGCGGCCACCCCTGGGCGGGCACGACGGGGGCCGCCGCCGCGCCGCGCTCGCCGCGCAGCAGCCGGGGGATGTCGTCGGCCCAGCCGAACCGGTCGGAGACGAGCACCCGGCTGCGGACCCGGGACAGGAAGCCGGCCAGGATCTCCCGCTCCCGCAGGCGCAGCTCCGGGTAGTGCAGGCCGTCGATGGCCAGCGACGGCGCGAGATACCGGAAGGGCGGGAAGCCGTACGCGTCGTCGGTGTTGCGGATCATCCGGGTCACCGTCTCGTCGTGGCCGAGTTCGCTCGTCGCGGGCCGGCCGCGCTCGATGACGAAGAGCTCCTCGACCCGGGTGGTGGTGCCGATGCGGCACGGCACCAGCCGGTCGACGCTGTACTTGGGCGGCGGCACCAGCAGCTGGGTGACGGCGTTGATGCCCATGATCGGCAGGTTGAACCGGGCCAGGGCCAGCGCCAGCGACCGGCCCCCCTTGGAGTGCAGGCGGCTCTGCCACTGCAACCGCCGCCACTCCCGGGGCGTCAGGTCCTGCGCCTGCACGGCCCGCAGGGTGTGCGCGCTGATGGTCAACGGCTTCGGGAAGCAGGTCGCGGTGCCGTCGGGCCGCACGATCGTCATGTCGTCGGAGAGGAACAGCCCGCCGTGGTCGCGCAGCAGGCGCAGCACGGTCGCGGTCTTGCCGGTGTCGGTGAGCGCGGAGAGCATCACCCCGACCCCGTCGAGGGTCACGCAGGCCGAGTGCAGCAGCATGTGGCCCCGGGCGACCATCACGAACCGCAGCAGCGCCTCGACGATGTTCGTGTAGACCACGTGCGGGGACCGGGCCAGCAGCGGGCCGACCTGGATCTCGATGGGCGAGCCGAGCTGGATGCGGAAGTTCGCGCCCAGCCGCCCGAGCTGCTCCTCGTAGCGCAGCACCGAGCGGTCGGCGTACTGGGTCAGCGCGGCGCGGCGCTGCGGGCCCCGCCCGCCGACGTCGCTGACCCGCACCGCGATGTCCACGTCGGCGTCGGCGACCCACTGGGCCCGGAAGAACTCCAGCTCGGGCAGCATGATCTGGGACCCGATGGTCACCACCCCGGCCACGTCGTAGCGGTACTTGAGGTACTGGTAGCGCCGGCGCGACGGCGGGGTGACCGCCTCGGCGGCGCCGGAGGCGATCAGCAGCCGGACCGGGTCGCGCCGGCCGCGGTCCAGCGCCGCGTAGATGACCTGGTCGTTGACCAGGAAACGGACCAGGAACAGCGCCGCCAGGGTGGCCGCGTTCGCCACCAGCACCCCGACGCCCGCGAACACCAGGGCCTGCAACACGGGCAGCCGCAACAGCAGCAGGACGTTGTTGAGCAGGAAGAACCGCACCGCCCGGGCCGGCAGGGAACCGACCCGGGTGCGCCGGTAGATCAGGTTGTCCACCAGCAGGAAGTTCCACGAGGTCGACAGCTGGGTGGCCAGCGCCGCGCCCAGGAGGTGATGCAGCCTGGCGGGTTCGTAGAAGAACCAGAGCGCCGCGGTGTTCACCGCCATGCCAGAGAGCCCGACCAGCCCGAAGCAGACCATCCGGACGAGCTGGCGCAGCCGGTCCGCCGGGGTGCGCGGGCGACGCCGGATCTGCCCGACCAGCCGCCGGCCGCGCAGCCGCGACAGGTGCCGCAGGAACGTCACCCCCTCCCGCAGGGACGCCTTGGACCGGCCCTCGTGCCGGGGCGCCATCTCGTACGCGACCTCGGCGACCCGCGCGCCGGGGTGGCGCACCAGTAGCTCCAGCAGCACCTTGAAGCCGAGCGGGTTCATCCGGTCCAGCCGCACGGCCGCGCGCCGGAACGCGAAGAGGCCGCTCATCGGGTCGCTCACCGTCGCCAGCCGGCGCGGGAACATGGCCTTCACCAGCCGGGTGGCCGCCGACGAGGTGGCCTCCCGCAGCGGCCCGTCCAGGCCGGCGGTGGAGCCCCGGCCGGCGTACCGGGTGCCGATCACGACGTCGACGTCGTGCCGCATGGCCACCGCCGCGAGGGTCGCGGCCGACTCCGGCGGGTGCTGCAGGTCCGCGTCCATGACCAGGACCCACTCGCCCCGGGCGTGCCGGGCGCCGAGCAGGACGGCCCCGCCCAGACCACCGGCCCGTGCCTCCGGCGGCCGGTGCAGCAGCCGTACGGGCACCGGGGCCCCGGCGCACGCCGCGGCGATCGCCTTGTCGGTGCCGTCGTCGCTGTCGTCGACGAACAGCAGCTCCGCCCGCAGGGGTGTCAGCAGCGGGGCGAGGCGGCCCAGCAGCACGGGGATGTTCTCCGCCTCGTCGCGGGTCGGCACGATGACGGTCAGCCGGGGCGGCGGCGCACCGTCCGGGGCGCGCAGCTCGCGTGGCTCCGGCACCGCGTCTTCTCCGACGGCCTGCCGTTCGCGGGCGTCCGGCCCGTGTCCGATCATGGGAAACCTCTCCAGCCTCCGGTTCCCGAGCAGCCCGGAGCCATTCACAGTCATTGGGAAACGACGTAAGAGCACAGGAATACAATTCACGTACGCGGTTCGAAGCCGACGGAATCGCCGGCCCATAGGTTCGCTCGGGTACGGGAGAGGTTATGGGGAATGACCGCGAGTGGTCCAATGTCTGAACAGTCCAAAAATTGACATAGCCATTATGCGCGGACAGTTGTCCGCTTTACGAAAACCGAGCCCACGGGAAAGGCCCGGCCACGAGTTCGCGCATTTCTGCGACCCGCACCCGGCGCGGCGGTTCACGCAACTTCCACAGAAATGCCGCGTCGCCGAAAAGGAATCGGATTCCTTTTCGGCGACGCGGCGCGGGGACGGGGACGGTCAGGGTGCCGCCGCCCCCGGGACCGCCCCGGCGTCCCTCGCGGGAGGCAACTCGTCGTGCAGGTCGCTGATGAAGTCGGACCGGCCGCCGCCGCTCCAGTCGCACCACGCTCCCGCCGGGGCGGGGCCACGGCAGGCCCGGGAACTCTCGATCGCGGTCCCCTCGCCCCACTCGTTGTAACTCGTCACGAGTTGCCAGGGCGCCCCCGAGGCGTTCATCCGGGCCAGCCCCGCCCGCCAGCGCGCCCGGTCCCGGGACAGGAACGGCGACTGGCCGTAGGCCAGTCCGGCCTTCCAGAACCCCGGCGAGACGGTGTACGACCCCTCACCGGGGGCGCCGCTGAAGTCGTGCTCGGCCCGGGCCGGCCCGTACTGGTGCCACCCGGCCACCCCCGCCGTGCCGGAACAGCCCGGGTAGCCGGGAAAGACCTTCAGGTTGACGTGGACCGTCTCCCCGAACCGCCGCTGGAGCAACGCCTGGGCCTGGACCCAGCGGTCCACGGTGGCGCAGCCCTGCGCGGTCGTCAGGTCCCCCGCGTTGTAGACGAAGACGGGCATCCCCCGGTCCGGCAGCACGGCCAGCGCCGAGCCCGCCCCGCCGTAGGTGGCCCGCAGGTAGTGCAGGTCGTCGGCGATCCGCTCGGGCGTCGGGTCCGACGTGCCCTCCGGCTCGTAGTAGGGCGCCCAGACGAACCCGCTGCCCTGCGCCGCCCGGACCATCGCCGGCCAGTGCCGGTCCGTCACCGTGCCCCGGCCGAACCACGACGCGATACCCATGGTGATGCCGCCGTACCGCATGTCCGCGACCTGCGCCCGCACCACCGGCTCCTCGACGGCGTACCGGCCCCGGACCGGGACGTAGTTGGTGAACGGGTCCAGGCCCTGCTGCCGCCAGGCCTCCGGGAACCACGGATAGTAGAACGCCGCCCTGATCACCGCCGGGGCCCGCACCAGCAGGCGGAAGACGACGGTGTGCCGGGCCGACGCGCCGGCGCCGGCGACCACCACGTCGTACGTGCCGGCGCGGGTGGACACCGAGGTCCGCACGGTCAGCACGGCCGACCCGCCGGAGGACACCACCGCCGGCTCCACGGTCGCGGCCGTCCCCGCGGGCAGGCCCCCCACCGTGAGGGAGACCGCCTGCGCCGCCCCGG
Source organism: Micromonospora carbonacea (assembly GCF_014205165.1). Classification (NCBI taxonomy): domain Bacteria; kingdom Bacillati; phylum Actinomycetota; class Actinomycetes; order Micromonosporales; family Micromonosporaceae; genus Micromonospora; species Micromonospora carbonacea. The sequence goes on along the minus strand of NZ_JACHMZ010000001.1, from coordinate 3,040,214 downwards.
TCGTGGTGATCGTCCGGACGGTGGCCTGGACCAGGTTCCCGGCCACCACCGACGCCGACCCCGGCACCACGGCCAACGAGAAGTCGTCGCCCGCGCTCGGGCGGGACACCGTCGCGCTCGCCTCGGGTCGGACCGGCTCGGCGGGTCGGGTCGGACCGGCGGCCAACTGGCCGCAGGCGACGAGACCCAAGACCAGCACTGCGGCACATGACATCAGCCCGCTCCCGCCGACATGGGGCCGACCAGGCGGTGCGACCCGATACCAGACAGAACGCAACAGCCCGCCGAACGTCACTGCCTCCCGGGACAAGGACGCCACCGGCCGGGCCCCTGTGATCGGGGCCCGGCCGGTGGCGTTCGTGCTGGTGTCAGCTGTTGTTCCAGTGCCGGGTGACGAGGTCGGCGGCCTGCTGTTCCCACTGGGCGTAGGCGTCGGGGTAGGCCGACACCTGCACCGTCTGGGCGGCGTCGGTCAGGGCCATGTCCTGCCAGCCGTCGACCTGTCGGAGGCCCTTGAGGAACGCCGTCGTCGCATACTCGGGGTCGGTGATCTGCTCCGGCGAGCCCCAGCCGCTGGAGGGGCGCTGCTGGAACAGTCGGACAATCCGCCCATCCCGGTGGGGGCGTGACGGGATGCCGGGCAGGTGGGGGTATCAGCGGGCCGGGATACCGCCATCTGCCCGACATGAAGTCGATCAAGCCGGCCAGGCCGGCGCATAACGGGGTGGTTCGGGCACTCGGGCGGGGCCCGCCGCGCGGGTTGTCCGGCGGCGGTCGTGCCGCGTCGGCCCGACCAGGCGTTACCCTGACACCATGCAGGGCGTCGTCTCCCCCACCGCGACCGGCGGGGCCTTCCTGGCCCGCCCGGGCCGCCCCGCTGTCGTCGCCGCCACCCTGACCGAGCTGACGGGTCCGACCCGGGGCGTCGTCGAGCTGCCCGTACGCCTGATGTGGAGCGCGGACCGCACCTTCGACCTCGGCGACCCGGACGACCTGCTCTGGATGTACGAGAACGTCCTGCGCGAGACCACCCGCGCGGCTGACCTGCGCCAGTTGGTCAATGGTCACCTGTTGCGCCAGGTGTGGTGCCTGCTCAACCTGCCCCGGGGGGTCCGCGAGGCGTGGGAACGCCGGCACCGGGTCCTGCGCCACGAGGGCGGCGGGCCGGCCGTCCGGGCCGGCGACCGGGCCCTGCCGGCGGCGTGACCGGGGCCGCGCCGCCGGACGACTTCTACCGCGAGGTCGCCCGGCTGGCCCTGTCGGTCGCCGGGCGGCACCGGTTCGTGCTGGGCGGCGGCGTCGCCTGGGCCGCGCACGGGCTGTTCTCCCGCCCGACGGAGGACGTGGACCTCTTCGCCGACGTCGAGGGGGCGGCGGCCGCGGCGGCGGCCGGGGTGCGTGCGGCGTTGGAGCGCGCCGGGTTCGAGGTGAGCGACGCCGACCCGGACAGCGACCTCGCGGAGTTGTTCGCCGGGTTCGACCGGGACATGAAGGACTTCGTGGTGAGCCGGGGGCCGCGCCGGATCCGGTTGAGTCTGGGCCGGCTCGACCGCAACCGGAGCCCGGTGGTGATGGACCTCGGGCCGGTGATGGACGTCCGCGACCTGGTCGCCAACAAGACGGCGGCGCTGGTCAACCGGCGGGAGGTCCGGGACTTCATCGACGTGGCGGCGGTGCTCGACCACTATTCGGTCGCTGAGGTGCTCGGCCTGGCCCGGCAGCTCGACCCCGCGTTGGATCCGCAGGACGTGCGGGCCGCCGGTCACTACCTGGACCGGCTGCCGGACCGTCGCTTCGCCCGGTACGGGCTGGACGGGGCTCAGGTCGCCCGGCTGCGGGCCCGGCTGGCGGACTGGCCCCGCTGACGCCCGCCGCGGCGGGGCCCGGCGGACCGGCTCGCAGCCGCGCGGGGTCCGGCGGCCGGGCCCGCAGCCGGGCGAGGGCCCGGCGGACCGGCGGCAGATCGGGCCGCTGTGGCGGGAGTGACGGGGGCTCGTTATGGTGCGCAGCGACGCCCACGAGGCGCATCCCTTCCTCTGGAAAGGCACCTCATGACCTCCTCCTCCGGCGCCTCGCGCCGCCAGGTGCTGGCCGTCGCGGCGGCCGCCGCGACCGCGCCCCTGATCGCCGCCGCCCCGGCCCGGGCGGCCGGGTCGAAGGACCCGAAGACGGCGAAGGGACCGAAGACCTGGGACCTCACCGTCCTGGGCACCTCGGACACCCATGGGAACGTCTACAACTGGGACTACTACCGCGACGCCGAGTACGACGACAGCAAGCACAACGACGTCGGCGTCGCGAAGCTGGCCACCCTGGTCAACCAGATCCGCGCCGAGCGCGCGGGCCGGGCGACCCTGGTCCTCGACGCGGGCGACACGATCCAGGGCACCCCGCTGGCGACGTACTACGCCAAGCAGGAGCCGATCACCAGCACCGGTGAGACGCACCCGATGGCGAACGCGATGAACATCCTGAAGTACGACGCGGTGACGCTGGGCAACCACGAGTTCAACTACGGCCTGCCGCTGCTGGCGAAGTGGATCGGCCAGCTCGGCTTCCCGGCCCTCGCCGCGAACGCGGTCAACGCGGCGACGGGCAAGCCGGCGTACCTGCCGTACGTGATCAAGGAGGTCCGGCTCGGCGGGCACGGGGCGCCGAAGCTGAAGGTCGGGATCCTCGGCCTCACCAACCCGGGCGTGGCGATCTGGGACAAGGGCAACGTCGAGGGCAAGCTGGTCTTCGCGGACATGGTGGAGACGGCCGCGAGGTGGGTGCCGGTGATGCGGGCGCGCGGCGCGGACCTCGTCATCGTCTCGGCGCACGGCGGCGACAGCGGCACCTCCAGCTACGGCCCGGAGCTGCCGAACGAGAACCCGTGCGCGATGATCGCCGAGCAGGTCCCGGGCATCGACGCGATCCTCTTCGGGCACGCGCACAACGAGGTCGTCGAGAAGTTCGTGACGAACGCGCGCACGGGCGCGCAGGTGCTGCTCTCCGAGCCGTCCAAGTGGGGGCAGCGGCTGACCCGGATGGACTTCACCCTCTCCCGCGAGCGGGGCTGCTGGAAGGTCGTGTCGAAGCACGCCACCATGCTGAACACCAACACGGTGGTCGAGGATCCGGCGGTGCTCGCGGCCGTGCGCGGCCAGCACACCAAGACCGTGTCGTACGTCAACACGGTCGTCGCCCGGTCCATCGTGGAGCTGTCGGCGGCCGAGTCGCGCTACCGGGACACCCCGATCCTGGACTTCATCAACCACGTGCAGACCGAGGTGGTCACCGCGGCGCTGGCCGGCACGGAGCACGCGGCCCTGCCGGTGCTGTCGATCGCCGCGCCGTTCAGCCGCACGGCGGTGTTCCCCGCCGGTGACGTGCGCATCCGCGACGTGGCCGGGCTGTACGTCTACGACAACACCCTGGAGGCCGTGGTCCTCACCGGCGCGGAGGTCCGCGCCTACCTGGAGTACTCGGCGAAGTACTTCACGACCCTCGCGGTGGGCGCGCCGGTGGACCCGGCGACGATCAGCGACCCGGCCGTGCCGGACTACAACTACGACGTCTTCTCCGGCCTCGACTACGACATCGACGTCAGCCGGCCGGTCGGCCAGCGGATCACCCGCCTGGCCCTGCCCGGCGCCGGCGCCCCGGTCGCCGACGACGCCCGGTTCGTCGTCGCGGTCAACAACTACCGGCGCAGCGGCGGCGGCAACTTCCCGGGCATCGTGAAGCCGCAGGTCTACAACGCGCAGCAGGAGATCCGGCAGTTGCTCATCGACTGGGCGCAGGAGCGGGGCACCATCGACCCGGCCGACTTCTTCGTGCCGAACTGGCGGCTGGTGCGCGAGGGCGTGCCGGTCTTCTGATTCCCGCCCGCGCGGGTGTCCCCGGGTGGGCGGCCGTGGTGGCCGCTCACCCGGGAGCCGGGAACCGGGTGAAGCCGGTGAGGGTGTCCAGTGCCCAGAACTGCACCTCGGAGGGCGGCGGGTTCGGGTCGGCCAGCGGTGCGTACACGTCGTGTGCGGTGATGAGCGCCCGTTTCCCGTCGTGGTCGAGCGCGAGGTCCCACCCCCAGGTGGTGCCGCCGGCGACGCCGGGCACGACCTTCCACCCGGTCATCGGCCGCAGCTCGGTCTTGTCCCAGGTGCGCAGGTCCCAGTAGGTGACGAACTCGTGGTAGGTGGTCCAGTGGCGGTAGCCGACGAGCGCGGTGTTGCCGTCGCCGCTGAGGGCGACCTCGTCGGCGGAGGTGTATCCGCCGTTGCGGAGCAGCGCGTACGCTTCCGGCTCGGACCGGTCCGACAGGTCGTAGAGCATCACGCCACCGTCGCCGCCGCCGCCATCGTCGGCCCAGTAGTTGACCAGAGCCCGGTTCGCGTCGTCGCTCAGTGCGACGTCGTACGAGTAGGTCGGGTCGCCGGTCCCCAGGAGCATCGTCTTCCGCACCTGGTCGGGGTTGGCGAGGTCCCAGAAGTGGACGCCCTGGTCGCCGCCGGCGATGGCGTAGCGGCCGTCGTAGCTCAGGGCCAGTGACGTCACCCCTTTGGCGGCCAGCTTCCGGGGCGACGGGTGCGCGGGGTCCGCGAGGTCCCAGAGGGTCAGCTCGCCCCGCGCGTGGAAGGTCGCCGCGCGCCTGCCGTCGCCGCTGAGGGCCACCTCGACCGCCGTGCCCCCGCGATCGGGCACGAGCGGGGTGGCGCGCGGCTTCAGCGGATCGGTCAGGTCCCACAGCGTCACGGATCCGTGCGGAGGGTCGGCTAGTTCCTCCACGGAGCTCGTGAGGGCGCGTTCGCCGTTGCTGCTCAGGGCGACACCGTGGGTGAACTTCGCGTGCTCCGACAGGAGGGTGACGCGGAAGTCCTTCGGCGGCGGGGCGGCCGGCGAACTCGTGGGCCCGCTCTCGGTCCGCCCGGCCGCACAGGCCGTGCCGGCGGCAAGAACGACCGCCATGCAGACGATCCCGGCCGGGAAGACGCGCCTCATGTTCCTCACCCGCCGCACGGGGAGGACTTCGGCACCGGGACCCAGCCCCGCCCCGATGACCGGTACACCTGCCGGTATGCGGAGCAGTCGACCTCGCCGCCCCGGACGACCAGGGCCGTCACCCGGAACGGCTGGCCCTGGTTGTCGACGGTCGTCGAGCCGGGCTTGCCGTCGGCCAGGTATTCCAGCTCGAAGGTGTATTCGCAGTATCGCTTCCTGGTCACGGCGGAGAGCCGGAAGGTGGCCTGCTCGCCCCGCTTGAGCGCGTGCTTCTGGTCGGCGAAGTAGTTGCCGGTCAACCGCGGCAGCATGTCGTTGTCGTCCGTACGGGCCTTCTGCGCGAAGACGGGGTCGCGGTCGAGGTCGTAGCCGACCTGGACGGTCTCCGCGGCTCCCTGCGGGCGGTTGTCGAAGAGTCCGCCGGTCAGCGGCTCACGACAGCGCGGGCGGATGGCGATGTCGGTCAGCCGCACGGCCTTCTCGCGGTTGCCCTCGAGTTCCAGCTCCACCGTGGAGACGCCGTTCTCGACGCCGCCGTGGGAGCGCATGATGTCGTGGCTGCTCTTCTCGTACGCCTGGAACTCGTCCTCGATCTGCCCGAGGGTCTGCGCGCCGACCGCCTCGGGAAACACCCAGGTGTTGTCGTTGTCCCTGGGCACGAGGGTGATCTTATTGATCTTGATCGGATCGCCGCTGGGCGCGGGCGACGGCGTGGGCTGGTCGCCGCCGAGGCCGAGCCACTTCTGGCCGGCGGCGAGGCCCAGCCCGCCGACCACGGTGACGCCGACGGCGACGGCCGCCGCCACGAGCTCGCGCGACAGCCACCTGTCGCGCGAGGTCGGCTCGGTCTCTCGGATCGCCGGCCGTCGTCGGGCGGCCGCCTTCTTGCCAGGCAACTACGTCACCAACCTTGGGAGGGAGAACCAATGGGGACGCCGCCACCCGATCGTAGCGCCGCGTCACCATTCGGTACGGGACGGTGACGACGCGGCATCCTGCGCGCCCGCCGCTCAGTCGGAGGTGGCCGGGGCGGCGCGGACCCGACGGGCCGGTGGGAGCCGGTCCAGCAGCGCCAGCGCCGCCCGCACCGGGGCGCGGGTCAGCGTCTCGTCGAAGCTCGCCCGGCCCAGGCAGAACCGGACGAACATCCGCCACCCGGCCGGGGTGGCCAGCAGGGCGTGGAAGACGCCCGGCTGGCGGGAGAACACCTCCAGCAGCCGGTGCCCGGCGCGCATCGACGGCGTCAGGTCCCGGTCCACGGCCCGCCGGTAGCCGTCCAGGTCGCCGTCGACGACGGCGGCGCCGGCGAGCGCGCCGGAGCGCAGCGCGTAGCTGATGCCCTCGCGGCTCCACGGCTCCAGCAGGCCGGCGGCGTCGCCGGCCACCAGCAGCCGGCCGTGGCGCAGCGGCGAGTCGTCGGCCCGGCACCGGGTCAGGTGCCCGGAGTCGTGCTCCGGGTCCACCCCGGCCAGGCCGAGCCGGTCGACGAAGTCGCGCAGGTACGCCCGGGTCCGCTCCCCCGCGCCCCGGCCGGCGATGACCCCGACGGTCAACGTGTCGCCCTTGGGGAACACCCACGCGTAGGAGCCGGGGATCGCCCCCCAGTCCAGCAGCAGCCGGCCGCGCCAGCGACGCCGTTGCGCCTCGGGCACCGGCAGTTCCAGCTCCAGGCCGAGGTCGACCTGCCGGTACCGCACGCCGACGTGCCGGGCCGTCACCCCGGAGGAGCCGTCGGCCCCGATCACCGTGCGCGCGTGCACGACGTCGCCGTCCGCGAGCCGCAGGCGTACCCCGTCGGGGTCCTGTTCCACGGCGCGGACCGCGACCCGCTCGCGCAGCTGCGCCCCGGCGGCGACGGCGGCGGCCCGCAGCCGGTCGTCGAACTCGTCGCGGCGCACCATCGCGATCAGCGGCCCGGCGGCGTGCCGGCGGGTGAACTCGCGCCGGCCGTCGCGGGTGAACGTCACCCGGTCGACCCGGTCGTGCGCGGGCACGTCGATCCGGCCGGCGACGGCCGCGAGGGAGGTGCCGATCAGCCCGCCGCCGCAGGTCTTGTACCGGGGGTGCGCGGCGCGTTCGACGACCAGGGTGCGCAGCCCGGCGGTGGCCGCGACGTGGGCGGCGGTGAGCCCGGCGGGGCCGCCGCCCACGACGACAAGGTCCCAGTTGATCACCGTTGCAGCCTAGGGCACGGCCGGTCGCCGGGCCGTCCGGCGCAACGGCGCGACGCGGGCCGAATCCGGGGCGCGGGCGGGCATCAACGGTGGACCGGCGGGTAACCGCGCAGCGCAGCTCCGCCCGCCGCGCGGGCGGTGACCGAGGAGGAAGCCATGCAGCAGGTGCGTCTGTCGGAGGTCGAGGAGCGGGTGTACGAGGCGGTGGCGGCGCTTGAGGTCCGCGGGCAGGTGCCCTACCCGGACCTGATCGCGCAGGAGTCGGGCCTGACCGAGGAGGAGGTGCACGCTCCCCTGCGGCTGCTGACGGAGAAGAACCTCCTGCACCGGGAGGACTCCCCCATGGCCGGGCTGGACTTCGGCCCGCGCTGGTGCGCCCGCCAGATGGCGTGAGCCGGCCGGCGGGCCGGGTCGACGACCGACGCCGGTGGCAGGCGCTCGGGGTCGGCCTGGTCGCGGCGTTCATGACGCTGCTGGACGTGAGCATCGTCAACGTGGCGGTCCCGTCGATCGACCGCGCGCTGGGCGCGACGCCGAGCGACCTGCAGTGGGTGCTGTCCGGCTACGCCCTCACGTTCGGGCTGGTGCTGGTGCCGGCCGGACGGTTCGGCGACGCCCGGGGCCGGCGCACCGCGTTCGTCGTCGGGATCGCCCTGTTCACGCTGACCAGCGCCCTGGCCGGGCTGTCCCGGTCCCCCGGCTGGCTGGTCGCCGCCCGGCTGTTGCAGGGAGTGGCGGCCGGGATCGTCAACCCGCAGGTCACCGGCCTGATCCAGCAGCTCTTCCGGGGCCCCGAACGCGGCCGGCCGTTCGGGCTGCTCGGCGCGACCATCGGCGTCTCCACCGCGGTCGGGCCGCTGCTCGGCGGGCTGCTGATCCAGGCGGGCGGCGAGCAGGACGGCTGGCGGTGGGTCTTCTTCGTCAACGTCCCGGTGGGGATCGTCGCGATCGTCCTCGGCTGGCGGCTGCTGCCGACGCAGCCGGCGGAGGCCGCGGAAACCGCGGGGGCGGCGCAGGGCCGGCGGCTCGACCCGGTCGGGGTGCTGCTGCTCGGCGTCGGGGTCGTGCTCGTGCTGCTGCCGCTGGTGCAGCGGGAGCAGTGGCACAGCCCGTGGGCGTGGCTGCTGGTCCCCGCCGGGCTCGCGGTGCTGGCCGCCTTCGGGCTCTGGGAACGCCGGTACGCCCGGCACGGCCCGCCCCTGTTCGACCTGCGGCTGTTCGGCTTCCGCTCGTACGCCCTGGGCTCGCTGATCGCGCTGCTCTACTTCGGCGGGTTCACCGCGATCTTCTTCGTCCTCACGCTCTACCTGCAGAACGGCCTCGGCTACCGGCCGTTGGTCGCGGGCCTGGCCATCACGCCGTTCGCCCTGGGCTCGGCCGCCGCGTCGGCGATCGGCGGCCGGATCGTCGACCGGTACGGCCGCCCGCTGGTCGCCACCGGCCTGCTGGTCGTGCTGCTCGGTCTGGGCGCGGTGGTGTTCGTGCTGCGCGACGACCCGCGCACGTCGGTGCCGCTGCTGACGGCCGTGCCGCTGCTGGTCGCGGGGCTGGGCAGCGGCCTGGTCATCACGCCCAACCAGACCCTCACCCTGGCCCAGGTGCCGGTGCCGCAGGCGGGCAGCGCCGCCGGCATGCTCCAGACCGGCCAGCGGATCGGCTCGGCGGCCGGCATCGCCGCCGTCGGCTCGGTGCTGTTCTCGGCGCTGTCCGACAGCGACGGCAACTGGGCGGCGGCGGTGCGGCACGCGCTGCTGCTGGCCATGGGGATCATCTCGTTGGGCCTGGTCGCCGCCCTGTTCGACCACCGGCACGCGCGGGCCGGCCGGAAGGCCGGCCGGCACGCGCGGAGGTGACGGCACGACGACGGTGCCCGTCCGGGGATTCCCGGACGGGCACCGTCGTCCTCACTGCGCGGGCACTGCCCGGCTCAGCGTGGTCAGCGCGTCGACCCGCCGAAGCGTGACCGGCGACGCCAGGCCAGGCCGGCGAGCATCAGCACCACACCGACCCCGACGAGCCCACCGCCGACCGCGAGCGGGGTGCCCAGGTTGTCGCCCGTCACGGGCAGCTTGCCGTGCGGCGGCCAGGGCTTGTGCGTCGGGTGGTACGTCGGCGACGGCGACGGCTGGGGCCGCGGGAGCACGGTCAGCGTGGCGCTCGCCGTCCGGCCCGTGGTCTGGCCGACCGCCGTGAACAGGTACTGCCCGGGCGTGTCCGGCGTGTAGGTGGTGGTGAAGTTCCCCGCCGAGTCGGTCACGACCGTGAAGAACGTCGGGGCAGCCGCCTGGAACGCCACCGGCGCCATCGCCACGGTGCTGCCGTCGCTGCGCTGTGCCGACGCCCCGCCGGGCAGGCCGGCGGCCAACGGCGTGATCGTGACGGTGATGGCGACGACCTCGTTCGGCCCGAACCCGGCCCCGGTGAGGGTGACCGTGTCGCCGACGTTGACCGTCGACGGGTTCACCGTCAGCACCGGCGGCTGTGGCGGATACGGCGTCGGCTGTAGTGAGCCGGTCGGCGACGGTGTCGGCTGCGGCTGCGCCGCCCCCGCCGCGGTCGGCGCGGCCACGACGGCAAGGCCGATCGTGAGCGCCATGATGATGCGGGATAGCCGCATGATGGGTTCCCTCCTACTAATCGCAGTGTGGTGCGGAATCAATGTGGGTGGTCCATGGGGTGGCGGTCGGGGTGAGCCAGAGCTCGGCTTCGTCGCTGGCACTGCCGTTCCTGCCGGTCAGCACGTCGACCTCGACGGTCCGGGTGCCGCCGGGGCGCACCTCGACGTTGGCGACGACGACCTGCCGGCGGCGCTCGGTGCCGCTGCCGACGGCCACCTCCTCGCCGTCGAGCCGGGTGCGCAGCACCGCGCCGCCGGCCGGGCTGTAGACGGAGACGAGCGTGCGGGCGGTGTAGGGGTCACCGGCGAGGCCGAGGCCGAGCACCGACGTCGACAGCCCGCGCTGCGGGGCGGTCGAGTGCAGCGTGAAGCGCAGCCGCAGCTCGCGGCGGCCGTCGGGGCGGCACTGCCCGACGGTCAGCGTCGCCGCCGGCCGCAGGTAGTAGCCGAGCTTCGCGCCGCTGCCGTCGTTGAGGAACACGCCGACGGTGGGCACGTCCTCCTTCTCCGGCAGCGAGCCGGCGAGCCGGTTGGCCTCGATGACCCGCTGTTCCTCCGGGTGGGCGCTCCAGAACAGCACCCGCCGTTCCGTGATGGCCCGGTCCAGCGCGGACAGGTAGGCCCGGGGGTCCACCTCGCGGGTGAAGAAGGTGTCGAAGGCGGCGGTCGCCGAGGCGGCGAAGAACTGGTCCTGCTCCTCCGCGTCCATCCGCTGGTAGGCGTCGGAGAGCAGGGTCCGCACCGCCTTGTCGCCGACCAGGGTGGTGTGGCCCGGCACCGGCACGGGGCCGGTGACCTTGAGCAGGTAGGACAGCACCACCGGGTCGACGGCGAGGACGCCGTCGACGGTCTCGCCGGTGCGCTTGCGGTACATCTGGCGGAACAGCGCGGCGGCGGTCGGGAAGTGCGGGGTCAGGTTGACGTCCGCCGGGTACATGCCGGGCAGGTCGGTGTAGAGGTTGCGGATCTCCGGCTTGAGCTTCAGGGGCGGGTCGAACAGGCCCAGCTGGGCGCTGGTGCCCTGGGTGCCCATCCGGAGCTGGCCGTCCCTGGCCTCGATCACGGCGTACGCGCCGAACATGCCGCCGGTGGCGCGCAGCTCCGCCGGGTTCTGCGACACCATCAGGTAGCTGCGCGGGCCGGCCGCGCCGAGCAGGGGCGGCAGCAGCCGGGCGGCGCCGTCGGCGGCCCGGGTGAGCGTGGCCAGCTGGTCGAGCTGCGTACGCAGTTCGACCACGGCGTCGCGTACCGGCTCGACCAGGGTTTCGCCGGCCACGGCGGCGAGGCGGGCGTGGGTGCGCTGGACCACCTGGTTGGTGGCGGTGAGCTCCGCCGCGACGGCCTTCAGCCGGCGCACGTCCAGCCGTCCCTTGCCGGGCAGCAGGGTCGACAGGTCGGTGCGCAGCAGGGTGGGGAACGCCTCCCGGGCGAGGTCGTCGATCGCCACCGCGATCTGCCGCACCGCGGTCAGGTCGTCCCCGGCGAACGGGGCGTGCTGCCCGGCCCACCAGCCCGGGTCGTCGGTGGCGTCCCGCGCCGCGCCGGCCTGCACCTGCAGGGCCGAGAGGGTGCGCTGGGCCCGCTCGGTGTCGGCTCCCACCACCTCGGAGCTGAGCTGCTGGGCCAGGGCCGCGGCGTTGAGCAGGTGGGTGCGGGCCTGCCAGCCCCGGAAACCCACCCAGCCGACGCTCAGCAGCGCCAGCGAACCGACGACCAGGCCGGCGAGCAAGGCGCGACGGGCCCGGGCCCTGGCGCGCCGCCGGGTCCGTCGCCCTCGGTGGCGGGGCTGCTCGGTCTCACTCAACGCCAACTCCACTCATAAAACGGACAGAAATGACGATTCATCATTTTCTAGCACGCGCTTCACCCGCTTCGCGCCGTTATGGTGGATTTAGGCCCGGGGTTCCGAACGGCGGACCCGCTCGGCGGGGCGGCGCACGCGCCGCGCCGCGACCGCCTCCTGGAGCAGCCGCTCGACCTCGTCGACCCCGCCGCGCAGCGACATGTCGCGCAGGTACGCCTCGCGGCCGCGGCGGCCCATCTCCACCCGGGCCGCCGACGGGATGGTGGCGGCCAGCCAGAAGCGGTCGGCCAGCGTCGCCCAGTCCTCCGGCGGGCAGGAGAGCCCGGCCCGGGCGCGCTCCACGATCTCGACGGTGTCGCCGCCCGCCGACGCCACCACCGGCGACGCGCAGCCGAACGCGGCCTGCAGCTTGCCGGGGACCGTCCCACGCAGTTCCGGCAGGTCGCGCAGCATCACCAGCTGGTAGTCGGCGGCGGCGTACAGGTCGGCCATCTCCAGCGGCGAGCGCCGCGCGACGAACCGGACGTTGTCGGTGCCCAGCTCCCCGGCGAGCCGCCGGACCCGCTCCTCGTCCGGGCCCGAACCGACCAGGACCAGGTCCATCGTGCCGCGCAGCGGCGCGGCGGCGCGCACCGCCGTGTCCAGCCCGTGCCGGGCGCCGATGGTGCCGGCGTGCATCACCACGCAGCGGCCGTCGCCCCGGACGAGGCGGCGCGCCTCCCGGGTCGGCTCGGCCGGATGGAACAGCCGCTCGTCGGTCCAGTTGAGCACCAGCCGCACCCGCCCCGCATCGGCGCCGCCGGCGACCACCAGGTCGCGCATGCCGGGCGCGGCGACCGCGACGAGGTCGGCCGAGCGGTAGAGCCACCGGGTCGCGGCGGCCACCCGGGCGGACCAGGGGGTCGGCGTCGCGCCCTGGGCCTCCAGCTCCGGGTGGACGTCCTGCACGTGCAGCACCGTCGGCACCGCGCCCAGCAGCCGCAGCAGGCCGGCCGCCGCGAAGGTCGCGGCGGGAAGCTGGTGCACGTAGAGCACGTCGACGCCGGCCAGGTGGCCCCGGCCGATCGTGCCGGCGCTCGCGGCGAAGGAGAGCCACCCCGCCAGGCGGGCGCGCACGGAGGCGTCCCCGGCCGACCAGCGCGGCACCCGCCGCACCGTGAGCCGCTCGCTGCGGGTCTCGTACCGCCACCGCTGCCGCCAGCCCGGATAGACCTGGCCACCGGGATAGTCGGGGAAGCCGGTCAGGACGCGGACCTCGTGGCCGCGCGCGGCCAGCTGCTCGGCGAGGCTGCCGGGGACGAAGGCCGGCTCGGGCGGGAAGTGGTAGGACAGGATGCCGATCCTCACCGGAGCCTCCCCGCCCCGTGATGACGCACCGGCGTGGCGCGGACACGGAACGTGCCGGCGGGCGCATACGATTCCACGGGCCACACCGCGACCGGAACGCTGGGAGAACCGCCGATGGCCGACCGCATCCTGTTCGTCTGCCACGCCAACCTGTGCCGCTCGCCCATGGCCGAGTTCCTGGCCGCGCAGCTCATGGCGAAGCTGCCGGTCGAGGTGGCCAGCGCCGGCACCGACGCGGTCGACGGCCGGCCGATGCACCCGTACGCGGCCGAGGTGGCCGCCGAGACGGGGCGCGACCCGGCCGGTTTCCGCAGCCGGGCGCTGACCACCGCCCACCTGGCCGATGCCGCGCTGGTGCTGACCTCCACCCGACGCCAGCGGTCGGCCTGCGTCTCGCGCCTGCCCGCCGCCCTGCACCGCACCTTCACCCTGCGGCAGTTCGGGCGGCTCGCCGGGGCGGCCGGGGCGCCGGACGGCGCGGACGTCGGCGCCCTGCGGGCGGCGGTGCGGGCCGCGGCCCTGGCCCGGGGGCTCCTGCAACCGGCCACCCCGGACGAGGACGACCTGCTCGACCCGATCGGCGGCAGGCCAGCCGACTTCCGGCGCTGCGCGCAGGAGATCGAGCGGTCGCTGGCACCGGTTGCGGCGCTCATCGAGGCAGCCGGGTGAGTTCCTGCGTCGGGTCCGGGATCGTCTGCTCGGGGCCGGGGTACGCCCCGTTGCGGGCGGCCGGCGCGGCGTCGGCGTGGCTCGGCGGCGCGGCGGCCGGTCCGGCCGGCACCTCCACCCGGTAGCTCTCGTACTGGTAGGTCTCGGCGCGGCCGAGCTTGGCCATGTTCAGCACGCAGCCGAGCAGCCGCACGGAGACCGCCTGGAGCGCCTGCGCGGCGGCGCCGACCTGACCACGGTCGGTGCGGCCGTAGCGGCTGACCATCAGGGCCCCGTCGGCCTGGACGGCGACGACCACGCCGTCGGTGACGGTGCGCAGCGGCGCGGTGTCGATGACCACGATGTCCGCCGACTCCCGCAGCACCAGCAGCAGGTCCGCCATCGCCTTCGAGCCGAGCAGCTCGCTGGGGTTGGGCGGCGCCGAGCCGGCGGGCAGCACGAGCAGGGACTTGTCGCCCCACCGCTGCACCACGTCGCCCACGCTGACGTCGCCGAGCAGGACGTCGGTCAGCCCCACCCCGGCCTCCATGCCCAGGTACTCGGCCACCTTGGGCCGGCGCAGGTCCGCGTCGACCAGGGCGACCCGCCAGCCGGCCTCCGCGAGGGCGATGGCGAGGTTGCAGGACAGGGTGGTCTTCCCCTCCCCCTGCAACGCGCTGGTCACCGCGATCACCCGGGCGGGCTCGTGCACGTCGACGAAGCGCAGGTTGGTCCGCAGCTTGCGTACCGCCTCGGCCCGGGGGGAGGTGGCCGCGTCGCCGACGATCAGCGGCGCGGTGCGGGCGGCGGCGTCGAACGGGATCTCACCGAGCAGCGGGCTGCCGGTGGCGCGCTGGAGGGCGACCGAGTCCCGCAGCCGGGTGTCCAGCCGCGTCCGCAACAGCGCCAGGGCGATGCCGCCGAGCAGGCCGCCGAGCGCGCCGAGGGTCAGGTTGCGGGCCGGGTTGGGCGACACCGGGCTGGAGTCGACCCGGGGGCCGCTGATCACCTCGACCTTGACCGGCGGGGTTCGCCCCTCCCCGGCGGACTCCACCTCCTTGACCAGGTCGACGAACTGGGTGGTGATCGCCTCGGTCAGCCGCAGCGCGCGGGTGGCGTCGGTGTCGGTGACGGTGCCGCGCAGCAGGACGGTGTCGGGGAGGGCGGCGGCGCTGACGCGCGCCTGCACCTCCTCGGCGGTCAGCCCGAGCGGGGTCTTGCCGACGACACTCTGCGCCAGCCGGTCGCTCTGCAACAGGTCGGCGTACGACTTGACGCGTTGCTGCATGAAGACGTTGCCCTGGTAGGCGTCGGTGACGCCCTGGTTGGGGGTGGTGACGAAGAAGGTCACCGAGGCCGCGTAGCGGGGCTCGGTCCGGACCGTGACCAGCGCGGCGACCGCGAGGCCCACCATGACGGAGAGCAGGACCACCCACCAGCTACGCCGGACGGTCCGGAGGAAATCGCGAACGTCCATCAGGCGCGAAGCCTCCGTCCGATCAGTGTGGTCGACATGTCAAGCACCAAAGCTCCCTCAGCAGTCACGGGGCGGCCCTTCATTCCGCCGGCCCCACCAGCGCATCCGGTCGAACCGACTGTAGAGGATTCAAAGGCACAAAGACGGCAATAAGGATGAAATCGGCGCTCGACCGGATATCGAAGGCCCTTCCCCACGCCGGGACCAACTCGGTTCGGACGGCCGAGGTGACGTGGGGCGGGCACGGCGGACGACGGCGCGCGCCCGTCCGTCCCCCGCGTCCCGCCGGGGGCGGACGGGACAGGGGCCGCCGGGCACTCCCGGCGACCCCTGTGGACGCTTCGCGGCGACGCCCGGCGGGCTCGCCCTCCTGCCGACGCCTCAGCGGCGGCGACCGGCCGGCCCGTCCTCCTCGGCCTGCTCCGTCTCCTCGCTCAGCGCGTCGCTGACCGGCCCGGTGAGGTCGTCGCCGGGCACCGCCACCTCCTCGGCGAGGTCCTGTTCCTCGGGCCGGCCGCCGGCCGGCGGCTCGGGGGCGGTGGCGCCGCCGGCGAAACCATACTCGTTGGGCTCGTCGTGCCGACTCATACCTTTTCCCTCCAGACATCGCCATAATCGCCTCTTGGCGCTCACGGTAAGGCGTGATCGTCCGCCCCGCAGCGCGCTCGGCCCCTGCGGACCGCGGATCGCCCCGTCCCGCCCGGCGGCGTGGTGGCCACCACCACGCGCCACAGCGCGGTGCGCACCGCCACGATCGCGGCGGCCCCCGCCAGCTGCGTCCACCCCTGGTCGCCGGTGAGGCGGAGCAGCCCGGCCGCCGTCAGCAGGTCCAGCAGCACCCGCAGCGCGCGCCGCCACGACCCGGTGGCCGCCAGGGTCGCCAGGCCGACGAGCAGCGCGACGGCGGTCACGACCGACGGCAGCGGGGCCGTCACGACGGGCCCCCGGGCTCCGGGGCCGCGGCGGACGACGCCGGGGCCCCCGGCCGCGCCGCGCGGGACGGCTCCGCCGCCGGGTCCGCCGGCCGGTCGGGGTCGATCTGGCGCTTCTCCTGGGCGATCTCGCGCCGGAGGAAGAAGTTCAACGCCGTCCGGATGGCGGCGATCGCCGCCAGCTTGCCGATCTGGTCGAAGGTCGGCGACACGGCGGTACGCAGGATGTCCGCGGCGAGCTGGAACTCCAGCCCGAGGGTGAGGAACCGGCCGAGGGTCAACCGGATCGGGGTGAAGACGGCGGCGCTGCGGTGCCGCAGCCCCTCGACCACGAACCGCAGCGCCGCCCAGACCGCGCCGACGAAGATGACCGCCGCGCCGGCGACCTCCACGACGGCGACCGCCAGGTGGTCGCCGGTACGCAGGATGTCGTCCCAGCTCACCCGGGGCCGTTACCCGGCGCGCCGGCGGGTAGTCACCGCCGCCGGTCGAGCCCGGCGACGGCCCCGCAGCCCGGTGCCCGGCGACGGCCCTGTCGGTCAGAGCTCGGCGACGGCCTCGAAGATCAGCCAGAGGCCGCAGATGGCGAAGAGGATCGCCGCGCCGTAGCGGATGGTGCGCTCGGGCAGGTGCCGCCCGAGCAGCCGCCCGACCAGGATCGCCAGCGCGTCGGCGGCCACCATGCCGAGGGTGGAGCCGAGCCAGGTGCCGAACCAGCCGTACTTGGTGGCGAGGGTGATGGTGGCGAGCATCGTCTTGTCGCCCAGCTCGGCGAGGAAGAACGCCACGCCCACCGCGACGACGGCCGACCTGCCGCCGCGCTCGGCCTTGCGCTTCTCCTCCTCGGTGAGTTTGTCCCCGCGCAGCGTCCAGACGCCGAAGCCGAGGAACGCGAGGCCGGCGACCAGCGAGATCCAGCCGGTGGGCAGGGCGGCGCCCAACCCGTAGCCGATGGCGACCGAGGCCAGGTGGACGACGGCGGTGGCGACCGTGATGCCGACGAGCACCGGGATCGGTTTGAACCGGGTGGCGAACGTGAGCGCCATCAGCTGGGACTTGTCGCCCAGCTCGGCGACGAAGATGACGCCGAAGCTGACCGCCAGCGCGACGAGGAAACCTTCCATGACACCCTTCCCGATAACACCGGGCCGGGGGTGTGGGGCGCCCTCGACCCGGCTGTTGTAGACAGCCTGGGTCGAAGGTCTCGCCCGCCCCACCGGAGGGTGGGGCCGCGTGGCCGGATGCGGAACGCACCAGTGTGTCGACCACGACATTGGGGGCTACTCCCCTTCGCGCCCCACCCTACCCCACAGGTCCGCCGCCTGGCCGCCGGGGCGGGGCGGACCCGCTGCTCAGTCGGCGCGGGCCAGGGTGACGCCGAACAGCCCGTCGGCGTCGGTCCAGAACTCCCGGGCGGTGAAGCCGGCGGCCGCGAGCTCCCCGGCGATGCCCGCCGGGCGGAACTTGGCCGACACCTCCGTCCGCAGCTCCTCCCCGGCGGCGAACTCCACGTCGAGGTCGAGCACCCGGGCCCGGACCGGCCGCTCGGCCCGCAGCCGCATCTCGATCCACTCCTGCTCTGGGTCCCAGAGCGCGACGTGCGCGAACGCCTCCGGGTCGAAGTCGGCGCCCAGCTCCCGGTTGACCACCCGTAGCACGTTGCGGTTGAACTCGGCGGTCACCCCGGCGGCGTCGTCGTAGGCGGGGACGACGATCGACGGGTCCTTGACCAGGTCGGTGCCGATCAGCAGCCAGTCACCGGGCTCCAGGGACGCACGCATGGCGGCGAGGAAGCCGGCCCGCTCGGCCGGCAGCAGGTTGCCGATCGTGCCGCCGAGGAAGATCACCAGTCGCCGGCCACCGGTGGGCAGCCGGTCGAGGTGGCGGGTGAAGTCACCGACGATGCCGCGTACGCGCAGGCCGGGATAGTCGGTGGCGATCTGCTCGGTGGACTGCCGCAGGGCGCTGACCGAGACGTCCAGTGGCACGAACGTGCCCAGCCCGCCGCGCCGGGTGAACGCGTCCAGCAGCAGCCGGGTCTTCTCCGACGAGCCGGAGCCCAGCTCGATCAGGGTCTTGGCCCCGGTCAGCTCGGCGACGTCGCCGGCCCGCCGTGCCAGCACCGACCGCTCGGCCCGGGTCGGGTAGTACTCCGGCAGGCGGGTGATCTCCTCGAACAGCTCGCTGCCCCGCGCGTCGTAGAACCACTTCGGCGGCAGCCACTTCGGCCGCGCGGTCAGCCCCGTGCGGACGTCGTCGCGCAGGCTCCGGCCCAGGTCCTGCTCCTCCAGGTAGATCTCCAGCGGTTCCGCGCTCATCGGGTGTCCCCTCCGTCGGTCGTGTCGTTCCCCACCTGTGCGGGCCGGTCGCCGCTCAGCCGGCGGGCAGCGCGTCGACGCGCGCCCCCGCCGCCGTGGCCACCACCAGCCGCCCGTCCGGCACCGCCTGCCAGCCGGGGTCGTCGTCGTGCGGTTCCGAGGCCAGCAGCGCCGCGCCCGGGGACCGCCGCAGCGACAGGGCGTGGCCGACGGCGGTGGCCACGACGGTGCGCCCGTCGGTGAGCAGCAGGTTGAGCCGGGACCCGGGGGCCGCCGCCGCGACCTCGGCCACCGTGGCGGCGACCGCCCGCGCCGGGTCCTCGCCCGCCCGCAGCCGGTGCCGCACCAGGGCCCACAGCAGCGCGGAGTCGGTCGGCGCGTCGAGGGTCAGCAGGTCGCGTACGGGCAGCCGGCCGGCGAGCGCGGCCACCGCGTCGGGCCAGCCGCGCACCACCCCGTTGTGGCTGAACAGCCACGGCCCCTCGGCGAACGGGGCGGCGGCGGTGTCGAGCACCGGCATGCCGACCGTGGCGGACCGAACGGCCGCCAGCACCGCGCCGCTGGTGGTCGCCGCCGCCAGCCCCGGCAGGGTGGCGTCGCCCCAGATCGGCGTGCCGCGCCGGTAGCGCACCGGCTCGCCGCCGCCGGGCGGGTACCAGCCGACGCCGAAGCCGTCGGCGTTGACGGTCCCGCCGCCCCGCATGTCCCGGGGTGCCCAGGACTGCCGCACCAGGGAGTGCGGCGGGTCGTACAGCAGGGCGCGCAGGATCACCGGCGGCCCGACGTACGCCAGGTGCCGGCACATCAGGCGGCCCCGGGGTGACCGGCCCTCACCGGCCCGACTCGTCGGGTCGGGCGTCGCGGGCGCAGCGGAAGCCGCTGAAGATCTGCCGCCGGATCGGGTAGTCCCAGTTGCGGAACGTCCCCCGGCAGGCGGCCCGGTCGGTGCCGAAGGAGCCGCCGCGCAGCACCCGGTGGTCGTCGCCGAAGAACACCTCCGAGTACTCCCGGTAGGGGAACGCGGCGAACCCCGGGTGCCCCCGGAACGGGCTGGACGTCCACTCCCACACGTCGCCGATCAGCTGGTGCACGCCCAGCGGTGACGCCCCGGCCGGGTACGCGCCCACCGGCGCGGGCCACAGGTGCCGCTGCCCGAGGTTCGCGTGCTCGGCGGTCGGCTCCTCGTCGCCCCACGGGTAGCGGCGGGACCGGCCGGTGGCCGGATCCCAGCGGGCCGCCTTCTCCCACTCCGCCTCGGTGGGCAGCCGCCTGCCGGCCCAGGCCGCGTACGCCTGCGCCTCGTACCAGCACACGTGCACCACCGGCTCGTCGTCGCGCACCGGCGACCACCGGCCGAACCGCTGGTACGCCCAGCCGTCGCCGTCGCGCCGCCAGTGCATCGGGGCGGTCAGCCCGGCCTTCGTGCGGTGCGCCCAGCCGGCCTCGCTCCACCAGCGCGGGTCGTCGTACCCGCCGTCGGCGATGAACTCGCGGTAGCGGCCGTTGGTGACGGGTGCGGCGTCGATGACGTACGCGGGCAACCGCACCGGGTGCGCGGGGCGCTCGTTGTCCAGCGCCCACGGGTCGGTGGAGGTGCCCATGGTGAACTCCCCGGCCGGGACCAGGACCTCGTCGGCCACCCGCACGCGCGGCGACGGCGGGTCCGGGGCGTGCAGCGCCGGCGGGCCGACGCGCAGCTGGTGGGTGGCGAGCATCGTCTCGTCGTGCTGCTGCTCGTGCTGGACGATCATGCCGAAGGCGAACCCGTCGGCGACCAGCGGCCGGTCGGTGAACGGCACCCGGTCGAGCAGGTCGTGCACCTTGTCCCGCACGGTGGCCAGGTAGGCGCGGGCCTCGGCGGGCGGCAGCAACGGCAGCGCGGGGCGGTCGCGGCGGGGCTGCTTGAACGCGTCGTACAGGTCGTCGATGTCCCGGCGGACGGGCTCGCGCCCGCCGACGTCCCGGACCAGCCAGAGCTCCTCCTGGTTGCCCACGTGGGCGAGGTCCCAGACCAGCGGGGACATGATCGGCGAGTGCTGGCGCAGCAGGTCGGCGTCGTCGACGGCCTCGGTGAGCCCGGCGGTCCTGGCCCGGGCGCGCGCCAGCTCGGCGGCGATGCGGCTGCGCAGCTGCTCCGCGCCGAGCTCGTGGGTGGTCGTCACCGCGATCCCCTCTCCGCGGCGGCCAGCCGCCGCCGTAGTCCCCGGGTCGTCTCGTCGTGCAGGTCGGCCGGCAGGTCCAGCCGGGGCAGGGCGGCCAGCGCCAGGTCGAGCAGGCCGGCGGCGGCCCGCGCCAGCGGCGGGTCGCCGAGGCCGTGGCGGGCCGCCTCGTGCCACCGGTCGGCGACCGGCGTGGCCGTGGCCGTGGCCCGGCGCACCGTGGCCGGGTCGGCGAGCAGGGCGGCGAGCGCCGCCAGCGGCAGCCGCCAGTCCGGCCCCGGCTGGGCGTCGAGGTAGCGGATCTCCAGGTAGCCACGGGGACGCACCACCGGGAACAGCGTGCTCAGGTGGTAGTCCAGGTCGTCGGTGGTGGGCTGCCGGGGCAGCGCGCCGCCGATCCAGTCGCCGAAGGTCACCCCGGGCGGCGGCGTCCAGTCGGCGGCGTCGTCGCGCAGGCAGAGCAGCGGGGCCGCCAGCGCGTACGCCGTCCAGGCCGCGACCGGGTCGGCGTCGGGGCGCTGCGGCGACCAGACGGGGCGGGTGCGGGCCGGGTCGATGGCCAGCCAGGCGGCCATCCGGGCGGACGCCCACCCGGTGCGCCGCCCGGCGTGCCGGTCGGCGGTGGCGAACGCGGCGAGCAGCGGCGGACCGACCGCGTGGGCCGCCGCCCAGCGGGCGGTGACCTGGTCCGGTTCGCCGGCGTCCAGGCAGACCTGGAGCCCGGCCGTGCTGTACATCATGGTCCGGCCGGCGGGGCCGTGGCGGTCGAACACGCACCGCATGGCGCGGTAGCGCGGGGTGTCGACCACCGGCCGGGGCAGCCGCCACGGGTCGATGCCGGTGCGCCCGAGCATCAGGCCCGCGGCCCCGAGCAGGTCGGTGACCTGGGCGATGTCGGCGTTCGTGGCGTCTACCAGCGCGGCGACCGAGGAGCGCGGCGCGGTGGAGATCTCGAGCTGCCCGCCGGGCTCGACGGTCACGGCGCTGCCGTGCCGGAGCGGTGCGGCGGGGCTGGAGTCGTGGATGGTGGTGGGGCTGTGCGGCCCCAGGGCCGCCCGGAGCCGCTCCCGGTCCACGGGGCGGGTGGGGTCGGCGGCGTCGTGCACGGTCCATTCCAGTTCGACACCGGTGCGGGTCGGTGGGCCGGTCTTGAAGCAGATCCTGGCGATGTGCCGGACCGCGTCGTCCACCTCCCGCAGCGGGGTGGTCCGGTCCAGCTCCGGTGACGTGACCACGAGACGATCCTCCCTCGGTCGGGGCGGAACGGCCTGACCCTTCCCGGCCCCGGCGTCCGCGCTGCGACCATCTTCTGTCTAGCAGACGAATTCCGCTCGCCTTGCCGTAACAGGTGTTTCGGGAATCAGTCCTGGTCGGCGGGGTCCGGGGCGGGGGTGGCCTTCGACGCCGGTCGACCGGTGTGCGTGGGGCGGGCCGCCGGCGGATCCGCGGGACCGGCGTCGGGGACCAGGCGTCGGCAGTAGCTCTCCACCTCGGCGGCACCGCCGGCGGCGTCGACCAGCGGCGCGAATCCCGGGGTGGTCAGCGCCTCCGCGCGCTGTGCGGCCGGCTTGGCCAGGTACGCCCGGCACAGCCCCGGCAGGTTCGCGGCGGCCCTGGTGCCGGCCGGCCCGGGGGTGCGGCCGGGCGTCGGCGGCGGCACGGCCCCGGGGGACGCGCCCGGCCCGGCGTCGCCCGGCGTCGCGTCCCCGCCGCCGGGGGCGGAGGAGCCGCCGGTCGGCCCCGAGCCGGTGGGTCCCGCCCCGGTGGGTCCCGAGACGCCGGGGTCGGCGGGCGCGGTGCCCGGGACGGGCGGGCGCGGGGCGTCGTCGGCCCGGTCCAGGCCGACCGCGGCGACGGCGACACCGGCGGTCGCGGTGGCGGCGACCGCCCCGATCCAGGCGACCGCCCCGATCCCCCGGGCACGCCGCCGGGGCGGACGCGCGGGGGCGGACGCCGGCGCGGCGCGCGCGGCCCGGAACGCGGCGAGCGCCGCCTCCTCACCGGCGAGTTCGCCGGGGCGGGCCGGGGCCGCCGCCGCGGCGAGCAGGTCGGTCAGGGGGTCGGCGGGACGGCCGGCGTCGCCCGCGCGGGGGTCGCGCGCGGCGTCGAGGAGCCGGTCGGACTCCGCCCGGTCGGCGGGCAGGTCCGGCCGGTCGGGCTGCCGGAAGCTCATCGGTTTCCCCTCACGTCAGCCGTCCGCCTGCTCGACGTACGGCGCGCCGGACGCCGGCCGGCCGGGGCGGGGGCGGGGCGACGGCGCGGGCGGGGCGGCCTCCGGGGTCGGGTCCTGGGGCTGGAGGAGCGTGGCGAGGCGGCGCAGCCCCCGGTGGGCGGCGGTGCGCACCGCGCCGGCCCGCCGGCCGAGCACCCGCCCGGCGCTCTCGGCGTCCAGGCCGATCACCGCGCGCAGCAGCACCGCCTCGGCCTCCCGGGGCGGGAGGGTGGCGATCAGCGCCAGCGCGGCCTCGGTGCCGAGGGCCTCGCCGGCCCGCTCGGCGGTGTCGGCGTCGCCCGCCAGGTCGCTGAGCGCCTGCACCGGCACGGGCAGCGAGGGCCGGCGGCGCTGCCGGCGCAGGTGGTCCATGGCCCGGTTCCGGGCGATGGTGACGGTCCAGGCCCGGAACTCCCCGCCGGTGAAGGTGGGCAGGTCCCGGGAGATCTGCAGCCAGGTCTCCGAGGCCACGTCCTCGGCGTCCGCGCCGACCAGCGCGGTCAGGTAGCGCAGCAGGCCGGGCTGGAGGCTGCGGTAGAGGAACCGGAAGGCGTCCTCGTCGCCGGCCTGCGCCGCGACGACCGCCTCGTTCAGTTCACTCGTCATGGGTACGCCGTTCCCACCGGCCGGGGTCGGCGGGTGGCCCGTCGGAAGCGACGCGCACGGCACCGTCCTGGCCCGGCGGTCGGACCTCCTCCCGCACCATCAGCCCCCCGCTGACCCTGATCACGCCCGACACCGTACGCGCCCGGGCGGCGCGTGCGGTCACCACCCGGCGCGGCCGTCGGCGGGCGTGACCCGTCCGGGGAGCCTGGCTGGCCCGAGCCGCGCTAACGCTAGGAGCGGGGTGCCGGGCGGACAAGGCGATGCGTCCCGGAGAAAGAGTGAGAATTATCAAGCGGTGGACGCGGCGAGTCGATGTGACACGGAGCGGGCCGCGGACGCCACCGGCGACGCGGGCCGGGCGGGCCGACCGGGGCCTCCGCCGTTCGGCCAGGCCATGCCATCGTCCCGGGCGACCCGTGACGGGCGGTCGCGAGTCGATCACGGGCCGCCCGGACGGCGGGCCGCCCGGACGCCCCGGCCACCCCCTCGGCCCGCCCGGCGCGGCCGGAGCGCAGGAGGTGAGCCGGGCTCGCTCTGGGTACGGTATTGCTGTGTTGTCTTCGGGAGTCGTGCTCAGCGGTCGGTACCGCCTGGACGACCGTGTCGCCACCGGCGGCATGGGTGACGTCTGGCGGGCCACGGACCAGGTCCTCGGCCGACGGGTCGCGGTCAAGGTCCTGCTGCCGGCGCTGGTCTCCGACCCGGACTTCATCGCCCGGTTCCGCGCCGAGGCCCGGATCATGGCCGCCCTGCGGCACCCCGGCATCGTGCAGGTCTACGACTGCGGCGAGGACGACCTGCCCAGCGGCGGGCGGGCCGACTACCTGGTGATGGAGTTCGTCGAGGGCGAGCCGCTGTCCCGGCGGATCGAGGCGGCGGGGCACCTCGGCGTGGCCGAGACCATGTCGATCGTCGCCCAGGCAGCCCAGGCGCTGCACGCGGCGCACGCCGGCGGCATCGTCCACCGCGACGTCAAGCCGAGCAACCTGCTGGTGCAGGAGGACGGCACCGTCGTCCTGGTCGACTTCGGGGTCGCCCGGTCGACCAACGTCACGAGCATCACCAGCACCAACGCGGTGCCGGGCACCGCGCTCTACATGGCCCCCGAGCAGGCGGCGGGCCGACCGGTCTCCGGGGCCACGGACATCTACGCCCTCGGCGCGGTGGCCTACTGCTGCCTGACCGGCGGGCCGCCGTTCACCGGCGACAACCCCCTCCAGGTCGCCGTGCGGCACCTCGACGACGAGCCGCCGGAGCTGCCGGCCGACATCCCCGGGCCGGTGCGGGACCTGGTGTCCCGCGCCCTGGCCAAGGACCCGGCGGCACGGTACGCGACCGGCGCGGCGATGGCGGAGGCCGCGCGGGCCACCATCGCCGACAGCTCCGCGCCCACCAGCACCGTGCCGGTGTCGACGCGCCGGCCGCCCGCCGCCCGGGACAGGCTGGACAGCACCCGCGGCGACCTGCCGCCGGTGCGGCCGACGGCCGCGCCGGTGCGCACCCTCACCGGCCGCCCGGGCCGCCGTGGCACCCTGATCGGCGCGCTCGCGGCGGTGGCGGTCGCCGGGATCGCGCTGGCCGCGGCGCTCGGCGCCGCGACGAACGCCAACGCCCCCGCCACGAACTACGGGCCGACCGCCCCGGCGGCCGACCCGACGCAGGGCTCCGACGACCCGGCCGCCACCGAGGACGCCGCGGGCGACCCGGACCGCACGTTCCGGCCGGGCGGGGGCCGCCCCTCGGCGTCGGTCACCCCGACGCCGACCCCGCAGCCGAGCGAGTCGCCCGCGCCGGAACCGACGGGCGCGCCGCCCACCAAGCCCGTCGACCCGCCGCCCACGACGGCGAGCACCCCGGTGGACCCGCCGCCGACCACCGCGAGCACGCCGGTGGACCCGCCGCCGACCACGGCGAGCACCCCGGCCGACCCGCCGGCCCAGGGGGACTGACCCGGCCGGGTCCGCCGGATCCGGCCGCCGGGGCCGACCCCACCGGCCCCACCTTCACCAAATCGGACTTAAAACCCAGAACCTCACTTATGCTGACGATGATGCACGTTCCGTCGTCTGCTGCGGGAGCCACGGGTGAGCGCTGAGAAGTTGGTCGTCATCGGCCAGGGATACGTGGGCCTGCCGCTGGCCATGCGCGCCGTCGAGGCGGGCATGGCCGTCGTCGGCCTCGACGTCAACGCCGACCGGGTCAAGCGCCTCGCCTCGGGCGAGTCCTTCGTCGAGGACATCCCCGCCGACCGGCTCGGCCGGGCGCTGGGCAGCGGCAGATACCGCCCGAGCACCGAGTACGCCGACGCCGAGGGCTTCGACATCTGCGTGATCACCGTCCCCACCCCGCTGCGCGACGGGGTGCCCGACCTGAGCTACGTCGAGCAGGCCGGCGGCGGCATCGGGCCGTACCTGCGGCCGGGCTGCACGGTGATCCTGGAGTCGACCACTTACCCCGGCACCACCGAGGAGCTGCTCCGCCCGCTGCTGGAGTCGGCCAGCGGGCTGACCGCCCCCGGCGACTTCCACCTCGGCTACAGCCCGGAACGGATCGACCCCGGCAACCCGGTGTGGAAGCTGGAGAACACCCCGAAGGTGGTCTCCGGCGTCGACGCGGCCTCCCGGGAGCGGGTCGACGCGTTCTACCGGCGGCTGGTCGAGCGGACCGTGCCGGTGGACTCCACCCGGGTCGCGGAGCTGACCAAGCTCATCGAGAACACCTTCCGCCAGGTCAACATCGCGCTCATCAACGAGCTGACAATGCTCAGCCACCACCTCGACATCGACGTGTGGCAGGCCATCGAGGCCGCCGAGACCAAGCCGTTCGGGTTCATGCCGTTCCGCCCCGGCCCCGGCGTCGGCGGGCACTGCCTGCCGATCGACCCGTGCTACCTGTCCTGGCAGCTCAAGCGCCGGCTGGGCCGGCAGTTCCGGTTCATCGAGCTGGCCAACGACGTCAACCACGAGATGCCCGAGCACGTCGTCCGACGGATCATGAACGGGCTCAACCGGGCCGGCCGGGCGGTCAGCGGGGCCCGGCTGCTGCTGCTCGGGCTGGCGTACAAGCCGAACACCGGCGACATGCGGGACTCCCCCGCCGTCGACGTGGCCCGCCGCCTCCAGGACCTCGGCGCGGAGGTCCGGGCGGTCGAGCCGTACGCCGAGCCGCACCACCTGCCCGGCGGCGTGGTCGTGGTCGGCCTGACCGAACGCGAGATCCGCGCGGCCGACGCCGTGGTGGTGGTGACCGACCACGACTGCCTCGACTACGACCTGGTGGTGCGGCACGCCCGGTACGTCTTCGACACCCGCAACCGCTGCCACGGCCCGACGGTCGAACGCCTCTGACGCTCAGTCGCCGAGGGAGGCGACGATCGGGCGGGCGAGGGCGCGGCGGGCCGGCAGGACCGACGCCGCCAACGCCGCCAGCACCGCCACCAGGAGGACCAGCCCGAGCCGTCCCCACGGCAGCACCAGCGTGAACTCGCCGCTGAGCCGGGTGACCACCGCCATCGCGCCCGCGCCGACCCCGGTGCCGAGGCCCACCCCGAGCACCGCGCCGACCAGCGCCGTCAGCACCGCCTCCACGGCGAGCATCGCCCGCATCCGGCCCCTGGTCAGCCCGACCGCGCGCAGCACGGCGTTCTCCCGGGTGCGCTCGACCACCGACAGGCTGAGCGTGTTGGCGACGCCGACCAGGGCGATGACCACGGCCAGGCCGAGCAGGGCGACGACGAACGCCAGCACCATGTCGATCGTGCCGGTGAGCGACTTCTTGTACGTCGCCTGGTCCACCAGGTTCGCCGTCGGGTAGCGGGCCACCACCGACTCGACGACCTCGCGGGCCCGCTCGGCGCTCACCCCGGCGGCCGGGTCGATCTCGGCGAGGTGGCCGCGCACGGCCGGGAAGAGGCGGGAGAAGTCGGCGTCGACCACGTCGACCATGTGCCCGGCCGGCACGGAGCCGCCGGCCGGCACCGGCCCGGCGGCGACGACGGCCGCCACGGTGAACGACCGCCCGGCCAGGGTGACGGTGTCGCCGACCGACCAGCCCCGCGCCCGGGCCAGCTCCCGGTGCACCAGCACCCGGCCCGGGCCGAGCCGGCCCGCGTCACCGGCGTCCACGGCCGTCAGGGTGCGCCCGACCAGCGCCGGGTGGGCGGTCCGCAGCTCGACCCCGTCGCTGACCCGGCCGCGCAGCTCGTGCACGACGCCCAGCTCGGGGCGGGCGGCCAACTCCTCGACCAGCGGCCCGGGCAGGCTCCCGCCCACGCCGACGACCACGACGTCGACCCCGATCTCCCGGTCCACGACCCGCTCGATGCTGGCCTTGGCGCTGCCCGCGCCCACCACGAACGCCGACACCAGGCCGATGCCGATGACCAGCGCGGTGGCGGTCGCGGCGATCCGGCGCGGGTTGCGCACGGCGTTCGCCACGGCCAGGCCGGCGGTCGCCCCGAACAGCCGGCGCGCGGGGACGCCCAGCAGGCGCACCAGCGCCGGCACCAGCACCGGCCCGAACAGCACGATGCCGAAGAACGCCAGCACCCCGCCGGCCGCGACCAGCGGAAGTTGGCCGACGGCCCCGGCCGACCCCAGCGCCGCCACCCCGGCGGCGAGGACCAGCGCGCCCACGGCCAGCCGCACCCGGCCGGCCCCGCGGGTGGCGTGCACCGCCGCGTCGGTGAGCGCGGCCACCGGCGCGACCCGGGAGCCCCGCCAGGCGGGCACGGCGGCGGAGGCCACGGTGAGCACGGTGCCCAGCAGCAGGCAGACCAGCACGGTCGACGCCGTGACGGCGATCCCGTCCCCGGCCATCGGCACGTCGAACGCGGCCAGCAGGGCGTCCAGGCCGACCGCGACGCCCGCGCCGACCGCCACCCCGAGCGCCGAGGCGGCCAGTCCGGTCACCGCCGCCTCCAGCAGCGTCGCCCGCAGCACCTGCCCCCGGGTCGCCCCGACCAGCCGCAGCAGCGCGGTGCGCCGGGTGCGCTGGGCGAGCACGATGGCGAAGGTGTTGGCGATGACGAACCCGGCCACCACCACGGCCACCGCCGCGAAGGTGAGCAGGAGCAGGTTGAACTGCCTCAGGTCGCGGACCGCGTCGTCGACGGCGGCGTCGAGGACCGCCTGGCGGTCCTGCACCGTCACGCCGCCGCCGGCCACGGCCGCCACCCGCCCGGTCAGCTCCGCCGCCGGCACGCCCGGCGCGGCGGCCACCATGATCCGCCCGTAGCCCTCCTGCTGCGTCACGGCCAGGGCGTCGGGCCCGGCCAGGCCGATGAACGGCCCGCCGACGTCCCGGGCGGTGCCGGCCACGTCGACCGTGCCGACCAGGGTGTACGCGCGGGCCGCGCCCCCGCTGCCGCCCACGCGCACCGGCCCGCCGAGGACGAACCCCTCCTCGGCGACGGTCGGCGCGTCGAGGACCACCTCGCCGGTGCGCTGCGGCAGCCGCCCGGCCACCACGTCGTACGACTGGAGGGCCGCCTCGGTGGGGATCGCGGCGACGACGGCGTAGCCGAGGACGGGCCGGCCGTCGGAGCCGACGACCCCGGCGGTGCCGGTCAGCTCCCCGGCGGCGGCGCGCACCCCGTCGACAGCGCGCACCCGCTCCACGAGGGCGGGCGGGATCGGGTCCTCCCCGGCGTTCACGGCGACGTCGGTGTGCCGGTCGAAGACGCCGGCCCGCTCGTACGCGCCGCGCTTCATCCCGTCGGTGAGGATCAGGGTGCCGGCGACGAACGCGACGCCGAGCACCACGGCCAGCGCCGACAGCAGCAGCCGCAGCGCGTCGGCGCGCATGGTGCGCAGGGTCAGCCCGGTCACCGCCGGACCCCCGTCGCCGCGCCGGCCGGGGCCGGGTCGAGGCGGGCGAGCGCGTCGAGGACCGCCTCGGCGGTCGGCGCGACCAGCTCGCGGACCAGCCGGCCGTCGGCGAGGAAGACCACCCGGTCGGCGTGGCCCGCGGCGGTCGGGTCGTGGGTCACCATCACGACGGTCTGGCCGAGGGTGTCGACGGCCTCGCGCAGCAGCCGCAGCACCTCCGCGCCGGAGCGGGAGTCGAGGTTGCCGGTGGGCTCGTCGGCGAAGATCACCCACGGCTTGGTGATCAGGGCGCGGGCGACGGCGACGCGCTGCTGCTGGCCGCCGGAGAGCTCGGCGGGCCGGTGCCGCAGCCGGTCGGTCAGCCCGACGGCGGCGACGACCTGGCGCAGCCAGGCCGGGTCGGGGCGGCGGCCGGCGATGGCCAGCGGCAGCACGACGTTCTCCTCGGCGGTCAGCGCGGGCAGCAGGTTGAACTTCTGGAAGACGAAGCCGATCCGGTCGCGGCGCAGCAGGGTGAGCCGCCGGTCGTCGAGGCCGCCGGTGTCGGCGTCGCCGATGCGTACGGTGCCGGCGGTGGGCCGGTCGAGGCCGGCGAGGCAGTGCATGAGCGTGGACTTGCCGGAGCCGGACGGGCCCATGATGGCGGTGAACCGGCCGGCGGCGAAGTCGACGTCGACGCCGTCGAGGGCGACGACCCGCGCCGGGCCGACGCCGTATTCCTTGCGCAGGCCGCGGGCGGTGACCGCGACGCCGGCGGCGGCGAACGCGGGAGGTGGTACGGACACGTCGGTGCTCCCCGTGCAGGTGGTGGTTGCGGACACCTGTCGACGCTATGGGCGACGCCGGCCCGCCGCGTCCACCCGTGCGCCCGGCCCGCCTGCGCCCGGAGGCGTCCCCGCGGCCCGGCCCCGTACGACCTGGGGCGTACCCGCTCCTCAGCCGCCGGGGGTGACCAGGCCGCTCTCGTACGCCAGCACCACCGCCTGCACCCGGTCGCGCAGCCGCAGCTTGGCCAGGATCCGCCCCACGTGGGTCTTCACGGTCGCCTCGGCGACGTGCACCCGGGCGGCGATCTCGGCGTTGGACAGGCCCTGCGCCACCAGCAGCAGGATCTCGCGCTCCCGCTCGGTGAGCTGGGCCAGCCGGGGGTCGGCGGCGGGGCCGGGGCCGAGCTGGCCGGCGAACCGGTCCAGCAGCCGGCGGGTGATCGACGGGGCCACCACGGAGTCGCCCTCGGCGACCACCCGGATCGCGGCCAGCAGCTCCTCCGGCGGCACGTTCTTCAGCAGGAAACCGCTCGCCCCGGCCTGGAGGGCGGCGAACGCGTCGGCCTCGGTGTCGAAGGTGGTGAGCACCAGCACCCGGGGCCGGCCGCCGGGCCGGCCGGCGCAGATCCGCCGGGTGGCCTCCACCCCGTCCATCGTCGGCATCCGGATGTCCATGACCACCACGTCGGCCTCGACGCGGTCGAGCACCCGCAGCGCGTCCGCCCCGTCGATGGCCTCCCCGACGACGGTCAGGTCGGGCTGGGAACCCAACACCATCCGGAACCCCGCGCGCACCAGCGCCTGGTCGTCCACGATCACCACGCGGACCGTCATGCCGCCACCTCCGTCCCGGTGCTCGACGGTAGCGGCAGCCGCGCCTCGACCTGCCACCCCCCGGCCAGCGTCGGGCCGGCGGTGAGGCTGCCGTCGTACACGGTCACCCGCTCGCGCATGCCGACCAGGCCGTGACCGCCGGACGGCGCGGGCCGGACCACGGGGCGGCCCCGCCCGTCGTCGACGGCCCGGACCACGACGGCGTCGGGGGTGTGGGTGAGGCCCAGCGTGACGGTCGCGCCGACCCCGGCGTGCTTGAGGGCGTTGGTGAGCGCCTCCTGCACCACCCGGTAGACGGTCAGCTCCAGGCCGGGCGGCAGGGCCGGCGGCTCGCCGGTGACCGTCGCGTCGACGCGCAGCCCGGCGGCCCGGAACCGGTCGAGCAGCTCGGGCAGCTCCACCAGGGCCGGCCGGCGGTGCGTCGGCTCCGCCGCCAGCGCCGGGGCCGGCGCGCCGTCCGGCCCGGCCGCCGGCCCGGGGGTGTTCGTCTCCCGCAGCACCCCCACCAGGCGGCGCATCTCCTCCAGCGCCTGCCGGCCGGTGTCGGCCACCACCCGCACCGCCTCCCGGGCGGTCTGCGGGTCCCGGTCGAACAGGTAGCGGGCCCCGTCCGCCTGCACGATCATCACGGCCATGCTGTGCGCCACCACGTCGTGCAGCTCGCGGGCGATGCGGGTGCGTTCCTCGGCCACCGCCGCGCGGGACTCGGCCTCCCGTTCCCGCTCCAGGGTCGCGGCGCGCTCCTCCAGGCTGAGCACGTAGAGCCGGCGGGTACGCACGTTCAGCCCCATCAGCCAGACCGCGCCGGTCATCAGCGCGAACCAGATCGCCGTGGCCCACCAGGCGACGGCCGCCTCGGTCTGGAGCGCGGCGAGCACCACGCCGACAGCGGCGACGACGCCGGCGACGACGCCGGCGGCCAGCCTCTCGGCGTACTTCACCACGCTGTAGAGGGCGATCAGCACCGCCACGTCGAAGGCCAGCGGGCCCCACCCGGCGACCACCTGGACGCCGGCGAGCAGGGCGACCGCCGCCCCCACCGCCGAGGGGCGGGCGCGCCGGAACAGCAGGACGAGGGCCATCGCCGCCCCGACGCCGGTGGCCCACCAGCCGCCGGGCTGGTTGGCCGCCCCGGCCAGGCCCATCAGCCCGACGAAGCCGGAGACCGCCACGTCGAAGGCCACGCTCCGCAACGGCAGGCCGAACAGGATCCGCCTCACGGTCACCGAGCGTACGGGGCGCGGGTCCGAGAGAGGGCCAGGGTGTACAGGAGTCGCCTGCGCCGCCGTTGATACCTCGCGGGCCACATTTCTCAGATTCACGTTCCGCCGTATCCGGGAATTGCCACCTCCCCGGCAAATGCGGACGCCCTTTGAGCAATGGTCAATCTCGGTCGTTCCATTTATGGTGACCACTGTCATACAGTTGTCGCGCCGGGCCACCGGAGCAATTCCTCGCCGTTCGGCCCATCACCACCATCGAAGGGGAATCAGCACATGAGAATCGCGCTGGCACGTCCACGCCCGCGGCGCACGGCCCGCCTGCTGTTCGGGGCCCTGCTGACCGCCGCGCTCGCGTTCTCCGTGAGCGGCACCGCCACGGCCGCGATCGACAAGGGCGACTTCACCGCGAACGCCCGCACCGACGTGTACATGCGGGACATCGCGTCGGACACCGGGTTCGAGCCGCACGGGGCCATCTACAGCTCGTTCTTCAACAGCCCGGACATCAAGATCTGCCCCACCGCGGTCGAGTGCGCGTCGCACACGAACCCGATCGTCGGATCGACGAGCTACATTTTCGTGAACCTGCGGAACAATGGCCCGTACGGTTCCGGAATCGGCAACGGGACGCTGAAGGCGTACTACACCACCTCCGGTGGCGCGGCGAACTGGCCGATGAACTGGACGCCGATCGGCTCCAAGACGCTGCCCGTCGCGCCCGGCGTCACCACGACGTCGATCGCCTGGCCGAACGTGCCCTCCATCGGGCACTTCTGCCTGCTGCTGCGCTGGGAGTCGGCGACCGACCCGATGCTGTTCGAGGGCACCGCGACCTCCATCAACACGCAGTACAACAACAACATCGCCTGGAAGAACGCCAACACCGTCCCGGCGGGCGGCAGTGGCGTGATCAGCGACCGCCCGTACGCCATGGCGAACGCCCTGGCCGAGCCGGCCCCGTTCGACCTCGCGTTCCGGCCGGTCGGCGAGCCGGCCCCCGGCGTCAAGATCGTCGCCGACCTCGGGCCGGAGCTGTTCGAGCGCTGGCGGGCCGCCGGCGGTCAGGGTGAGGGCATCCAGGTCGTCGGCCGCAGCGCCGTGCAGATCGTCGACCCGTACAAGGCGCAGATCAAGGGCCTGCTGATCAAGCCCGAGGAGCGGCCGGTGGTCAAGCTGAGCTTCACCACCAGCCAGGCGCTCCAGAAGGCGTACACCCTCCAGGTCGTCCAGGTCGGCCCGGCGAGCAAGCTCGGCGAGAGCTTCGACGTCGGCGGGGTGGACTACACCTTCGAGCCCCGCAAGGGCTGACCGGGCGGGTCGGCGGACCGGAGGGCCGGGGGGCCGGGATCCCCTCCGGTCCGCCGGCCACACCGGTAGGACCGGCCGACCGCCGCCACGAGCGATCGTGGCGGCGGTCGGCCGCGCCGGCCAGCGGCGGGTCGCAATCCGATCCTTGCCGATGACGGCCTCAGGACGAACCAATGCCCCTCTGGGCACCGCGGCCCAGTGGAAACCGTTCAGAATTCGCCGGCAGACACGAAGGAGCAAGCGATGAGTATCCAGCTCTCCCGGTCCCACAGAACGAGGCGCCTGCTGACCGGTGCGGCGCTGTTGGCGATGGCTCTAGCGATCGTGCCCACGATCGCGTCGGCGGCGATTCCGCACTCCGGCACCGGCCAGATCAACGCCTGCTACACGGTCGCCTCCGGCGCGCTCCGCGTCGTCGACAGCGAGGCCGGCCAGGCATGCGACTCGACCGAGCGAGCGTTGAGCTGGCCGTCGGCGGGCACCGCGGCGACGCAGTACCAGACGTCCGGGCCGGTTTCCCTGGCGGCGGGCGCTGGTGGGCTGACCACGGTCCTGCCAGGACCGGTGCTGCCGGCCGGCCACTACGACGTCACCATGGGGACCATGCTCAACAACCCCACCTCCCAGGCGGACACCCTGAGATGTGGCCTCTACAACGGGGCCGGCGGGTTGCTGAGAGGAGATGCCGTTTCCATTCCCGTGGGCTACAGCGAAAGCACCAGCATCACGGCCCTGGTCACTCTGACCGCTCCCGACCGGATCAACGTGCAGTGCCTGCACGACGGCACCACGCCATCCGCTGGACCTCGACTTCAGGTCTACTATGCCAACGTTGTGGTGCGGAAGGTCGCACAGCGCTTCTAGTAGTGATCAGTCGGGTCGGGACGGGCCGGTGGCAGCGGGAGCACAATCCGAGCCCGGTGGCGAACGAGCAAACGGTGGTCGGCAACCGAGTCCGGGGGCAGGTCGCGCGGCGGGCATGCCCACGGGCGGCCGGTCCGCCGGAGCTAGGGCAGGGTCACCGGGAGGCGGTACGCCCGCTCGGTGCCCGCGGCCGTGCGCAGGTGGATCTCGCCGGTGCGCAGGCCGTAGGTCACCGACCAGCGGGTGTGGCCCTGCCGCACGTCGTTGAGCAGTTCCAGCGCCGCCCGGTCGTCGACCACCCCGCCGGCCTTCGTGAGGGCGGCGGCGAGCACGCCGTAGCGGTGGTCGGCGCGCCGACGCTCTTCGGGCACGCCGACCACCGGCACGTTGGTCAGCGCCTGCCAGCCGCCCCGCCCCTTCTCGACCCGCATCGCGCCGTCGACGAACTCGACCACGGCCGAGGCCCCGGTGGCGTCGGCGAGCAGGTAGTGCAGCGGAGGCCCGCCGTCGAAGTCGAGGTTGTGCCGGCCGAAGACGGCGACCGCCTCGTCGACCGTGGCGGCCTGGTCGAGCACCAGCCGCAGGATGCGTACTGAACCCACCATGGGTTTGCCCGGCTCGGCGCGGACGGTGGCCCCGTCGTCGGCGGCCAGCCCGACGGCCAGGCCGCGCTCGTTCATCCCGTCGAACGGCAGCAGCGGCGCGTTGAGCAGCCGGCGGTCGCCGGTGGGGTCGGCGCCGACGCCGAGGTAAGACATGTCCACCAGGGAGACCGTGGCGTACCCGTCCGGCGGGTCGGTG
The DNA here is from genome assembly GCF_014205165.1 of Micromonospora carbonacea. NCBI lineage: Bacteria > Bacillati > Actinomycetota > Actinomycetes > Micromonosporales > Micromonosporaceae > Micromonospora > Micromonospora carbonacea. Next base: position 3,005,315 of record NZ_JACHMZ010000001.1, on the reverse strand, counting down.
CGCAGCACCAGGGCCGGGTTGGCGTCCCAGTCGAAGTTGCGGGCGAACAGGGGGCGGCCCGGGTCGCCGGAGGCGGCGAAGAGCGAACAGCCGAACGGGCTGGGCGGGGCGGCGTCGGTGCCGACGGTCGGGTCGTAGTCGCCGACGTACGTCATCTCCCACATCGGCAGGTCGTCGACCCGGCGCAGGCTGGCCAGGGTCCGGTCGGCCTGCGCCGGGTCCTGCCGGGACGCGGTGGGCGTGCCGGCCGGCGTCGGGGGCGGGGCGGCGGCGGTCTCGGGGGCGGAGCAGGCGGTGGCGGCGAGCAGCAGGGCCAGGCCGGCTCCCAGGAAGGTCCTACGCATGATGGCTGAACGCTAGGTCAGCCATCGACCGTTGTCCACCACGCCCCGACGGCCGGGCGGGGTGGTCCGCCGGGCCGCGGCGGGAGGGCCCGGTCACAGCGGCGTGGCGGACCGCCGGGGTGACCGGCCGGCCGTGCGAGGATCAGCCGCCGTGGACCCTGACGGCGAGCCGACGGCGCACACCGGCGACGGGCCGGCCGCGCCGGCCGGCCACGCCCCGCGCGGTCTGCTGGGGCGGCTGCGCCAGCTGCACCCGCTCGACCGGGTGGCCCTGGCCCTGGCCGTGCTCGGGGCGGCCTGCGCGCTGACGGGCCTGCTGCCGCGCGCCGAGACCGTGGCCACCCTGGGGCGCATCCTGCCGCTGCTGCTGTTCCTCGGCACGGTGGTGGTGCTGGCCGAGCTGACGGCGGTGGCCGGCGTGTTCGACGTGCTGGCCGGGCGGCTGGCCCGCGCCGCCCGGGGCAGCTTTCCGGCGCTGTTCGTGCTCTGCGTCGGCTTCGCCTCCGTCACCACGATCGCGCTGAATCTCGACACCACGGCGGTGCTGCTCACACCGGTGCTGCTGGCGCTGGCGCGGCGGCTGGGCATGCCGCCGCTGCCGCTGGCGCTGACGACCGTGTGGCTGGCGAACACGGCCAGCCTGCTGCTGCCGGTGTCGAACCTGACCAACCTGCTGGCCGCCGACCGGATCGACCTCGACCCACTGTCGTACGCGGCGCGGATGGCGCTGCCGCAGGCCGCCACGATCGCGGCCACCATGGCGCTGCTCTGGTTCGGCTACTGGCGTCGGGGGCGGCGCGGGGTCGACCGGTTCGTCGCGCCCACGCCGCACGTCCCCGCCGATCGGGTGCTGTACCGGATCGCGCTCGTCGGCTGCCTGCTGCTCGTGGCGGGGATCCTCGCCGGGGTGGAGGTGGGGATCGCCTCCGCGGCGGCCGCCGGGCTCGTGCTGGCCGGCTTCGCCGCGCGCCACCGGGCCGCGCTGCGTCCGGCGCTGGTGCCGTGGCGGCTGCTGGTCTTCGTCACCGGGCTGTTCCTGGTGGTGCAGACCCTCGGCCGGCACGGCCTGGACGACGTCGTCGGCGTGCTGCTCGGCCCGGACGGCGGGGCGCTCGGCGCGCTGCGGGCCGGCGGCACGGGCGCGCTGCTGTCCAACGTCGTGAACAACCTGCCGGCGTACGTGGCGGGCGAGGCGGTGCTCCCGCCCGGCGACGGGACCCGGCTGCTGGCCCTGTTGATCGGCACGAACGCCGGCCCGCTGGTCACGCCGTGGGCGTCGCTGGCGACCCTGCTGTGGTACGAGCGCTGCCGGGCCGCCGGGGTGGCCGTGCCGCTGGGCCGGTTCCTGGCCGCCGGGGCCCTGCTCGCCGTCGGCGCGACGGCCGCCGGCGTGGGCGCGCTGCTGCTCACCGGCTGACCGGGGACGACCCACGTCGACGGGGCGGCGAGAGCGGCCCCACCTGCGGTGCCGGGTGTGGTGGGGCGGCCGTCCGGCCGCCCCACCACACCCGGCGTCGGGCTCAGCAGGGGCTCTCGACGAAGGTCGGGTAGCCGGAGCGGACGCCCCAGGTGTAGACCGTGCCGGAACAGCTCTCGTACCTCTCCCCCACCACCGTGGTGTGGCCGGAGTCGGCGTAGTAGGTGGTCACGCACTCGTGGTCGATCCGGCAGGCGCGGGCCTGCGCGGGCGAGCCCGGCACGACGAGCACGGAGGCGCCCACCAGGGCGGCGGTCAGCAGCACGCGGCGGATCACGGGAGTCCCCTTCCGGCGACGGGTGGGGCGTCACGCCCGGGGTGACTCGTCGTCCCACCGGCCGCCTGTGTATCGATCAACGTAATGCTCCACAGTGGGCGGGGCAACGACGGTAGGGGTGGGCCCTCAGCCGACCGGGGTCCGGCGGGTGACGCGCGGGCCGACCAGCCGGCGGACCACCGGCGCGGCGTTCCACCTCGCCGCGCCGACCAGGTCCCGGGCGTGCTCCAGCACCGTGTAGTCCGGCCGGGCCAGCCCGTCGGCGATGGCCCGGTCCAGGTCGTTGCCGCAGCGGGTGAGCACGCTGTCGAAGTCCCGGCGCACCGGGTCGAGCAGGTGGTAGCCGAAGGAGCGGTGCAGCCGGGCGAAGAGCGGCTTGTAGAGCCGGGCCCGCTCGTGCAGCCCCGAGGAGTACGACATCGGGTTCTTCGGCCGCCGCCGCACGTAGTCGGGCAGCACGTCGGCGAACGCGCGACGGACGATCCACTTCTCCTGGCCCTCGCGCAGCTTCAGCCCCAGCGGCAGCCGCATCGCCAGCTCCACCACGCTCAGGTCGAGGAACGGCACCCGCGCCTCCACCCCGTGCGCCATGCTGGCGCGGTCCACCCGCTGCAACTCCGTACGGCACAGGTTGCGGATCCGGTGCAGGAACAGCCGGCGGGCCCGCTCGGGGCCGACCTGGTGGTACATGGGGTAGCCGCCGAACAGCTCGTCGGAGCCGTCGCCGGTGAGCACGACCTTGACGCCCAGCTCGCGCAGCCGCCGGAAGATCGGCACCGAGACCACGGCGTTGATGATGTCGCCGTACTCGGTGAGTTCGGAGATCCGGATGGCCTCCCGCACGTCGGCGAGCCGGATGTCGCGCGGACGCAGCTCGATCACCTCGTGCGGCACCCCCAGGTCGGCGGCGAGCCGCCGGGCGTACGCCACGTCGGGGCTGCCCGGCGCCCCGACGGTCACCGCCACGCAGTCGGGGTGCAGTAGGCGGGTGTGCAGCAGGGCGAGGGAGCTGTCCAGCCCGCCCGAGAGCACCACGCCGACGGTGAGGTCGGTGTCCAGCCGCATCCGGATGCTGTCGGTGAGGGCGGCCCGGACGAGCAGGGCGGCCTCGTCCGGGTCGTCCACCACGGGCAGCCCGTCGCCGAGGGTGAGCAGGTCGACGTACGGGCGTAGCCGGACGTGGCCGCCCGGCTCGGCCCAGCCGTGGTGCCCCGGGGGCACCTCGGCGACCGGGGCGCCGTGCCCGGCCAGGGCCTTGACCTCGCTGGCCAGGTGCAGGCACCCCGGCATCTGGGACCAGTAGAGGGGCTTGACCCCGAGCGGGTCGCGGGCCAGGTAGGCCCGGCCGGTGGCCCGCTCGACCACGACGAAGGCGTACTCGCCGCGCAGCCGCCGCACCGCCTCCTCGCCCCAGCGTTCGAAGGCGGTGAGCACCACCTCGGTGTCGCTCTCGCTGCGGAACACGTGCCCCAGGCGGGTCAGCTCGGCGCGCAGCTCCCGGTGGTTGAAGACCTCGCCGTTGTAGCAGAGCAGGAGGCGCTCGTCGGCGGAGGCCCAGGGCTGCACCGCCCGTTCCCGGTCGACGATCCGCAGCCGGCGGGTGCCGGCGAGCAGGCCGGCCTCCCGGCGGGTCTCGGTCACCTCGCCGCGCGGGGCGAGGACGGCCAGCATCCGCCGGAAGGTGGCCGGGTCGGCCTCGGGGCCGAGGCTCAGGGCGATGCCGCACACGGCTCAGACCCCCATCTCGGCCTCGTACGCGCGGCGGAACCGCGCCCGGGCGGCGGGCGCGAGGCACACGTGCCAGGCCTGCCCCTCGTCGACCACGTTGACCTCCCCGGCCTGCTGCCGGGACAGCAGCAGCCCGGCCAGCACGTCCCGGGCGCCGAACCGCTGGAACCAGGACATCTCGACGTCGACGGCGTAGCCGAGGCAGTGGGCGCTGGGCACCATCGCGGCGTAGCCGAGGCGGCGCAGCCGGTGCTGGTGCTCGGCGCTGCGCACCAGGCTGGTCACCCACAGCGGCGGGGTGCCGGGCGGGGCGCTGCGGGCGAACTCGCGGCCGATGTCGTTGAGCAGGCCGATCACCTCACGCCGGGCCCGGCGGAACCGCAGGCCGGCGGTGCGCGGCCGGGCGGCCGGCAGCAGCCGGCGGCGCACCGCCCGCACGCTCCGGCCGACGACGGTGGCGGGCTGCTCCTGGTAGCGGAAGCGGAGCAGGTCGCGGCGGCGCAGCCACTCCAGGTCGACCAGCTCGTTGCTGGCGTGGACCTGCGCGTCGGTCATGAAGGTGGTGGCGTCGCGCCACCACATCACGTCGATGCGGGAGAGCAGGTAGATCCGCACGAGGGCGGCCAGGTCACCGGCGGAGCTGCGCGGGTTGGGCCGGTAGCGGGCCATCTCCAGCAGCAGCGTCTCCCGGGCGCCGACGAGGCCCTGGCCGGTGGCGTCGAGCACCGCGGCGATCGCCGGCTCGCGCAGCCGCTCGTCGAGCAGCACCTGGCGGGCCCCCGCCGAGTCCGGGTCGGCCAGCGCGCCGACCTCGACGAGCAGGTCCGTCACGGCCGCCCGGTAGGCGTCGAGGTCGGGCGTCGGCGGGGCCGGGCGGGGGGCGACGCCCCGCGGCACGCGCCGCGCCGGGGCGGTGGACGCGACGGAGGTGCCGGGCTGCTGGCCGGAGCTTCGGCTGGGCACTCGCATGGTCGGGTCCTCCCCCGTACGGCACGGATCGGCTGCGCTGAAACCACCGTAATCATGAGAATGCGGAAGAGACCGAACATTCCTCCCATCTCCCCCGAACGCGCGTCCGGGGGCGGGCGAGCCCGCAGCGGGGAGGAACGGGCGTCGGGCCGGGCCGCGCCGGGCAGCGTCGCCTGCCCGCCCGCGCAGCCGCCGCCGGGTCGCCGGTGCCGCACGCCGCTTCGACCGGGGCGGCGGGTGGAGCGGGACGGCCGGGGTGGGTGCGGCACCCCGGCCGTCCGCCCGGGCCTCGATTCCGATCCGGAAGAGGCCCCTGACCAGTTTCGCCGAACGTCGTCGATCCCGCAGCCCCCTTCACCGACCGGACACGGGAAGGGCGGGATCCGCGACGGACCCGGATCAGGCCGGCGGTGCCGGCATCGTCGTCACCGGGTCACCCGGTCACCGCACCGCGCAGGCGGTGCCGTTCACGGCGAAGCCCGCCGGGGCCGGGTTGGCGCCGGTGTGCGAGGCGTTGAAGCCCAGGCTCACCGAGCCGCCCGGGGCGACCACGGCGTTCCAGCTCTCGTTGGTCACCGTCACCTCGGCGCCGCTCTGGCTGAACTTCCCGGACCAGCCCTGGCTGATCTGCTGGCCGGCGGTGAACCGGAAGGTCAGCCGCCACGACGACCACGTCGCCGCCGAGGTGTTGGCGACGGTCAGGTTGCCGCTGAACCCGTTGCTCCAGTCGTTCGACGTGTACGTCACCGCGCAGCCCCCCGCCGGCGGCGGCGTGGTCGTGGGCGAGACGGTCGGCGAGGGCGAGACCGTGGGGGTGGGGGTGGGCGAGACGGTCGGCGTCGGGGTGGGTTCCGGCGTGCCGCCGGTGCCCGCCCGCTCCGCCGCCCAGTTCGCCAGCCAGGCCAGCGCCGAGTTCCAGTTGATCGCCACCTCGTTGACCGAGTACGCCTCGATGTCGTCGACGTAGCACTTCTGCGGCTTGCACCCGGAGAGCTGGGCCACGGCCACCGGGTCCTGGAGCTGGCTGTTCGGGCCGCCGGCGAGCGAGCCGGGCGGCGCGGTGGGCAGCGAGGAGTCGTTCTGGTTGGCCCAGAACCGGTGGTGCACGTTGCGCACCGGCTTCTCGCCGTACCCGGCCACGTAGGACTGGTTCAGCGGGTTGCGGCCGAGCAGGTAGTCGTAGGCGGCGTAGGCCCCGCCGCGGTACTTCTGCTGGCCGGTGAAGTCGAAGGCGAGGGCCAGGACGTTGCCGTTGTTGGCGACGGCGCCGTTGGAGCCCCAGTAGTACGTCCCGTCGCCGCTGCCCGGGGCCGGGTAGCCCTGCCGGGCGGTCTGGGTCAGCAGCCGATCGGCGAAGGCCACGATCGCGGACCGGGTGGCGGCCAGGTCGGCGGCCGGCAGCCCGTTGGGCACCAGGGCCAGGGTGGTGTCGCCCAGCCCGGCGGTCCAGCTCCAGTCGTAGCCGCGGTTGGCGAAGCTGGTGCCCCGGTAGAAGGACGAGCCGGTCACGTCGGCGCGGTAGCCGGCCGCCCCGGTGGTGGCGTACAGCTCGGCGGCCGCCCAGTAGAACTCGTCGCCCACGCTGTTGTCCTCGTACGCGCCGCCGCCGGTGTTGTCCGTGGCCGGCGCCAGCCGGTTCGGGTTGGCCTTCGCCGCGGCGTACGCCTTCTCGGCCGCGGCGAGCGCCCGCGCGGCGAAGGTCGCGTCGTAGGGCTTCCACAGCCGGGACGCCTGCGCGGCGGTCGCCGCCAGGTTCAGGGTCGCGGCGGTGCTGACCGGCGCGAGGAGCCGTGGCTGGCTGTCCTGCTCCGGCCGGGTCGGCAGCGCGGTCCAGTTCTGGTCGTGGATCTTGTGGTGCGCCATGCCCGCGTAGGGGCGGCCGTCGGGCACCTGCATCTTCAGCATGAACTCCAGCTCCCAGCGCGCCTCGTCCAGCACGTCGGGCACCCCGTTGGCCTGCTCGGGGATCGCCAGCGTGCCGTCGGCGAGCCCGGCCCGGTCGGCGCCGGCCACGTGCAGGGAACGCTCGTGAATGTTCTGGAGCTGCCAGGTGGCCAGGCCGCCGTTGACCACGTACTTGCCGTGGTCGCCGGCGTCGTACCAGCCGCCCCGCACGTCGAGGGTGTAGCCGCAGGAGCTGCGGCAGGGCACCGCGTTGTCGCCCTGGTTCGGGGCGACGTTGACGTGCCCGGCGGGCCGGGAGTAGCGGGAGCCGACGTAGCGCGACTCGATCGGGGTGCCGCTGCGCTGGTGGTAGAAGAACGCCAGCGAGTCGGTGCGCAGCCGGCGCACCGCGTCGGCGGAGATGTCGAAGGGGTGGCTGTTGTTCCCGCCGACCGACAGCACGTAGCCGCTGCCCACGGTGTCGTAGGCGGAGAAGTCGGCGACGTGGACGCTGTCGCCGGAGAGGGCGTCCGCGCCGCGTACGGTGGTCTGGCCGGAGGCGACGGTCGCGCCGGCGGCGTTGCGCAGGGTCCAGGCCAGCGGGCTGGTCGACGTGCTGACCACCGTGGCCTGCTTGGGGGCGCCGGGCACGTAGGCGACCTGGTTCACCTTCACCGGGCCGCCCGGGTCGGGCGCGGCGGCCGCGATGGACGGCACGACGGCCAGGGCGCTCAGCGTGAGCAGGGTGGCGGCCGCCATGGCGGCCGGGCGCTTGCGGAGGGGCATCGTTCCTCTTCCGGGGTGCGTCGGGTTGACCACCTGCCGGACCTGCCCAGCGCGAAGCCGCCGGGCGGTCGGGCAGACCGTCGACGGGAGCGCTGGCCCTACCATAGGCCATCGACGCGGCCCGCGTCGCCGGCGTGGCGGGGACGACGTTGTGCAGGTCGCCGCAGCGGGCCGGGCGGGGTGATGAAAAGCTTCGTGTATGAGTTCCGCACCCGCATCGACCGAACACACCATCCCCGCCGACGAGGCCACCGCCTTCGCGGATCTCGGGCTGCGTGCCGAGCTGCTCGGCGCGCTGTCCGCGCTCGGCTACGAGGAGCCGACCCCGATCCAGCGGGAGGCGATCCCGCCCCTGCTGGCCGGCAGGGACCTGCTCGGTCAGGCGGCCACCGGCACCGGCAAGACGGCCGCGTTCGCGCTGCCGCTGCTGCAACGGATGCCGGACGGGCGGACCGGCGGGGAGCCGGTGGCCCTGGTGCTGGTGCCCACCCGGGAGCTGGCGGTGCAGGTGTCGGAGGCGTTCCACCGCTACGGCAAGGACCTGGGCGCGCGGGTGCTGCCGATCTACGGCGGCCAGCCGATCGGCCGGCAGCTGCGCGCCCTGGACCTGGGGGTGGACGTGGTGGTGGCGACCCCGGGCCGGGCGCTGGACCACATCGCCCGGGGCACCCTGCGGCTGGGCGGCCTGGCCACGGTGGTGCTCGACGAGGCCGACGAGATGCTCGACATGGGCTTCGCCGAGGACATCGAGGCGATCCTGGAGCACGCCCCGCAGCAGCGGCAGACGGTGCTGTTCTCGGCGACCATGCCGTCGCGCATCGACGGGATGGCCCGGCAGCACCTGAGCGACCCGGTGCGCATCCAGATCGGCCGGGAGCAGCCGGTGGCCGGCGAGACGCCCCGGGTGCGGCAGAGCGCGTACATCGTGGCGCGGGCGCACAAGCCGGCGGCGCTGGGCCGGGTGCTGGACGTGGAGTCGCCGACCGCGGCGATCGTCTTCTGCCGCAGCCGGGAGGAGGTCGACCGGCTCACCGAGACGATGAACGGCCGGGGCTACCGCGCCGAGGCGCTGCACGGCGGGATGAGCCAGGAGCAGCGGGACCGGGTGATGGGCCGGCTGCGCGCCGGCACGGCCGACCTGCTGGTGGCCACCGACGTGGCGGCCCGGGGGCTGGACGTCGAGCAGCTCACCCACGTGGTCAACTACGACGTGCCGTCGGCCCCGGAGTCGTACGTGCACCGCATCGGCCGGGTGGGGCGGGCGGGCCGGGAGGGGGTGGCGATCACCCTCGCCGAGCCGCGCGAGCACCGGATGCTCAAGACCATCGAGCGGGTGACCGGCCAACGCATCGCCATCGACAAGATCCCCACGGTGGCCGACCTGCGCACCCGGCGGCTGGAGCTGACCCAGGCGGCGCTGCGGGAGAGCCTGCTGGAGGACGACCTGGAGCCGTTCCGGGTCATCGTGGAGTCGCTGTCGGACGAGTTCGACATGATGGAGGTGGCGCTCGCGGCGGTGAAGCTCGCCCACGAGGCCGCCTCGCCGGGCTCGGACGACGACGAGGAGGAGATCCCGCAGGTCGCGGTCCGGCCGCCGCGCGAGGGGCGTCCCGGGCAGGAGGGGCGCGGCGGCGAGCGGCGGCCCGGCCGGCCCCGCTCCGGGGGCACCACGCAGGTGTTCATCGGGCTCGGCCGGCGCGCCGGGGTGCGCCCGCAGGACCTGGTCGGCGCGATCACCGGGGAGACCCGGGTCAGCGGGCGGGACATCGGCTCGATCGAGATCGCCGACCGGTTCTCGCTGGTCGAGGTGCCGATCGCCGTGGTGGACGAGGTGATCGCCGGGCTGCGCAACAGCACGATCAAGGGCCGCAAGACGACGGTACGCCGCGACCGCGACCGCCCCTGACGAATGCGGGCGGCCGGCCCGCGCCGGTGGGCGCGGGCCGGCCGGGGCCGGTCAGAACGCGTACGGGCCGAACCGACCCCAGGCGACGACGAGCGCCGCGACCAGCAGCAGGGCGGTGAACGCGGCCGGCGGGTACTCCTTGGCCCGGGCGTGCACGACGACGGCGCCGGCCATCACGATCGCCGCGCCCACGGCGGCCAGCGGCGTCAGCACGGTGGCGATGCCGGTGAGGGCGGGCAGGACCAGGCCGACCGCGGCGAGCACCTCCAGCGCGCCGAGGGCCTTCACCGCGCCTTCCGGCACGCCCTCGACCCAGCTCATCTTCTCGCGCAGCTTCTCCCGGGACTGGGTGACCTTGGTGAGCCCGGCCCCGGCGAAGACCAGGGCGAGCAGGATCTGCAGGGCCCAGAGGGCAATGTTCATGGGGGTGCCTCCATGGCGGACCGCCGCGCGGGCGGGACAGATACTTGACGATTCAGGGACCACCGTACTGGCCCGCCCCGCCCCGCCGGACGACCGCCCGGCCGCCCCACCCCGCAGTAGGCAGGGGCCCCTTGTCATCGGAGAAGCGATGACAAGGGGCCCCTGCTCACCTGTCAGGCGGCCGTGAGGGCCGGGTCGGTGCGGGTGTCGGCGTCGGCCGGGCGCAGCGCCAGGGCGAGCACGTCGGCCACGTCCGCGAGGGTGTGCACGGTCAGCGCCCCGCGCACCTCGGCCGGCAGGTCGTCCAGGTCCGGCTCGTTGCGCGCCGGGATGATCACCTCGGTCAGGCCGGCCCGGTGCGCGGCGAGCAGCTTCTGCTTCACCCCGCCGATGGGCAGCACCCGCCCGGAGAGGGTCACCTCGCCGGTCATCCCGAACTCCGGGCGCACCGGCCGGCCCGTCACCAGCGACGCCAGCGCGGTGACCATCGTGATGCCGGCGCTCGGCCCGTCCTTCGGCACCGCGCCCGCCGGGACGTGCAGGTGGATGCGCCGCCCGGCGAGGGCGTTCGGGTCGATGCCGAACCGGCGGCCGTTGGAGCGCAGGTACGACAGCGCGATGTGGGCGGACTCCTTCATCACGTCGCCGAGCTGGCCGGTGAGGGTCAGCCCCGGCTCGCCCTCCATGCTGGTGGCCTCGATGAAGAGCACGTCGCCGCCCGCGCCGGTCACGGCGAGGCCGGTGGCCACGCCGGGCACCGCGGTCCGCTCCGCCGACTCCGGGGTGAACCGGGGCCGCCCCAGGTAGCGGGCCAGGTTGTCCGCGTCCACCCGCACCGGGGCCGGGTCGTCGGCCAGGGCGACGGCGACCTTGCGCAGGATCTTCGCCAGGGCCCGTTCGAGCTGCCGGACGCCGGCCTCCCGGGTGTGCTCCCCCGCGATCAGGGTCAGGGCGTCGTCGGCGACGGTGACCTCCTCGGCGGTCAGCCCGGCCCGCTGGAGCTGCCGGGGCAGCAGGTGGTCGCGGGCGATGGCGACCTTCTCGTCCTCGGTGTAGCCGTCGAGGGTGACCAGCTCCATCCGGTCCAGCAGCGGGCCGGGGATGGTCTCCACCACGTTGGCGGTGGCCAGGAACAGCACGTCGGACAGGTCGAGGTCGACCTCGAGGTAGTGGTCGCGGAAGGTGTGGTTCTGCGCCGGGTCGAGCACCTCCAGCAGGGCGGCGGCGGGGTCGCCGGAGTACCCGACGGCCAGCTTGTCGACCTCGTCGAGGAGCACGACCGGGTTCATCGAGCCGGCCTCGCGCAGGGCGCGGACGATCCGGCCGGGCAGCGCGCCGACGTACGTGCGCCGGTGGCCCCGGATCTCGGCCTCGTCGCGGACGCCGCCGAGGGAGACCCGGACGAAGTTGCGCCCGAGCGCCCGGGCCACGGACTCGCCGAGGCTGGTCTTGCCGACGCCGGGCGGGCCGGCGAGGGCGAGCACCGCGCCGGAGCCGCGCCCGCCGACCACGCCGAGGTTGCGCTCGGCGCGGCGGTTGCGCACCGCCAGGTATTCCAGGATGCGGTCCTTGACGTCGGCCAGGCCGGCGTGGTCGGCGTCGAGCACCTCGCGGGCCGCGGCCAGGTCGGTGTTGTCCTCGGTACGCGTGGTCCACGGCATCTCCAGGACCGTGTCGAGCCAGGTGCGGATCCACCCCGCCTCCGGGGAGGCGTCGCTGGCCCGCTCCAGCTTGCCGACCTCGCGCAGCGCCGCCTCGCGGACCTTCTCCGGCAGCACGGCGGCCTCCACCCGGGCCCGGTAGTCGGCGGAGCCGTCCGGGGAGTCCTCGCCGAGCTCCTTGCGGATCGCGGCGAGCTGCTGGCGGAGCAGGAACTCGCGCTGGGTCTTCTCCAAGCCCTCGCGCACGTCGCTGTTGATCTGCTCGGTGACCTCCTGCTCGGCCAGGTGGTCACGCACCCAGCCGACCAGCAGTTCCAGCCGGGCGGTGACGTCCGCGGCGGCGAGCAGCTCGGTCTTCTGCGCCAGGGTGAGCCAGGGCGCGTAGCCGGCCGCGTCGGCCAGCTCGGAGAGGTCGGTCATGCGCTCCATGGCGTCGATGACCTGCCAGGCGCCGCGCTGCTGGAGGACCGAGGTCATCAGGGCGCGGTACTCGCGGGCCAGGTCCCGGGCCCGGCCGGCCGGGGCGGGCTCGTCGAGCTGGGTCGCCTCGACCCAGAGGGCGGCGCCGGGCCCGGGGACGCCGGAGCCGATCCGGGCCCGGGACAGGCCGCGGACCACGGCGGCCGGCTCGCCGTCGGGCAGCCGGCCGACCTTCTCGATGGTGGCGATCACGCCGACGGGGCCGTACTCGCCGTCGATGCGGGGCACGGCGAGGACCTTCTTGTCGCCGGTGGCCCGCGCGGCGTCGACCGCGGCCTGGGTGGTGGGGTCGAGGGTCACCGGGACGACCATGCCGGGCAGCAGGACGGCGTCGGTGAGGGGTAGTACCGGAAGAGTTGCCATCGAACACCTGCCATCGGTTGACTTGAGCGTGTCAGGCTCAAGTCCCGGCTGGCTCCCGTTGTTCCGGGATGTGACCCGGGACACGCCGACACCCCGTCGGGCGGGCCGCCGGGCGAACCCGTACTGGCAAATTCCACAGTCGCCAGCGGGATTGCATCACCGACAAGTCGACGCGCCGAATGCAAACGGGGCATATTCTTGCGGATTTGCCCGGCGATAGGTCAAACTCGTAACACACCCCGCCCCACACAAGGAGTAATTGGCGATGGCCCGGAAAGTAATCACCGTCTTGACTGACGACCTCGATGGCGGGAAGGCGGATCGGACCGTCGAGTTCAGCCTGGACGGCGTGGCGTACACCATCGATGTGTCCGACGAGAACGCCGGCACCCTCCGGAAGGCACTCGACCCCTACATCAACGCTGGCCGGCGAATCGGCCGAGGGCCGGTCGACGCCGGCCGGCCGGTCCGCCGCCCCGGCCGGGCGCCGGTCTCGGGAATGGATCGCGAGCAGAACCGGGCGATCCGGGAATGGGCCACCAAGAACGGCTACGAGATTTCCGACCGGGGCCGGATCCCCGTCTCCGTCGTCGAGGCCTTCAAGAACCGCTGAGCCGCCACCGCGTCCACCATGCGGAACACCGGGGCCACGCTGGGATTCAGCGGTGGCCCCGGGCCTATTCCGGCGGCATTTTCCACGGCACCGCCCCGGTGCCGTGGCGCGCCTGGTCACGCCGCCCACGACCGGCGCGCGACGCGGAGCCGCCCGGGGCGGTAGCTGCCCCGGGCGGCCCGGATGTGCGTACGGCGCGGCCGTCCGGTCAGTTGACCTGGATCCGCACCACGTCGATCGCCGGGGTCTGGTTGGCCCGCTCCATCATCGGGATCCGGTGCGAACCGTCACCGGCCCAGACGGAGCACTGCGCCGTGCCGGCCTGCGGCAGGCCCGGCACCTGGATGATGACGTCGTCCGGCTGTGAGCCGCCCCGGCCGTCCTCGGTGGCCACGAAGAACGCCGGGACGTCCTGCGGGTTCGGGGGCTGCCGGGTGCTGTTGAGCATCCGGCAGGCGGTGTGGAAGTGCCCCCGCACCAGGCCCTGCCCGTTGAGCAGGGAGCTCTCCAGGTAGTAGCCGCCCTGACCGGCGGCGAGGAACCGGTCCCGGATCAGGTTGCGGGTGGTGACCCGGAGCTGGAACGCCTGGTTGCGCTGGACCTGGTTGGGGAACTGGGTGATCAGCAGCGACGGGTTGTTCGCCGCCGCGCCCACCTCGCCGAACGCGGTGCTGACGCACCGGTTGCCGTTCTGGAAGCCGTCGTGCGGCTGCAACCGGCTGTTGGTGCAGTCCTTGGCGAGGACGCCGAGCCCGTTGCCGTTGTTGTTGCCGCCGTTCTGGCCCCCGTTGTTGTTCCCGCCGTTGTTGTTGCCCCCGTTGTTGTTGCCGCCGTTGTTGTTCCCGGCGTTGGGATTGGCGCCGACCGCAAGTTGGCACGGGGCGAGCTGTCCGAGGCCCTGCGGCCGCTGCGCCACCCGGCCGATGGCGGTCGCGATGCGGTCCAGGGTCGCCCGGCGCTTGTCCGCCAGCGGCCCGAGGATCGCGTTCTGGATGAACTGCCCCCCGTTGCGGCCCTCGGCGGCCAGCCGCTTGTTCGCCTCCTCGATCTGGGTCTTGAGCAGCGCGAGGTTGCGGTCCACCTCGGCCTTGGCGGCGGCCGGGACCGGGGGCAGCTTGCCGGCGACGTCGGGGCAGGCGATCGTCGAGCCCGCCGGGGCGGCGTTGGTGTTGGCGTTCGTGGCGGTGCCGCCGGCCTTGAGCGACTGGCACTCCGCGACCGACATCTGCCCGTCGCCCCAGTGGTTGCGCACCCACCGGCCGTTCTGCCACGTCTGGGTCGTGCTGCTGCCGATGTTCGAGGTCGCGCCGGGGCTGGGCGCCACGCACGACGCCGCCGCGGCGCGGGTGGTCGTCCGCCGGTCCCCGGCGGACGAGATCTGGGTCACGGCGACGATTCCACCGAAGACCGCAAGCGTGCCGACAACGGCCAGCAGCCGCTTGCTCCGTGCGTTACCGGATGACCGGCGCGCCCGTGGGGACCTGCGCATCGAATTGCTCTCCTTCTCGATCCGGTAGTTGACTCGTGACCCCGTCGGACCGATGAATTCGGGTGGGACGCCTCGGCGAGGATCACTGCGACGTTCCGGTCGCGTGTCGATGACCGACGATGCCCTTTCCTCATCGTCGTCGCGCCGGCCGGCGCGGCGGGGAGATCCGTCTCCATTCGGGCTGGAGTACGGACCCGCGGCGGCGGCGGTTCAACCCGGATACGGGAAATTTATGGAGAGCCGGGAAGGGCTGGTCACCCGGTGGACGGGGTCGGTCAGCCGGCGCAGAGGTGCTCGAAGGCGAAGCCGTCGCGCATCTCGTCGCGGCGCTCCCGCAGCCGGCGGATGTCCCGGTCGAGTTCGTCACGCGACACCAGATCCGGGCCGGCCGCCTCGACGTCGCGCAGCCGCTCGCCGACCGCCACGGCGGCCAGGTCCTCGGCGAGGCGGCCGGCGTCCACGCCGCAGGAGAAGCGCTGCTGGACGACCTGCACCCGCTCCACCAGGCAGCGGCCGGGACGCACCTCCACCCAGCTCCAGCCCTCCACCGGGCCGTCGGCCCAGCGCACGTGCAGGCCCCGCACGATCGGGTCGACCAGCCGGCGGGACACGTACGCCTCCACGGCCGCCGCCCGGGCGAGGGCGCCGAGGTCGTTGACGTGACCGGTGCGCCCGTCCGGCAGCCGGCCGACGATCTCCCGGAACTCCACGGGCAGGGCCTCCGCCGGGTCGTCCTGCCCCGGCGCAGGCGCAACGGCGTCGGCGTAGGCGCGGGCGTCGATGACGTACGCCACGATCCGGCGGCCGTGGTCGGCGGCGCGCAACGTGGGCGAGACGATCCGCAGCACCGGCAGGCCGACGGCCGCGCAGACGGCGTTCTTCATCCGCTCGGCGCGCTGCGCGGCGGAGCCGGCCGGGGCGGGCGGCCCGATCTCGACGGCGAACAGCGGGCGGCCGCTGTCGCCGGCGCACACCACGTGGTCGAAGCCCTCCCGGCCGGCCGAGGTCCACTGGTGGCCCGTGACGCCCGGCGGACGGCCGTGCACCAGCTCCCCCAGCCGGCGGGGGCCGAACACGACCTGACCGGCACGGGTGAGGACCGGGGCCCGCCCGGTCGACGCCGCGACCGGGCGCAGCAGGGAGCCGTGGTCACTACCGGTGCGCGCCATCGCCTGTTCCGTCCGTCGGGCCGTCGACGGCCGATTCTAGGCCGCCGACCGGGACGCCCACCTCGCCGGTGCGGTCCGCGCCGCCTCACCGGTCCGGGCCACCGCAGGCCCGGCGGGGACGCTCCCGGCCCCCGGGCCCGGCCGGGCCCGACGGATGCGGCCGGAGATCCGATTCTCTAGGCTCAGCGCGTGCTGCACAGTGGACGGGCTCCGGAACTTCTGACCAAGCGCAGCCTCGTCGCTGTCTCCCACGCCATCGAGAGCGCCGCCCTGGCCACCGCCGAGGACGGCCCGCTCCTGGTGATCGCCCTCTTCCAGCGGATGCCCTACTTCGACCGCGAGCGGGCGGTCTACGAGCGGATCGCGGCCACGGCGGCGGCGACCGTGGTGGGCGTGGTCGGGCAACGCCCCGAGGCGCTGCCGGCCGGCGTGTGCGGCGTGGCCCTGGACGAGACCGAGGACCTCGCCCGGGAGTGGAGCGTGGTGGCGCTGACCCCCCGGTTCGGCGCGGCGCTGGTCGCCCACGACCGGGTGGAGGTCGAGCCGGCGGCCACGCTGGAGTCGGGGCGCCTCTTCGACGGGCGGTGGGGGTTCCGCCGCGACGAGGCGCTGCACGAGGTGGTCCGGCTGCGCGACCGGCTCGCCGACCGGCTCCCCGGCGCGGTCCGGCTCGCCGTGGAGGAGACGCTGGCCCGGGTGCGGGACCTGCCCGCCACGCCGGGCGAGGCCCGGGGCGAGGCGGCGTTGCGGCTGATGTTCTCCCGCGCCGAACGCGCGGCCCGGGCCCGCCGGCCCGGCGGGCGGGACCGCAGCGCCGGCACGCCCGCGGCGGAGCCGGTGCCGCTGCTGGACGAGCCGGGGATGCGCCGGTGGACCGGCGCGGACGGGGTCACCGCCGCGGGCACGCTGCCGGTGGCGCTGGTCGGCGTCCGGGTGGACGAGCCGGCGGGCGCGCCGGAGCGCTTCGGCCGCCGCAGCGCCGCCCGGGAGGCGCAGGCGGTGATCGGGGCGGTCACCGCGCCGCTGCGCCCCGTGGACCGGGCGGTGCGCCTGTCCGAGCAGGAGTACCTGCTGATCCTGCCGGCGCTGACCGAGGACCAGGCGATGACGGTCGCCGGCCAGGTGCACGAGGCGGTCGCCGGACTGGCCCGGTCGTATCCCTTCGTGGCCTTCGCGGTGCACGCCGCGGTCACCGTGACCGGCCGCCGGCCGCTGCCCGTGGGCGACGTCCGGCACGCCGTCGGGTGGGCCGCCCGGGAGGGGGTGCCCGTCGCCCGGCTGGCCCCCGAGTCGGCCGAGGTGCCCGTCGGGCAGCCGTAGCCGGGGCGGGGCCGACGCTCAGGCCACCGGGGTGACCTGGCCGTCGGCGAGCGCGACGAGGGCGTCGTCGTCGACGTCGTACGCGATGGTGTTGACGACGCGGACCACGCCGCCGACCTGCGCGGCGAGCCGGCCGGCGAGGTCGACCCCGCTGCGCCGGTCCAGCCGCCCGTCGAGGGTGACCTCGCCGTCGCGCACCTGCACGGTCACCAGCCCGTCCCGCACGGCCAGGACCCGCCGCAGGACCTCCCGCACGACCTCCTCGCGGATCTCGGCGTCGGTGCGCAGGTGCACCCGCAGCAGGTCGCCACGGGTGACGATGCCGACCAGCCGGCCGAGGTCGTCCAGGACGGGCAGCCGCCGGACCGCGTCCCGGTCGAGCTGCCGCGCCGCGGCCGGCAGGGACGCCTGCGGGTACGTCGTCACCGCCGGCGCGGTCATCAGGTCCCCGGCGACCAGGGCGCCGGCCTTCTCCCGGGCCACCCGGCGACGCCGGCCCTCGAAGACCCGCCGCCCGTCCGGGTGCCCGACCCGTTCGATCCGGTGCAGCAGGTCCGTCTCGGAGACCACGCCCAGCACCCGCCTGAACCCGTCGACCACCGGCACGCCGCTGACGCCCCGGCGGACGAGCACGTCCACGATCTGCCGGTACGGGGTCTCCTCCCCCACCGTCGCGACGTCCTTGGTCATCACGTCGCCCACCTGCCAGGTCCTCATCACGACCTCCCTGCCGTCGTCACGCCCGACGCTAGGGCGCGCGGGGGCGGGCCGGCAGAGGCCGTGGGCCGGTGCCGGGACGGCCGACGGACCGGGTGGACCGGGGTCGAAGGTCCCGGGCCGAAGCGGACCCATCGGCCCTGCCGGGCCCACCGGTCGCGGATGTCCAATGGAACTGCCACCGGGAAGCGCGGTGCGAGGACAGGAAGGGACGTGGACACCATGACCGCGACGATCGAGCGGACCACCGCCAGGACCACCGCACCGGCGGCCGAGAACACCAGGACGACCGAGACCACCCGGGAGCGGGCCACCCGCTACGTCCTCGCCGGCATCCGGCTCGCGCTGGGTTGGACCTTCCTCTGGGCCTTCCTCGACAAGATGTTCGGCCTCGGCCACGAGACCGCCGCGAAGAACGCCTGGATCAACGGGGGCAGCCCCACCAAGGGCTTCCTGAGCTTCGGCGCGGCCGGCCCGCTCAAGGGCTTCTACAACGGGATCGCCGGCGCCGCCTGGGCGGACTGGCTGTTCATGGCCGGCCTGGCCGCGATCGGCGTGGCCCTGCTGCTGGGCGTCGGCACACGGATCGCCGCCACCGCCGGTGGCCTGCTCCTGGTGATGATGTGGACGGCCGTCCTGCCCCCCGAGAACAACCCGTTCATGGACGACCACCTCATCTACGCCGCGGTGCTGGCGGTCCTGGCCATGGCCGGCGCGGGCGACACCCTCGGCCTCGGGCGGACCTGGAAGCGACTGGCCATCGTCCAGCGGTTCCCCTGGCTGCGATGACCGACAGGCACCACGACCCGGCGGGCGTCACCTTCCGAAGGTGACGCCCGCCGTCGCGTGTGCCCGGCCGGGCCACCCGCCCGCCCGCTGCGTCGCGGCGGGCGGGCCCGCCGCGCGGGCGTCGGCGACGGGACCGATGGAGATCGGCGGATCACGATCCGGCAGGATCGACGGCGACCGCAGTGGACGCACCACCGAGCAGGAGGCGTACGGCATGGACAAGCCCGAAATCGGCCCGATCGAGGGCGCGCCGCCCGCCGATCTCGTCATCGAGGACATCATCGTCGGCGACGGCCCGGAGGCCCAGCGGGGCCAGCGGGCCACCGTGCACTACGTGGGCGTGGCCCACTCGACGGGCCGCGAGTTCGACGCGTCGTGGAACCGGGGCGACGCGTTCGAGTTCCCCCTCGGCGGCGGGCGGGTCATCGCCGGCTGGGACCAGGGCGTCGTCGGCATGCGGGTCGGCGGCCGGCGCAAGCTGACCATCCCGCCGCACCTCGGGTACGGCAACCAGGGCGCCGGCGGCGTGATCGCGCCGGGCGAGACGCTCGTCTTCGTCGTGGACCTGCTCGGCGTGCGCTGACCCGTCAGCTCCCCGGCCGGGGCGTCGGCCCCGCCGGGGAGCGGCAGGGCGGCACGGCGGCAGCGAGGCGGCAGGGCGGGAACGAGGCGGCGGCCGGGCCGGTCAGGCGGCCGGCGCCAGCGGCGCGGACGCGCTGCCCCGCTCGGCGACGAGCGGCACCAGCAGCCCCGGTCGCAACGCCAGCGGCGCGGGGGCGACCGGCCCGGTCGCGGTGGAGGCGGCGCCCGCCCTGACCGGGATGACCCGGTCCAGGCCGGTCACGTGCAGCACCCGGGCCACCATCGGGGCCGGGTCGACGAGCACCAGCTCGCCGCCCCGCGCGCGGGCCCGGCGGTGCGCGGCGACCAGCGCCCGCACCCCGGCGGCGGAGAGCAGCCGGACGCCGGAGAGGTCGAGCCGCAGCAGGGGGCGGGCGGGGGCGGCCCAGAGCGCGGAGCGCAGCACGCCGACCGTGGCGATGTCGACCTCGCCGGTCGCCCTCATCTCCACGACGTCGTCACCCACGTCGACCTGCACGTGGAACCGATCGCTGCGCTGCTCCATGCCCACGAATCTAGCCCCACCCACCGACATTTCCGCCCTGCCCGGGAGTGACTCCGGGTACACCCAGGGTCTGACCCTGAGTCGCCCCGGATCCTCCCCTGGCAGGAGGCCCGGGGCGCGGTGCGCGGGACCGGCCGACACGCCGCCGGACGACGGCCCCGGCCGCCGGTGGCGGGGTGAGAATGGGCCGATGGTGGTACCCCGCCCCCGCGCGCCCCGACCCATCCGCCCCGTCCGCGAACCGGCCACCGTGCCGCCCCCGCTGACCGGGCCGTGGGCGCCCGAGGACCGCCGGCTCGACGAGGTGGAGCTGCTGCCGCTGCCCGACGGCGCGCACGGTCCCGAGGACGTCGTGGTCGACGCGGCTGGCCGGGTGGTCAGCGGGGACGAGGACGGCCGGCTCTGGTGGTGGGCGGCCGACGCGCCGGCGGGCACCCCGGCGAGGCTGCTGGCGGAGACCGGGGGACGGCCGCTCGGCATCGAGCTCGACCCGCTCGACGACAGCCTGGTCGTCTGCGACGCCTACCGGGGGCTGCTGCGGGTCACCCCAGGCGGGGCCGTACGCGAGCTGACCGGCACCGCTCCGCCGGTGCACCTGGCCAACAACGCCGCCGTGGCCCGCGACGGGACGATCTACTTCACCGACAGCTCGGATCGCTTCCCCCTGTCGCACTGGAAGCACGACCTGCTGGAGCACCGGCCCAACGGGCGGGTGCTCGCCTACGATCCGGGCAGCGGGCGGACGGAGGTGGTGGCCGCCGGGCTCTACTTCCCCAACGGGATCGCGCTGACCCCCGACGAGTCCGCGCTGATCCTGGTGGAGACGACCACCCACCGGCTGCTCCGGGTCGACCTGCCCGGCGGGGCGGCCACCGTGCTGGCGGACCTGCCGGCGTATCCGGACAACCTCTGCGCGGTCGGCGACGGGACGTACTGGATCGCCCTGCCCAGCCCTCGGCTGCCGGTGGTGGAGCGGCTGCTGCCGCACCCCCGGCTGCGGCAGCTGGTGGCGCTGCTGCCCGACGCGGTCCGGCCGCAGCCGCGCCGCTACGGGCTGGTCGCGCTGGTCGACGGCGCGGGCACGGTGCTGCGGACCCTGCACGGCCCGCGCGGCGCCTACTGGATGATCACGGGGGTACGCCAGCACGGCGACCAGCTCTGGCTGGGCTCCCTGGTCGGCTCCGGCGTGGCCCGGGTGCCGCTCGGCTGACGGACGGCGCGCCCGCCGTCGCCCCGCCCGGCACGGACCCCGGCTGGCCCGGACCTCAGGTCACCTGCCCCCGCCGCGACAGGGGTCGGCCCGCCACCGTGCGGTGGCGGGCCGGCCCGGCGGCCGTTCCTCCCGGTGGTCAGCCGCCGCTGGCCGACGGGGTCGGCGCGGGCGAGCCCCCGCCGGCCACCGCCCCCGGGTGCGGCGACGCGGTGTGCGGGCTGGGCCGCAGCCCGGCCGGGACGGGCAAAGCGCTGCCCTTGGCGAACTCGTCCCAGCTCACGTTCCAGGCCGTCCAGCCGTTGCCGGCCCGCAGCGGCACCTCGGTGCCCGTGACGGTGACCAGGTCGCCGACCTGGGTGACGCCCATCAGCCAGTCCGCGGCGGCGGCGGAGACGTTGGCGCAGCCGTGCGAGACGTTGCTGTAGCCCTGGTCGCCCTCCGACCACGGCGCGGAGTGGATGAACTCCCCGCCCCAGGTGAGCCGCTGGGCGTCGTCGACGTCGACGACGTAGCCGCCGTCGGGCTCGCCGCGGGTGTCGAACGTCGTCCGCTCGTGCTTCTCCATGATCACCATCTTGCCGCTGGAGCTGGGCGTGCTCGGCTTGCCGAGGCTGACCGGGATCCGGCGGACCAGCTTGCCGTCGCGGAACACCGACATCTGCTTGGTGGCGTTGTCGATGTCGACGGAGACCTGCCGGCCGATCTTGGAGGTGGCCCGGTGCTCGGCGTCGCCCACCAGCTCCTTGCCGATCGGCAGCCCCTCCAGGGCCGCGCGGACGCTGATCTTCGTGCCCGGCCGCCAGAAGTCGGGGGCCCGGTAGTACGCCTGGCTGCCGTCCTCCAGCCAGGACCAGGTGCCCGGCTGCGGCGGGTCGGTCTTGACGAACAGCCGCTTCTGCACCGCCGCGCGGGCCTCCTTCGGCACCCCCGGGTCGAACGCCACCGTCACGGGCATCGCGGTGCCGTACGTCTGGTTGCCCGTGAAGTAGAGGGTGCTGGTGATCGCCGGCTTGGTCGGCTTCGGCGCGGTGCTGAACGTCGTGGTGCGGGTGGCGGTCCGTCCCCCGTCCCCCGTCACCGTCACCTCGGCGGTGTACGTCCGCCCGCCGGCCAGCGGCGCGCCGGGAACCCAGCTCGTCCCGTCTTCCCGGGGCTCCCCCGGGACTTGCCGGCCCTTGTCGTCGGTGAGCCGGACGCCGGTGACCCTGCCGTGGGCCACGCTGGTGCCGATCTCGGCGCTGACCGGGACGTCCCGCGCCCGGTCGGCGGGCGTCAGCTCGACCGCCGGCGGCGGCGCGACCCGCGCGGCCCGCTCGGCGGCCTTCCTCCCCTCGGCGGTGCATCCACCGAGAACCAGTGGTGTGGCTGCGATGGTTACCGCCAATAGCGTCAATCGCCGCCTCACGTCCATGTTCCGCACCCCTTTTCCGCTCCCCTTTGGCCACATTCTGTATGGCTTTCCGGGAGGCCCGGTGCGGTTTCCGGAAAAGGCGTGGCGTCATTGTCGACAGTTTCGGCGGCGGCGGGTCGAAAATGGTGGGCCGCGCCCCGAGGACCCCGTGTCACCGATCGGCCCGTCCGCGGACGGACGACCGGTTCGCCCCGCCGTCAGTCCCAGTCCTGGTCGCCGTGGTTGCGGTCCCACCGGCCGCCGACCGGCGGGGTGTCCAGGCGGGTGGCGGCCACCGCGTTGCCGGCCAGGTCGTTGTCCTCGACCCGGCAGGACACGCAGCTGCCCCGGTCGGTGATCCAGATTCCATGCGTCTGGGTGCGTTCGTCGTGGTTGTCCCAGATCCGGTTGCCCCGGATGGTGGCCGAGTCGACGTGCGCGTTGACCGTGATCCCGGCCCGGCACCCCGGCGCGCCCGGCAGCTCGTACGCCGTGCCCGGCAGCGGGGTGTCCCCGCTCCAGGCGCTGTACGCGTCGGGGCGCACCGGGGCGAGGGTGAGCCCGGTGTCGTCGTTGGCGGCGACCAGGGCGACCCGCTTGCCGACCCGCAGCACCTTGCCCCGGTGCCCGTCGTGCTGCCAGCCGGCGGTCCGGTCGACGAGCGACCGTTCGTTGTAGCGGACCGACTCGCCACCCCCGCCGTACCCGGCGGCGCACTGCCGGCCGTTGTTGCGGATGCGGTTGTTGAGCAGCACGGCGTCGACCATCGGCCGGTCGATGCGGATGGCGTCGAGGCCGTTGCCCCAGAAGTCGTTGCCGTCGATGACCACGTCCGTCGCCGCGCCGTGGTAGCCGTGCCCGAGGTCGTGCTCGTGGTAGCCGTACGCCCCGTTGCCGCTGATCCGGTTGCCGCGCACCGTGTACGGGCCCGGGGTGTTGCCCATGCTGATGCCGTCGCGGACGTTGCCGTCGATGACGCAGTCGGCCAGCAGGCCGCCCCGGCCGGCTACCCCGGAGGTCCCCTCGGCGGAGACGTCGAAGCCGGCCTCCAGGTTGCCCGTCATCGTGCAGGCGGAGACGATCAGCCCGTCGGCGCCCCAGTCGGAGATGCCGAACCGGTTGCCCTGGCTGTGGCAGCCGACGATCCGGTAGCCGCGCGGCGGCGGCCAGGTGGCCTTCTGGAGTTCCAGGAAGATGCCGTTGGTGCCGTTGCCCAGGGTGGTGCAGTT
This sequence comes from Micromonospora carbonacea, assembly GCF_014205165.1. Lineage (NCBI taxonomy): Bacteria > Bacillati > Actinomycetota > Actinomycetes > Micromonosporales > Micromonosporaceae > Micromonospora > Micromonospora carbonacea. Next base: position 2,981,962 of record NZ_JACHMZ010000001.1, on the reverse strand, counting down.
GGCGATGGTGAGCCGCTCCACGGTGCCCCAGCCGCCGATGCCGACGCCGATCCCGGCGCCGCCCATCTCCTGGCCGTTGTCGAGCCGGCCACAGCCGACGACCACTGCCCCCTCGATCAGGCTGTCCTGGAGGAAGTCGCAGCCCAGGCCGGTGGCCGCCGTGTGGTGGATGTAGAGGTTGCGGAACACCCCGCGCACCACGTACTGCAGGCCGAGGCCCTTGGCGAGGTAGTTGTACTCGGCCATGGCCACGCCGGATCCGTCGATCTCGAAGTCGGCGAAGGTGCAGTCGGCGATGTGCCGGTCGCGGTCCGCGCCGTGCTGGAGGGTGGTCCAGAAGGCCAGCGGGGTCGGATCGGCCCGGTTGCCCTCGTTGCTGAGCAGGAACCGGGTCGCGCCGGGGCCGGCGCCGATCAGGGACACCCCGCTGCGCCACACCGTGCCCGCGTCGCGGATGGAGTAGATGCCGGGCGGGCAGTAGATGACCCGGGCCCGCCCGTCGGCGGCGTAGCCGTCGCCCAGGCGGTCCACGAGGGCGGCGAGCGCCGGCTGGTCGTTGGTCACCCCGTCGCCGCGCAGCCCGTACTCGGTGGCGTCGCAGTGCAGCGGCGCCCCGGCGACGGCCGGGCGGCGGTCTCGGACGGCGGCGGGCAGGCCCTGGTACGGCACTGCGCTCTCCCCTCGCGCGGGCGGACGACCGGGTGGTCGCGGGCGGACGACCGGCGGTCGTCGCCGGCGCGGATTTCCCGGCGACGACGGGAAGAAACGGGAGAGGAAACGGATCGGAATCAGCGGACCGGCGGCACCGCCGAATGAACGGCGATCCGGATCGGGAACGCATTTCCGGCCCATTCGACCGGGCCCGAACGAAAGGGGACGGCGGGGTCGCGGGGGCGCACGGAAAGGGACGTTCGGGGTCCCGGCGGCGCACTGCCGCCGGGACCGGGCTCACCCGTTGGCGATCAGCAGGGCCGGCTGCTCCACGCAGTCCGCGACGTGCCGCAGGAAGCCGCCGGCCACCCCGCCGTCGCAGACCCGGTGGTCGAAGGTGAGGCTGAGCTGCGTCACCTTGCGTACGGCGAGCTGCCCGTCGACGACCCACGGCTTGTCCACGATCCGCCCCACGCCGAGCAGCGCCGCCTCCGGGTGGTTGATGATCGGGGTGGAGCCGTCGACGCCGAACACGCCGTAGTTGTTGAGGGTGAACGTGCCGCCGGTGAGGCGGGCCGGCGGCAGGGCGCCGGCCCGCGCGGCGGCGGTGGTCTCGGCCAGCGCCACGGCCAGCTCCCGGGTGGTGAGCAGGTGCGCGTCGCGCAGCACCGGGACGACCAGGCCCCGGTCGGTCTGCGCGGCGATGCCCAGGTGCACCCCCCGGGACTGGACGATCCGCTGCCCCTCGGTGTCGACGCGCGCGTTGAGCTGCGGGAAGCGGCGCAGCCCGCTGAGGCAGACGCGGGCCAGCAGGGCCAGCAGGCTCACCGGCGCGTCCGGGGTCGCGGCGTTGATCGCCCGGCGGGTCTCCACCAGGGCGGTGGCGTCCGCGTCGACCCAGATGGTCACCTCGGGGATCTCCCGCCGGCTGCGGGAGAGCTTGTCGGCGATCACCTTGCGCACGCCGGTGAGCGGGACGACCAGGTCCTCCTCGCCCACCGGCACGGCGGTCCGGCCCGCCGTGGCCGGGCCGGACGGGGTCGCGCCCGGGTGGTCGGGGACCGGGGCGGGAGCGGGCGGCGGGGCCGTGCCGGCGAGGGCGGCCTCGACGTCGGCCCGGCGCACCACCCCGCCCGGGCCGGTGCCGCGCAGGGTGGCCGGGTCGATGCCGTGCTCCCGGGCCAGCCGCCGGACGATCGGGGAGATCACCAGGGCGACCGCGCCCCCGGGGACCGCCGCGGCGGGATCGGGCGCGGGCGTCGACACGAGGACCGGCGCGGGCGCGGTGGCCGGCGCGGGCTCGGGAGCGGGCTCGGCGGACGGCGCGGGCTCGGGGGCGACGGAGAGCCGGGGCCGGCGGCGTCGCCGGCCCGCCGCGCCGTGCCCGGTGCCGTACCCGATGAGGACGTTGCCGCTGCCCGCGCGCTCCTCCTCCCGGTAGGTGGCGTGGCCGGCGGGCTCGCCGCCGCCGGCAGCGCCGTCGGCGGGCGCGATGGTGATCAGCGGCTGGCCGACCGGGCGCGTCTCGCCCGCCGCGCCGTGCAGCGCCACGACCCGCCCGGCGTACGGGCAGGGCACGTCCACGACGGCCTTCGCGGTCTCCACCTCGACCACGCTCTGGTCCACGGTCACGGTGTCGCCGACGGCGACCCGCCACTGCACGATCTCCGCCTCGCTCAGCCCTTCGCCGAGGTCGGGCAGGAGGAACACCTGGTCGCTCATGCCGCGCTCCCCTGCGGCAGCCAGCGTGCGTCGGGCCGGTCGTCCCACTGGAGCCGGCCCACCGTGTCGAGCACCCGGTCCACGCCGGGCAGGTGGGTGTGCTCCAGCATCGGCGCGGGATACGGGATGTCCAGCCCGGACACCCGCAGCACCGGGGCGTGCAGGGCGTGGAAGCAGCGCTCCTGCACCCGGGCGGCGATCTCCGCGCCGACCCCGGCGAAGCCCTGGGCCTCGGAGACCACCACGCAGCGGCCGGTGCGGCGCACCGACGCGGCGATGGTCGCGTCGTCGAGGGGGACGATCGTGCGCACGTCCACCACCTCCAGGTCCCAGCCCTCCTCGCGGGCGGCCTCGGCGGCCTCCAGGGCGACCGGCACCGCCGGCCCGTACGCGACCAGGGTGGCGTCGGTGCCGGCCCGGCGCACGACGGCCCGGCCGAACGGCTCGGTGGCCGCCGGCAGGTCGGCCTCGGCGCTGGAGAAGTAGAGCTTCTTCGGCTCCAGGAACACGACCGGGTCCGGGTCCGCGATGGCCTCGCGCAGCAGCGAGTACGCGTCGGCGACCGTCGCCGGGGTGACGACCTTCAGGCCCGGGGTGTGCGCGTAGTACGCCTCGGACGAGTCGCAGTGGTGCTCGACGCCGCCGATGCCGCCCGCGTAGGGCACCCGGATGACCATGGGCACGCCGAGCGCGCCCCGGGTGCGGTTGCGCAGCTTCGCCACGTGCGAGGCGATCTGCTCGAACGCCGGGTACGCGAACGCGTCGAACTGCATCTCCACCACCGGCCGCAGCCCGGACATCGCCAGGCCGACGGCGAAGCCGACGATGCCGGCCTCGGCGAGCGGGGTGTCGAAGCAGCGCCTGTCGCCGAACCGGGCCTGGAGGCCGTCGGTGATCCGGAAGACGCCGCCGAGCTTGCCGACGTCCTCGCCGAAGACGAGCACCCGCTCGTCGTCGGCCAGCGCGTCGGCGAGCGCGGCGTTGAGCGCCTTCGCCATGGTGGTGGTCGCCATCAGCGCCCGTCCTCGCGGTCGGCGGCCAGCTCGGCGCGGACCAGCTCCCGCTGTTCGAGAAGCTGCGGGGTCGGCGTGGCGTAGACGTGGTCGAAGAGGCTCAGCGGGTCGACCTCGGGCTGGACGTGCATCCGCTCGCGCAGGTCGGCGGCGTACGCCTCGGCCTGTTCGGCGATCGCGGCGACGGCCGCGTCGTCGAGCGCGCCGCGCGTGCGCAGGTACGTCTCCAGCCGGGCGACCGGGTCGCGGTCGCGCCAGGTGTCGACCTCGGCACCGTCACGGTAGCGGGTGGCGTCGTCGGCGTTGGTGTGCGGCTCCATGCGGTAGGTGTGCGCCTCGACCAGGTAGGGGCCGTTGCCGGCGCGGGCGTGCGCGACCGCGCGGGTGAGCACGGAGAGCACGGCGACGGGGTCGTTGCCGTCGACCTGCTCGCTGGGCACGCCGTAGCCGACGCCCTTGTACGCCAGCGCCGGGGCGGCGGTCTGCCGCGACAGCGGGACGCTGATGGCGTACTTGTTGTTCTGCACGAAGAACACGACGGGGGCCCTGAACACGGCGGCGAAGTTGACGCCCTCGTGGAAGTCGCCCTCGCTGGTGGCGCCGTCGCCGATGAAGGCCAGGGCCACGGTGTCGCGGCCCTGGTGGGCCTCCCCGTAGGCGAGGCCGGCGGCGTGCACGCACTGGGTGGCCAGGGGGGTGCACTGCGGGGCGGTGTGCACCCGGGTGGGGTCGTACCCGCAGTGCCAGTCGCCGCGCAGCAGGGTGAGCACCTCGACGGGGTCGATGCCCCGGGAGACCAGCGCCATCGACTCCCGGTAGGTCGGGAAGACCCAGTCGGTGTCGCGGACGGCGAGCACCGCGCCGACCTGGCAGGCCTCCTGGCCGCGCGAGGACGGGTAGACGGCGAGCCGGCCCTGCTTGGTCAGGGCGGTGGCCTGCGTGTCGAAGCGCCGGCCGACGACCATGCGGCGGTACATCTCGCGCAGGTCCTCGACGGGCGGCTCGGGGTAGTCGGCGCGGGCCGGCCGGGGCGTGCCGTCGGGGTCGAGCAGCCGCACCGGGTCGGTCTGCGGCAGCAGGGCGGCGGCCGGGTCGGTCGCCGCCTGGTCGCGGGCGGGGGCCTTGGTGGGCTTCTTGGCCGGCGGGCGGGTGCGCGGGGATGCCCTGCGGACCGCCTGGGGTGTGGTCGTCACGGCGGGGACCTCCTGGACTTGTGGTGGCCCTATGCTCCTGCCGTTGGATGATTGACTCAACACACGCGATGAACGCGGGACGAATGGCAGGGGAAGGGGCCGGATGTGAGCCAGCAGGCCACCGGGGAGCCGGGCGCGGAGGGCGGTACGGGACGTTCGGCCGGGCCGCTCGACGAGGTGGACCGGCGCATCCTCGACGAGCTGGCCCGCGACGGGCGGATCTCGATCCGTACCCTCGCCGAACGGGTGCACGTCTCCCGCACCAACGCGTACGCGCGGGTGGAGCGGCTGCTGCGCGACGGCGTCGTCACCGGCTTCCGGGCCCGGATCGCGCCCGAGCCGGCCGGGCTGGGCACGTCGGCGTACATCGCGCTGACGATCCAGCAGAACACCTGGCGGGAGGTGTCGGCCGAGCTGGCCCGGGTGCGCTACGTCGAGCACGTCGCGCTGCTCAGCGGCGAGCACGACGTCCTCGCCCTGGTCCGGGCGCCCGACAACGCCACCCTGCGGGACGTGGTGCTGGACCGGGTGCAGGGCATCGCCGGGGTGTTGTCCACCCGCAGCTGGCTCGTCTTCGACGAGTTCGAGGGCACCCGCAGCCCGTGGGCGTGAGCGCGCCGCCGCCGGTGGTGCCGCCGCTGCTGGTGGTGCCGGCGGCGGCCCGGCGGCACAGGTGGCGGCTCAGCGCTCCGGTGGGGCCGCGAGGCCGGCGCGGTCGGCCAGCTCCAGCAGCGGCTCCAGCGAGAAGCGCGGGCCGTCCAGGCCGGCGTGCGGGTCGCCGCGCCCGGCGAATCGCGCCGGCAGGGTGAGCACGTCGAAGTCCTCCGGCCGGGCGGCGTCCAGCTCCGTCCAGTCCAGCGGCGCGGAGACCAGCGCCGCCGGGGTGGGCCGGATCGAGTACGCCGAGGCCATCGTGTGGTCCCGCGACATCTGGTTGTAGTCGACGAAGACCGGCCGGTCCCGCTGCTCGCGCCACCAGGTCGTGGTGACCAGGTGCGGCAGGCGGCGCGCCAGCTCGCGGCCCAGGGCCAGCACCGCCCGGCGGCAGTCGCCGAAGCCCCACCTCGGCTCGATCGACACGTAGACGTGCAGCCCCCGCCCGCCGGTGGTCTTCGGGTAGCCGACCAGCCCCAGCTCGGCCAGCACCGCCCGCAGCTCCAGCGCGACCGGGACCACCTGCGCGAAGTCGACCCCCGGCATGGGGTCGAGGTCGATGCGGAGCTGGTCGGGGCGTTCGGTGTCGGCGGCGGTGACCGGCCACGGGTGGAAGCGCAGCGTGCCGAGGTTGGCCGCCCAGATCACCACCGCCAGCTCGCCGGGCGCGACCTCGTCGGCCGTGCGTCCGCTGGGGAACGTCAGGTGGGCGGTGCGCACCCAGTCGGGCGCGCCGGCCGGCAGCCGCTTCTGGTAGAACGCGTCGCCCCGGCTGCTCTGCCGGGTGGCGATCCGCGCGCCCTCGAACACGCCCCGGGGCCACCGCTCCAGCATGGTCGGCCGGTCCCGCAGGGCGCGCAGGATCCCGTCGCCGACGGCGAGGAAGTAGCGCACCACGTCGAGCTTGGTCAGGCCGCGCTGGGGAAAGTAGGGCTTGTCGGGGCTGGAGACGCGGACCACCCGCTCCCCGACCCTGATCTCCTGCGCCGCCGTGGCCACGACTGCCACCGTACGACGCCGCGCCGACGGGCGCAGGCAGGTCGGAGGCAGTCCGGCGGGCCTTCGGCGCGGCCCGGCGCGGTCAGGGCTTGCGGGCCACGCAGCCGTACTGCGGGACGACCGCCGGCTCCTCGCCGTCGGCCGGACGCCACCGCGCGCACGACACCAGGCCCGGCGCCACCAGCTCCAGGCCGTCGACGAACCGGGCGATCTCCGCCCCGGTACGCGCGCGGATCGGCGGCGCGGCGTTGGCGTTCCAGAACTCCATGGCCGGCACGTTCGCCTCGCCGCCCAGCTCGACCGTGGGGTGGGTGAGCGCCAGGTAGCTGCCCGGGGGCATCGCGTCCAGCAGCCGGCGGACTATCGCCACCGCCTCGTCGGTGTCGAGGACGAAGTTGAGGATGCCCAGCATCATCACGGCCACCGGCCGGTCGAGATCCAGCGTCCGCCCGGCGGCGGCCAGGATCGACGCCGGGTCGTGGACGTCCGCCTCGACGTAGTCCGTGGCCCCCTCGGCGGAGCTGGTCAGCAGGGCGCGGGCGTGCACGAGGACCATCGGGTCGTTGTCGACGTAGACGATCCGCGCGTCGGGGGCGACGGACTGCGCGACCTGGTGGGTGTTGTCGGCGGTCGGCAGGCCGGTGCCGATGTCGAGGAACTGCCGCACGCCGGCCTCGCCGGCCAGGTGCCGCACCGCGCGGGCGAGGAACCGCCGGTCGGCCCGGGCGACCTCCCCGATGACCGGGAACATCTGCCGGACGTGGTCGCCGACCCGGCGGTCCGGCTCGAAGTTGTCCTTGCCGCCCAGCCAGTAGTTCCACACCCGGGCGTTGTGCGCCACCGAGGTGTCGATGGGCTCGACCCGTTCGCCGCCGCGAACCCCGACGTCGCCGGACTCTGACACGAAAACTCCTCGGCTGTCGCGGATGTCCGGTCAGCCTAGCCCCGCGGCGGGCGGACGGCCCGGCCGGGTCAGGACAGCAGCGCCACCCCGACGGCCATCAACGGCAGCGAGACGAACAGGAAGATCCCGACGCCGGTGAGCACCCGCCCGCCGCCCGCGTCCTCCCGCTCGGGGGCCAGCCCGAAGGCCGACCGGGCGGGCAGCATGCCGATCCGGCTCAGGGTCAGGTCGCCGGTGAGCCCGAGCAGGGTGCCGACGACGATGAGCGCGACACCGACCCGGAAGACGAAGTCGCCCCCGCTGACCGCCGTCCACACGCCCGCGGCGGCGGCGACCGCCACCAGCGCCACGACGAACAGCACGAGCGCCTCGCGCAGACCCCGGACCACCGTCATCGCCGCGCACCCCTCTCGGCCGGCCGGCGGCCGGCGTCCGTCGACACCCGCGCCGCCGGTGGCCCCGGCGGCGCGGGTGACATTCTGCCGGGCGTACGGCCACGGCGCTGCCCCCGCGCGGGCGCGCTTCGTCCCCGCGCCTGACCGCCGGGCCCGGTCGTCCGCGCCGCCCTCGCTCGGCCGGCGGGGATAACCTCCGTCGTCCCGACCCGTTGTACACGTCGCCAACCGGTCGATATAAGGGGAAACGGGGCATTCGATGCGCTTGCCAGTCACGCCGGAGGGTTCCGCGCGGTCGGCCTTCCGGGGAGACATCGAGGGGCTGCGCGCCCTCGCCGTGGTCATGGTCCTCGTCGGCCACGCCGGGCGCGACCTCGTGCCGGGCGGCTTCGCCGGCGTCGACGTCTTCTTCGTCATCTCCGGATTCCTCATCACCGGCCTGCTCGTCGCCGAACTCGAACGCACCGGCCGGATCTCCCTGGCCGGCTTCTACGCCCGCCGGGCCCAACGCCTGCTGCCCGCCGCGGCCGTCGTGCTGGTGGCCAGCCTCCTGCTCACCTGGCTCCTGCTGCCCCGCACCCGCTGGGCCGACACCGCCTGGGACGTGGTGGCCAGCGCCGCCTACGGGCTGAACTGGCGGCTCGCTGTCCAGGCCACCGACTACTGGGCCGCCGACGCCGCGCCCAGCATCGTCCAGCACTTCTGGTCCCTCGGCGTCGAGGAGCAGTTCTACCTCGGGTGGCCGCTGCTCCTGCTCGGTCTCGCCGTGCTCGGCGGTCGTCGCCGGCTGCGCCGGGGCGCACTGATGGCCGGCTTCGCCCTCGTCGCGCTGCCCTCGTTCGCCTGGTCGGTGCACGCGAGCCAGGCCGACCCCGGCCCGGCCTACTTCGTCACCACCACCCGGCTGTGGGAACTCGCCCTCGGCGGGGCCGTCGCCATCGCCGGCGCCCGGCTGCACCGGCTGCCCCGGCCGCTGGCCGCCATGCTCGCCTGGGCCGGGCTGGCCACGGTGGCCGCGTCCGCCTTCCTCGTCGACCCCGACCGGGCCTTCCCCGGCTATCAGGCGCTGCTGCCGACGGTCGGCACCGCCGCCGTGATCGCGGGCGCGCAGGCCGCCGGCCGGTTCGGCCCCTCCGGCGCGCTCGGGTGGCGGCCGATCCGCGCCGTCGGCGCGCTGTCCTACTCGCTCTACCTGTGGCACTGGCCGCTGCTGGTGGCCGCCGAGGCGCGGTTCGGCGAGCTGGGCACACAGGCGGCCCTCGGCGTGGTGGCGCTGTCGGCCGTGCCGGCCGCGCTCACCTACCGGTTCGTGGAGAACCCGATCCGGATGTCCGCGGCGTTGCGGTGGGAGCCGGCCGCCGCCCTGCGCGTCGGCGCCCTCTGCACGGGCGTCGCCGTCGCCGCCGGCCTGCTGTTCCAGCTCACGGTGTGGCCGCCCCGGCAGGCGCCGCCCACCCCCGTGGCCCTGCCGGCGATCGGCGGGCCCACCCCGACCGCGACCACCACTCCCGGCGGTCCGCCCGGCGCGACGGTGCTCGGCAGGGAGCCGCTGGGCAACCGGGCCGGGGCCGCCGTCGACCGGGTCGCGTCCATCGTCCCCGACCCGAGCGTCGCCAAGAAGGACGGGCCCGAGCAGTGGGCCAACCCCTGCGGGGCCGGGCAACAGGGCGACCAGGCGTTCCCCTGCAAGTACGGGGACCCCTTCGGCGCGACCACCGTCGCACTCGCCGGGGACTCGCACGCCAACCAGTGGTTGCCGGCCCTGAAGCTCATCGCCGAGGCGGAGGGCTGGCGGCTGCTGTCCTACACCCGGTCCGCCTGTCCGTTCATCTCCATCGAGGTGGCCTGGCAGGAACGACCGGAACCCGGCTGCCGGGACTGGAACCGCGCCGTGCAGAAGCAGCTCGTCGAGGTCGAGAAGCCGGACCTGCTGCTGGTGAGCAACACCTTCTACCGCCCCTACGGGGTGGACCGCGACGACGTCGACGAGGCGGACAAGGGCATGGCCGAGGGGCTGCGCGCCACCTGGCGGGCGGTGACGGCGGTCGACACGACGGTGGTCGTGCTCCGCGACACGCCCTACCTGGAGCGCAACGCCCCCGAGTGCGTGGCGGCCAATCCACGGAAGCTCACGCGCTGCGCCACGGACCGGGAGTCCGCCCTGGACGCGGGCGGCGGGCCGGCGCACGAGGCGGCGGCGGCCGGGCAACGCGGCGTCCACCTGGTCGACCTCAACGATGCGATCTGCCCCGTCGATCCCTGCGCGGCGGTCATCGGCGGCGTGCTGATCTACCGGGACGCCAACCACCTCACCGCCACGTACGTGTCGAGCCTCGCTCCCCGGCTGCGGGACCGCCTGGTCACGCTGCTCGACTAGGCCCCCGCCCCGGTCAGGGTTACCGCTCGGGAGGGCCGGGTACGGTTCGGCGCATGGCGGAACTGGCAGCCCTGTGGATCGTGCGGCACGGCGAGAGCACGGCGAACGTCGCGGCGACCGAGGCGGAGAGCGCCGGCGCGGAGCTGATCGGGCTGACCCACCGCGACGCGGACGTGCCGCTGTCCCCCACCGGCGAGCAGCAGGCCCGGGCGACCGGGCGCTGGCTGGCCGGGCTGCCGCAGCGGCGGCGGCCGGACGTGGCGGTGGTGTCGCCCTACCTGCGGGCGGTGCGCACCGCCGAGCTGGCCCTCGACGGCACCGGCATCCCGGTGAGCCGCGACGAGCGGCTGCGGGACCGGGAGCTGGGCGTCCTCGACGGGCTGACCGGGCACGGCGTCGCCCGCCGGTTCCCCGACGAGGCGCAGCGCCGGGCCCGGCTGGGCAAGTTCTACTACCGGCCGCCCGGCGGCGAGTCGTGGACGGACGTGGCGCTGCGGCTGCGCGGCCTGCTCGGCGACCTGCGCCGGGACCACGCCGACCGGCGGGTGCTCCTCTTCGGCCACGACGCGCTGGTGTTCCTGCTGCGCTACCTCGTGGAGGGGCTGACCGAGCCGGAGCTGATGACGCTGACCCGCCGGCACGTGATCGCCAACTGCTCGGTCACCGGCTGGACCGCCGACGCCGACGGCCGGCTCGTCCCCGACACGTTCAACGACGTCACCCACCTGCACGAGCAGGGCGCCCGCCCCACCAGGGAGGACGAGGTCCATGCCGAACCGGTCTGAGGTGATCACCCCGGCGCTGCTGCGGAACTGGGCGCTGCCCGTGCCGACCGGCGGCAAGGAGGCCCGGGGCACCGTGCTGGTCGTCGGCGGCTCCCGGTTCACCCCCGGCGCGGTGCTGCTGGCCGGGGTGGCCGCCCTGCGGGCCGGCGCGGGGGTGCTGCAACTGGCCGCCGCCGAGTCCACCGCCGCCGCGCTGAGCATCCAGGTGCCGGAGGCGCTGGTCGTGGGCCTGCCCGAGACCGCCGACGGGGCCGTCGCGGGCCGGCCCGGCGACCCGCTGGACGCTCTGGTGGCCGACGCCGACGTGGTGGCCGTCGGCCCCGGGCTCACGGACATCGAGGCGACCGGGGAGCTGCTGCGCGGGGTGCTCGACGCCGCGCCGAAGCAGACCGCGCTGGTGCTCGACGCGTACGCCCTCGGCGCGCTCAGCCACGCACCGGACCTGCTGGTCGGCTCGGGCCGGCCGGTGGTGCTGACCCCCAACCTGACCGAGGCGACGCACCTGCTGGGCCGCGACCCCGGCGACGACCTGGACGCCGAGGCGGCCGAGCTGGCCCGCCGGTACGACGCGGTGGTCTCCCTCTACGGCCACGTCGCCGCGCCCGACGGGCGGTGCTGGCGGGAGGAGAGCGGCGACGCGGGGCTGGGCACCTCCGGCAGCGGCGACGTGCGGGCCGGGCTGCTGGCGGGCCTGCTGTCGCGGGGCACGGAGCCGGCGCAGGCGGCCTGCTGGGCGGCGTTCGCGCACGCGGTCAGCGGGCAGCGTCTGGTGCCCCGGTTCGGCCGCATCGGCTTCCTCGCCCGCGAGCTGCTCGACGAGATCCCGCACACCCTCGCCACGGTCTGACCACCCACTCCGGTGCGGCGTAACGCCGCGCGGCGGCCCGGCGCTCATCCAGCGGAGGCGGGCGTCCGTCCGCCTGCCGCCGGCCGCGTCCCCACCAGGGGCGCGGAGCCGGCTGGAACAGCCCCCTGGGAGTCTGTGTGAAGAACCTGCGTCGCAAGACCCTGGCCGCCGCGTCCGCCGTGACGCTCGGCGTCGGTCTCGCCCTCACCGGCGGACCGGCCCCGGCGGCGGCCGTCGGCCCCGACACCACCTTCCTGGTCCTCGCCCCGCAGGGTGCGACGACCGACGCCGCGGCGGCCCGGGTCGCCGCCGCGAACGGCACGGTGGTGGCCAGCTACCACCAGATCGGCGTGCTCGTCGTCCGGTCGACCAACCCCGACTTCGCCTCGGCGGTGAAGGGCGCCGGCGTCGAGTCGGTGGCCGCCACCACCGGCCTCGGCAGCGCCCTCGACGAGGGCGAGACCGTGGAGGTCCCGGCGGCCGACGCCGCCGCGGCCAGCGGCGACCCGACCACCGAGCCGCTGTACGGGCAGCAGTGGGACATGCCGATGATCGGCGTCCCGCAGGCCCACGCGATCACGACCGGCAGCCCGGACGTGGTCGTCGGCGTGCTCGACAGCGGCATCTCCTCCAGCCACCCGGACCTGGCCGGCCAGATCGCCAGGGACAAGAGCACGTCCTGCGTCGGCGGTGTCACCGACACCACCGAGGCCGCCTGGAACCCGACCACCTCCGACCACGGCACCCACGTGGCCGGCACCATCGCCGCCGCGATCAACGGCGTCGGGGTGACCGGCGTCGCCCCAGGTGTCAGGGTGGCCGCCGTCAAGGTGGTCAACGACGACGGCTACATCTTCCCGGAGGCCGCGGTCTGCGGTTTCGTGTGGGCCGCCGAGCACGGCATGCAGCTGACCAACAACAGCTACTACATCGACCCGTGGGAGCTGAACTGCCGCAACGACGCGCGCCAGCGTCCGGTGTGGCAGGCCGTGCAGCGGGCCATCCGGTACTCGCAGAGCAGGGGCGTGCTCAACGTGGCGTCCGCGGGCAACTCCAACTACGACCTCGCGCACAAGATCACCGACGAGGGCAGCCCGAACAACGGGACGCCCGAGACCCGCGAGAACCTCACCAACGCCTGCCTCGACCTGCCGGCCGAGGCGCCGGGCGTGGTGACCGTGTCGGCGGTCGGCCCGACCGGGGACAAGAGCTACTACTCCTCGTACGGGCAGGGCGTCGTCGACGTGACGGCCCCGGGCGGCGACACCCGGTTCCGCACCCAGGGCGCCCGGTCGACCAGCACCGACGCGATCCTGTCCACCACCTTCAACACCGCCACCCGCACCAACGGGTGGGGCTACAAGCAGGGCACCTCGATGTCCGGGCCGCACGCGACCGGCGTCGCCGCCCTGGCCCTGTCGGCCCACCCGGGGATGACGCCGGGGCAGCTCGCGTCGTTCCTGGAGCGCACCGCCGTCGCCCGCCCCTGCCCGGCGGGCGTCTACAACCCGGTCCCGCTGATCCCGACGGGGCCGCACGCGTACGACGCGACCTGCTCCGGCGGGGCCCGCAACGGGTTCTACGGCGCGGGCACCGTCAACGCCTACAACGCGGTCAAGTGACCGCCTGACGGGGGATCGGTGGGGCTCGGCGTGCCGTCGGGCCCCACCAGCGTGTTTCGGGCACCGGCGCGCCGCTGGCCGGGCCGCACCGGCCGGGGACGGGCGACGGGACCGTCCACCGATCGGGTGACGCCTGTTTCCGCTGGTGACCTCGGGGTACCGGACGATCATCAGCCGAACCTAGGAGGTCACCGGTGTCGACCGATGCCATCGTCGTGCTCAAAGAGGACCACAAGGAGATGCGCCGCCTGTTCCGGGCCTTCCAGGATGCCCAGGACGGCCCGGCGAGCCAGCGGCAGAAGCTGGTGGGGCAGATCCTGGAGGCCCTCACGGTGCACACCTACCTGGAGAACGAGGTGATGTACCCGGAGGTCCGCAAGCTGCTGCCGGACCTGGAGGACGACATCCTCGAATCGTACGAGGAGCACCACGTCGCCGACCTGCTCTGCGCGGAGCTGGCCGCCATGGACGCCGACGACGACCACTTCAACGCCAAGACCACGGTGCTGATCGAGAACGTGGAGCACCACGTCGAGGAGGAGGAGCAGGAGTGGTTCCCGAAGGTGCGGGAGGCGCTCGCCCGCAAGCAGTTGCAGGAGATCGGCGAGCGGATGATCGCGCTGCGCCCCGACGCCCCGCGCAGCCCGACCGCGCCGAAGGCGATCAAGAAAGCGCTGGACGCGGTCACCGCCTGACACCGCCCGTCCCGCACCCGGGCCGTGGACGGTTGTCGTCACCAGCGGACGGCAACCGTCCACGGTCCGGGGGTCCGGCCGCGAGGCCGGCGGGGCGGGAGCAGGTCCGGGCCGACCAGGTCGGGGGGCGGATCAGTCCGGGGGCGGGAGGATCTGGCGGAGCTGGCCGGGTGGGACGGACCGGCGTCGCCACTCCCGGGGGTAGCCCACCGACACCTCCTCGAAGCGCACCCCGTCGTGCCAGGTCGTGCGGGGGATGTGCAGGTGGCCGTAGACGGCTGCGGCGGCCCCGTAGCGCACGTGCCAGTCGGCGGTGGCGTCGGTGCCGCACCACTGGGCGAAGATCGGGTAGCGCAGGATCCGGGTCGGCTCGCGCACCAGCGGCCAGTGGCTGACCAGCACCGTCGGCAGCGTCGGGTCGCGGGCGTCGAGCCGCGCGGCCGTCTCGGCGAGCCGGGCCGCGCACCAGTCCTGCCGGCTCGGGTACGGGTCCGGGTGCAGCAGGTATTCGTCGGTGCAGACGATGCCGGTGGCGTACGCCTCGGCCAGGGCCGCCTCGCGGGTGTCGATGCCCTCGGGCCGCCAGGTGTAGTCGTAGAGCAGGAACAGCGGCGCGACCAGCGCCGGCCCGCCGGGGCCCCGCCACACCGGGTAGGGGTCCTCCGGGGTGACCACGCCCAGGGCGCGGCAGACGTCGACCAGGTGCCGGTAGCGGGCCACCCCGCGCAGGGTGACGGAGTCGCTCGACGGGGTCCACAGGTCGTGGTTGCCCGGGGCCCACACCACCTTGGCGAAGCGCTGGCTGAGCAGGCCCAGCGCCCATTCGATGTCGGCCACGGTGTCGGCGACGTCGCCCGCGACCAGCAGCCAGTCGCCCGGTGAACGGGGGCGCAGGCCCTCGACGATCGCCCGGTTCTCCGCGTATGTCACATGCAGGTCGCTGATCGCGAGCAGCGCCCCGTCGGCCTCCCCCACCACCGTTCGATCCTACGGGAGCCGCCGCGGGCGTGGGGGCCGCCGAAGGTGGTCCGGCCCGGCCCTCCCCCGGGCCGACCGGGTAGGATCGGCTCGGGCCGTGACTGGCGCGTGGGGATGGACAACCATCGGGAAGCGGTCCCGTCATCAGGACGTCTGCCGAGCGCCTGGGCCTTCCGCACGTCACCAGGAGGTCGCATGTCGTCGCCGAACGCCGAGTCCACCGCCTTCCGCAGCGCCCTCGAGGTGATCCGCGCCGTCGAGCCCCGGGTCGCCGACGCGATCGGGGCGGAGCTGGCCGACCAGCGCGAGTCGCTGAAGCTGATCGCGAGCGAGAACTACGCCTCCCCCGCCACGCTACTGGCGATGGGCAACTGGTTCAGCGACAAGTACGCCGAGGGCACGGTCGGCCGCCGCTTCTACGCCGGCTGCCAGAACGTCGACACCGTCGAGGCGCTCGCCGCCGAGCACGCCCGGGAGCTGTTCGGCGCGTCGCACGCGTACGTGCAGCCGCACTCGGGCATCGACGCCAACCTGGTGGCGTTCTGGGCGATCCTGGCCGACCGGGTGGAGTCCCCGGCCCTGAAGCGGGCCCAGGTGCGCCAGGTCAACGACCTGACCGAGGAGGACTGGTTCGCGCTGCGCCGCGAGCTGGGCGACCAGCGGATGCTCGGCATGTCGCTGGACGCGGGCGGCCACCTCACCCACGGCTTCCGGCCCAACATCTCCGGCAAGATGTTCGACCAGCGCAGCTACGGCACCGACCCGGCGACCGGGCTGATCGACTACGACCGGGTCGCCGAGGCGGCCCGCGAGTTCCGGCCGCTGATCCTGGTCGCCGGCTACTCGGCGTACCCGAGGAAGGTCAACTTCCGGATCATGCGGGAGATCGCCGACTCGGTGGGCGCGACGTTCATGGTCGACATGGCGCACTTCGCCGGCCTGGTGGCCGGCAAGGTGTTCACCGGCGACTTCGACCCGGTGCCGCACGCGCACATCGTCACGACCACCACCCACAAGTCGCTGCGCGGCCCGCGCGGCGGCATGGTGCTGTGCGGCCCGGAGCTGGCCGACCAGGTCGACCGGGGCTGCCCGATGGTGCTCGGCGGCCCGCTGCCGCACGTGATGGCCGCCAAGGCGGTCGCCCTGGCCGAGGCGCGCCGCCCCGACTTCGCCGACTACGCGCAGCGCATCGTCGACAACGCCCAGGCCCTCGCCGAGGGGCTGCTGGGCCGGGGCGCGAAGCTGGTCACCGGCGGCACGGACAACCACCTGGTGCTCATCGACGTCTCCGGCTACGGGCTGACCGGCCGGCAGGCGGAGCAGGCGCTGCTGGACTCGGGCATCGTCACCAACCGCAACGCGGTCCCGCAGGACCCGAACGGCGCATGGTACACCTCGGGCATCCGGATCGGCACGCCCGCCCTGACCACCCGGGGCCTGGGCGCCGCCGAGATGGACGCGACGGCCGAGCTGATCCACACCGTGCTCAGCCAGACCACGCCGGGGTCGAACGCCGACGGCACGCCGTCGAAGGCCAAGTACGTCCTGGACCCGGCCCTGGCCGACAAGGTCAGCCGGCAGGCCACCGACCTCCTGTCGACCCACCCTCTCTACCCCTCGGTCACCCTGACCTGACCGCCCCACCCGCTTGCTGATCAAAAGGAGAGCGCCATCGTCGAGATCGACTTTGACGCTCTCCTTTTGATCGCCGAGGTGGGGCGGCGGGACGCGGGGCCGGGCGGGGGTCAGGCCATGGGGCGCTTGAGGTGGTAGCGGTGGACCTCGGTGCTGCCCTGGACGTTGTTCACGTCCTCGGCGGCGGAGACCAGCTCCCAGCCCTCCCGGCCGGCCCGGTTGAGGTGCGCGATCGCGGTGTCGCCGTACGCGGTGATGTCGGTGCGGGACCCGTCCGGGCCGTACCACACGAACGAGACGTGGAAATTGCGCCCCTGCCCCTGGTAGCGGCGGACCAACAGTGCGTACTCCCATGCGACCATGCCGTCCATTATGGCCGGTCCGCCCGGCCGCGCGGCGCACGGGGGGTGGCGGAACGACGACAGTACGAGATCAGCCCCGGGCCGCCGGGACGGGCGACCGGGCCAGCTCGTCGGCGATCAGCGCAGCGAGCCGGTCGAGGCCGGCGTCGATCTGCCCGGGCGTCACGGCGCTGATCGACAGCCGCAGCGCGGCCACCGGCGCGGTGTCGTCGTAGAAGTGGGCCATCGGCGTCCACAGCACGCCGTAGTCCTCGGCGGAGCGGCGCAGCAGCACGTCGTCGACGGGGAACGGGACGCTCACCACGGCGAAGAAGCCGCCCGCCGGGACGTTCCACCGCACCGGCGACGGGTCGGGGAACCGCCGGGCCAGGCCGTCGACGAGGTGGCGCAGGTTGCGGGCGTACGCGGCGCGCTCGCGGGTGTTGGCGGCGACGAGGCTGCACCCGTGGGCGAGCAGCGCCCCGCCGACGACGGCCTGGGCGATGGCGGAGGTGTTCACCGTGACCATGCTCTTGATCTTGGCGAGCTGGTCGGCGAGCGGCCCGACGGTGCCGTCGGCGTCGCGCACCCGCTGGTCGGCGACGACGTAGCCGACCCGCGCCCCGGGCAGCACGGTCTTGGCGAACGAGCCGAGGTAGACCACCCGCCGCCCGGTGTCGAGGGCCTTGAGCGTGGGCACCCGCCCCGCGCCGTCGGCGTGGAACAGCCCGTACGGGTTGTCCTCGATCAGCAGCAGGTCCTCGGCGGCGGCGAGGTCCAGCAGCCGCCGCCGGTCGGCCAGGCCGATGCTCGCCCCGGACGGGTTGGCGAAGTCCGGCATCACGTAGCAGGCGCGCGGGCGCAGCCCCTCGGCGCGGGCCCGGCGGACCTGCGCGCGCAGGTCCGCCAGGTCGATGCCGGCCGGCCCCCCGGCCACCGGGCGCACCGGCAGGTCCACGAGCCGGGCCGCGCCGGTCAGCCCGACGTAGGTGGGGGCGACGGCGAGCAGCACGTCGGCGGGGCCGGCGCGCAGCGCCCGCAGCACCAGCAGCATCGCCTCCTGGCAGCCGACGGTCACCACGATCGACTCCGGGTCGACGGTGATCTCCTCGTCGACGGCGAGGTTGCGGGCGACGAGGTCGTGGATGATGCCCTTGGTGCGGCCGTACTGGAACAGGGCGCGGTGCACCTGCGCCGGGCCGTAGCCGAGGTCGTCGGCCAGGTGGGCGCGGAAGGTCTCCAGGTGCCGGTGCAGGTCGGCGACGTCGAAGAACTCCTCGTACGGGCGGCCGGCGGCCAGCGACACCGCGTCGGGATAGCGCTGGGCGACCTCGTTGAGGAAGTTCATCGAGTTCAGCGCGGGATCGCCGACCGCCGGGTGCAGGTCGGCCACGTCCAGGTCGGTGTGCGCGCTCAGGTCCACCGGTCGTCCAGCGTCCACGTTCAGCCTTCCGTGATCGTACGCAGGTCGCGGGCCTCCGCCGGGTCGGCGCACCCGGCGAGGGTGAGGGCGTCGCGCAGCTCGGCGGCGAGCAGCGCGAACGCGGCGTCGGCGCCGGCCCGCCCGCCGACGGCCAGCGCCCACAGCAGGGGCCGGCCCACCAGCACTCCCGACGCGCCCAGCGCCAGGGCGCGCAGCACGTCGACGCCGCCGCTGATGCCGCCGTCGACCAGCACCTCGCACCGGTCGCCGACGGCGGTGCGCACCTGCGGCAGCATGGTCAGCCCGGCGGGGGCGGCGTCGAGCTGCCGCCCGCCGTGGTTGGACACCACCACCGCGTCCGCGCCCGCGTCGGCGGCCAGCACCGCGTCGCGGGGGTCGAGGACCCCCTTGACCACCAGCGGCAGGTCCGTGCGCCCCCGCAGCCAGGCGACGTCGGACCAGGTGAGGGCCGAGGCGAACGCGGCGCTGGTGTGCCGGGCCACGGCCGAGGTGCCGGGCGTGCCGGCGTGCGCCAGGTCGTCGCGGCTGCCGGGCAGGTTCGCGGCGGCCACGTGCGGCGGCAGGGCGAACCCGTTGCGGACGTCGCGCAGCCGGGGGCCGAGGATCGGCACGTCGACGGTGAGCATGAGCGCGGTGCACCCGGCCCGCTGCGCCCGGTCCACCAGCTCGCGGACCATCCCCCGGTCCCGCAGCCAGTAGAGCTGGAACCACACCGGCCCGCCGGCCGCCGCGATCTGCTCGATGGTGGCGCTGCTCAGGGTGCTCGCCACGTAGGGCACCCCGGCCGCGCCGGCCGCCGCCGCGAGCGCCGGCTCGCCGTCGGGGTGCACGAGCCGCTGGTACGCCATCGGCGCGACCGCCACCGGCAGGGCCTGCGGCCGGCCGAGCAGCGGGGCGTCGGTGCGGGGCCGGTCGATCCCGCGCAGCATCCGGGGCAGCACGGCGACCCGGTCCAGGGCGGCCCGGTTCGCGGCGAGGGCGGTCTCGGCGCCGCTGCCGCCGGCCACGAAGTCGTACACCTCGGGCGGCAGCGCCGCGCGGGCCAGCGCGGCGAAGTCGGCGAGGCTCGCCGCGAACGGCACCGCACCGGCGGGCCCGGCGGCGGTCGGGGCGGGCGCGGGCGGGGAGAGCGGTTCAGCCATCGACCGCGCCCGCGTCGGCCGGCACCGCCGGGGCGACGCCGAGCCGGTCGCGCAGGAACGCGGCGGCCCGGTCCTGGGCGTGCCGGCCGGCGTCGAACGCCCCCGGCATGGCGAAGAATCCGTGGATCATCCCGGGGTAGCGGGCCAGCTCCACCGGCACCCCCGCCGCGCGCAGCCGGTCGGCGTAGCGCTCCCCCTCCTCGCGCAGCGGGTCGTACTCGGCGGTGATCACCAGGGCCGGCGGCAGGCCGGTCAGATCCTCGGCGAGCAGCGGCGACGCCAGCGGGTTCGCCGCGTCGGCGGGCTCGGGCAGGTAGTGCCCCCGGTACCAGGCCACCGAGTGCCGGTTGAACAGCAGCGGGTCCTGCTCCCCGCCGGGCCCGGCGGACCCAGCGGGATCGGCGGACCCCGCCGGCTCGGCGCGCTCGCGCTGGTCGGTGTTGGGGTAGACCAGCAGTTGGGCGGCCAGCGCCGGCCCGCCGCCGTCGCGGGCCAGCAGGGTCACGGCGGCGGCGAGGTTGCCGCCCGCGCTGTCCCCGCCGACGGCCAGCCGGGCTGGGTCGGCCCCGAACTCGTCGGCGTGCGTGGCGAGCCAGGCCACGGCGGCGTGGCAGTCGTGCACCGCCGCCGGGAACGGGTGCTCGGGGGCGAGCCGGTAGCCGACCGTGACGACCTGGCAGCCCGTGGCGTTGGCCAGCCGGCGGCAGATCCCGTCGGCGGTGTCGACGCTGCCGAGGGTCCAGCCACCGCCGAAGAAGTAGACCAGGGTCGGCAGCGGGCCGTCCCCGGCCGGCCGGTGCACGCGTACCGGCAGGTCACCGGCCGGGCCGGGGACGACCGTGTCGCGTACCGCGTGCACCGGTTCGACGTCGCCGCCCCCGGCCCGGATGGCCGCCAGGTCGGCCGCGCGCGCCTCGGCGAGGGTCTGCGTGTAGAGCGGCGCGACGCCGGCCGCCGCGCGCGCGGCCCGGTACGCGACCACCTGCGGGTCCAGGGGCATGGGTGGGTCTCTCCTCTACTCGCCGGTGGTGACGAACAGCTTGTCGATGCCGCGCAGGAACAGGCTGCCGCTGTAGACGGGCTGCTGGGTGATGCGCAGCCCGGGGAAGCGGGCGAACAGCCGGGGCAGGGCGAGCTGGCCTTCCAGCCGGGACACCGCCGAGCCGAGGCAGAAGTGCAGGCCGACGCCGAAGGCCAGCGACGGCGGGCCGGCGCGGCGCGGGTCGAACCGGTCGGGGTCGGGGAAGCGGGCCGGGTCGCGGTTGGCGGCGGCGATCAGCAGCATCACGTTCTCGCCCTCGGCGACCTGCACGCCGTGCAGGACGGTGTCGCGGGGCGCGGCCCGGGCCAGGAAGTGCACCGGGCTCTGCATGCGCAGCACCTCGTCGACGCAGCCCCGGGTCAGCTCGTCGTCGCCGGGCAGGGCGGCGGTCACGTCGGGGTGCTCCAGCAGCAGCGGCAGGCCGTTGCTGAACATGTAGACGGTGGTGACGAAGCTGGCGTTGAACAGGACGATGAGGTTGCTGATCAGCTCGTCCTCGGTAAGGTCGACGCCGCCGGAGTCGAGCGCCTCGACGAGGCCACTGATCAGGTCCTCGCCGGGGGCGCGGCGGCGCTCGGCGATCCGCTCCCGGTAGTAGCCGCGCAGCTCGGCGGCGGCGGTGTTGGCCTTGGCCAGCCGCTCGGGGGTCGCCCCGGCCACGTCGAGGAAGTCGTCGATCCAGTCGACGCGCTCGCGGTACCAGGGCAGGTCGGCCTCGGGCAGGCCGATGAACTCGGCCATCACCAGCGCCGGGATCGGGTACGCGAAGTCGGCCACGAAGTCGACCTCGGCCCCGCCGGCGCCCGCCTCGGCCATCCGGTCCAGCAGCGTGTCGGTGACCCGGGTGATCACCGGC
Source organism: Micromonospora carbonacea (assembly GCF_014205165.1). Classification (NCBI taxonomy): domain Bacteria; kingdom Bacillati; phylum Actinomycetota; class Actinomycetes; order Micromonosporales; family Micromonosporaceae; genus Micromonospora; species Micromonospora carbonacea. The sequence goes on along the minus strand of NZ_JACHMZ010000001.1, from coordinate 2,960,667 downwards.
TCCAGCGCGCCCAGCCGGCGCGGGGTGAACGTCTTGGCGAACACCGCCCGCATCCGGGTGTGGTCGGGCGGGTTGATGAACATCATCGACGACTCGAAGGTGCGCAGGATCTCGTGCTGTTCCCAGCCGGGCGGGGACTGCTTGAGCCACTCCGGGTCGCGCAGCACCTGGTCGACGACGTCGTACCCGCCGGCGACGGCGCTGACGGTGCTGTGCTCGGGGCGGTTCGGGATCTCGCGGATCGGGCCCAGCTCGTGCAGGGCCGCGTAGAAGGGGTACGGGTTCTGCCGGCCCTGGTCGCTGTACAGGCCGGAGAGCAGCTCTTTGACGTCCACGGTGGTGCTTCCTCCCCAGGAAGTTGGCGACGGGGCGACGGGGGTTCACCCCCGCCGCCCCGCCGGTGTCACAGACCGAGCAGGCGCAGCGGCACCGCGTCGGCCATCGCCTGGTTGCCCAGGTCGTTCGGGTGAATGTGGTCACCCGAGTCGTACGCCGGCAGCAGCCGGCTCGGCTGGGCCGGGTCGCGCAGCACCTTGTCGAAGTCGAGCACCCCGTCGAACTCGTGGCTGCCCCGCAGGTACGCGTTGACCGCCTGGCGGGTGGCCTCCTTCTCCGGCGTCCACACGCCCGGGTTGCCGTGCCCCTCGTACGGGGTCAGCGTCGCCACCAGGCTGGTCAGGCCGCGGGCCTTGACCTGCTGGTTGACCTGCCGCAGCGAGGCGATGATCTTCTCCGCGGAGTCGTCCGACATCCAGATGTCGTTGATGCCCAGGTGGGTCACGACGGTCCGCACGCCGGTCTGCGGGAAGACGTCCTCGTTGAGCCGGGCCAGCGCGTTCGGGCCCAGCTCGTAGTAGCCGGGGAAGCCACCCGCGCCGGGCTCGGTGCCCTCGTGGTTGAGCCGGTTGCCGGCCAGGCTGAGGTTGAGCACGCCCGGGGTACGCACGTCGGGGCGGGCGTCGATCAGCCGGTCGGCGAGCAGGTCCGGCCAGCGCCGGTTGGTGTTGACCGTGCTGCCGTTGCCGTCGGCGATGGAGTCGCCGAGGACGACGACCGAGCCGGGGCTGAGCTTGCGCTGCACGTCCACGCCGGACAGGAACATCCAGCAGCAGTCGGGGCGGGTGGTGAAGCCCGTCCCGCCGGCGGCACCGGTGAGGTCGGTGGCGCCGATGAACGTGGTCTGCCGGGACTGGCCGTGGAAGGTCACCGGCCCGGTCAGCTCGGGGAAGTACAGCGTGACGACCAGGTCCTCCTGGTCACCGACCGGGAGGTCGACCGGGTCGCTGAGCAGTTCCCCGCCCTTGTTCATGGTGACCGACGCGGAGCCGTTGAAGGTCAGCTCCTTGACGGTCGGCGCGGCCACGTCCGACAGGTCCGTCGGGGTGGACGTGTCGGGGCGGGCGATGGTGGCCCGGCCGACCTTCACGGCCTGCTCGCCGTAGACGTTGCTCAGCCGCACGCGCAGCCGGGGACCGCCCACGGTGGTGTGCACGATCATCCGGATGCTCTGGTTGTTGAGGCCGGTGTTGGTCAGCCCGACCGTGTTGCCCCGGGTCACCGCGGCGGCCCAGCTGCCCGCCCACACGGGTGCGCCGGGGCGCTTCCCGGTGTCCGGGCCGGCGGTGGCCACCACGGCCGGCGCTCCCACGACCAGCGCCGTGGCCGCAGCGGCGATCACCTGCCATCTCTTCGGGGCCGTTATCAAGCGCCACTTGTTCGGAGTCGACATTGAACCTCCATGTTGGCAGCCCAGGGTCGTCCACTGACGACAGCCTCCTGGACGATGGTCCAGAAACCTAGCCGCGCCCCTGACAGGCGTCAATCAACCTGATCGACAAGATCAAATGACGTCGAGCTGCGGCGGCGCACCGATCGGCCCGGTGCCCGGCGCGGCCGGGCGGCCTACGCTCGAAGGAGGCGGCGGTGCGGTCGCCGAAGCGCGCCGCCGTCGCCGCGTCCCGGCCCCTGAGCTGCCGGGACGCCGCTCGCGGCCGGTCGTCGCGGGCGCCCCGCCGGGCCGCCGCCGACCGCCGCCGGAAGCTGATGGGGGCTGGCGATGACCGACGGTGCCGACCGACCGACCACCTACGTGCACGAGGCGCTGGAGCTGTTCGAGGGCTTCGGCGACCGAGAGGCCCTGGTGGGCGGCGGACGCCGACTGACCTATCTGGACGTGGCCGCGCAGGTGCGCGGCATGGCCGCCGCGCTGACCCGCGGCGGGGTCCGCCCGGGCGACGCCGTGCTGGTGATGCTCGGCAACGCGGTCGAGGGACCGCTGCTCCAGCTCGCCCTGCACCTGTTGGGCTGCCGGACGATGTGGGTCGCCCCGGTCACCTCCCGCCGCGAGGTCGACGACTTCGTCCGGCTGTCCCGGCCGGAGGCGTTCGTCTACGACGCCCGCGACGGCGACGGGCTCGGCCCGCGGATCGCCGCCGACCTGACCGGCGTGCCCGTGTTCTGCCTCGGCCCCGGCGGCGCGGGCCCCGACCTCACCGCCGCCGACCTGAGCGCCGCCGGCCCCACCGCCGCCGACCTGCCCGGCGGCGTGCCGGAGCCGGAGTCGTTCCTCCAGACCAGCGGCACCACCGGCACCCCGAAGCTGGTGCACCACCGGGAGAGCTTCTACCGCCAGGTCCTCGCCCTCGCCGAGGGCTTCCGCTCCGGCGGGATCCCGCTGCTGCGGCACCTGTCCCACTCGCCGATGTGGCTGGCCAGCGGCCAGATCACCACCCTGGTCAACCTGTTCAGCGGCGGCGTGCTGTTCCTGCGCGAACGGTGGGACCCGGCGGCGTTCATCGCCACCGTCGGGCGGGAGCAGATCAACTCGACGTTCGTCACCCCGCCGATGCTCTACGAGGTGCTCGACCACCCCGACCTGCCCGGCGCGGACTTCTCCGCCATGTTCATGTTCAACGTGGGCGCCGGGCCCGCCGCGCCCGCCCGCCTGCGCCAGGCGATCGCCCGCTTCGGCCCGGTCCTGCGCATCGTGTACGGGCTCAGCGAGGCCGTCGTGATCACCGCCCAGCCGGGGCTGACCGAGGACCCGGAGCACCCGGAACGGCTGCGCTCCTGCGGGAAGCCGTACGGGGACGTGGCGGTGCAGATCCGCGACGCCGACGGGGCGGTCCTGCCGGCCGGCGTCGACGGGGAGGTGTGGGTGCGCACGAAACTCAGCTTCGTCGGCTACCACGGCCAGCCCGAGCTGACCGCCGAGACCCTGGTCGACGGCTGGGTACGCACCCGCGACGTCGGCCACCTCGACGCCGACGGCTACCTCTACCTCGTCGACCGGCTCGCCGACCGGATCCTCACCCGGCAGCGGAGCTGGCCGATCTACTCCCGGCCCATCGAGGACGTTCTCGCCGGGCACCCGCAGGTGCGGGCCGCCGCCGTGATCGGGGTGCCCGACGAGGTGGCCGGCGAGCTGCCGTACGCGTACGTGGTGGCGACGCCGGGGGCGACGGTGACGGGGACGGAGCTGATCGACCTGGTCACCGCCGAGCTGAGCGAGACGTGGGCGCCGGGCGCGGTGGAGTTCGTCGACGCGCTGCCGCTGAACCGGTCGGCCAAGGTCGACAAGCTGGCGCTGCGGGCCCGGTACGCCGCCGGCCGCCCCGCCGACCACGTCGGCAGCCCCGCGTGACGACCGAGGCCGTCCCCGGGGCGGCGACAGACGCCGGCTCCCCGGCCGGAGCAGACGCCGGCTCCCCGGCCGGAACGGATGCCGGCCCGCAGACCGGAGCCGACGCCGGTTCCGCGGCCGGCCCGGCGGCCGGGGCGAAGGGAGGCGGCGTGGACCGGGAGCGGGCCGCCGCGCGGCGGGAACTGGTCACCCTCGTCGCCGCCGACCTGATCTCCAACCTGGGCAGCCGCATCTCCGTCATCGCGATCCCGTGGCTGGTGCTGACCACCACGGGCAGCCCCGCGAAGATGGGCATCGTCGCGGCGGCGGAGTTCCTGCCGTACATGCTGTCCAGTTCCCTGGCGACGCCGTGGGCGGACCGGTTCGGGGTGCGCCGCACGTCCATCGTGGTGGACGCGGCGAGCGCGGCGGCCGTGGCGGTGGTGGCGATGACCCCGTGGCTCGGCTTCGGGGCGCTGGTCGCCCTCGTCGCGGTGGCCGGCGGGCTGCGCGGCATCGGCGACCGGGTCAAGCACGTCATGTTCCGGCCGGCGGCGCAGCGCGCCGGGGTGCAGCTGATCCGGCTCACCTCCGCCTACGACGGCCTGGCCCGGGGCGTCACCCTGTTCGGCGCGGTGATCGGGGGCCTGCTCATCGACTGGGTCGGGGTGACCCGGGCCATCTGGATCGACGCGGGCACCTTCGCGCTCTGCGCGCTGCTGGTCGGGCTGCTGGTGCGCCCGCCGGCCGCCGACGCGCCGGCCGCGCCCCGGGAGAGCTACTTCCGGGCCCTGCGCACCGGGTTCGCCTACCTGCGCACCGACCGGGTGCTGCTGGCCATGCTGCTGGTGGTCTCCGCGCTGAACATGATGGCCGCCGCCAACACCGCCGTGTGGATCCCCGTCTGGGTGCGCGACGTGCTCGGCGACCCGGCCGGCTTCGGCCTGGTGCTGGGGGTGTTCGGCGCGGGGGCGCTGCTGGGCAACGTGGTGTTCACGATGGTCGGCCCGAGGCTGCCCCGCACGCTCGTCTTCGCCGTCGGCGCGGCGATGAGCGGCGCGCCCCGGCTGCTGACCATGGCGGTCACCGACCACCTCGTGGTGGTGCTGGTGGTGACGTTCCTGTCCGGCATCGGCATCGCCGCCGTCAACCCGCTGCTGGGGGCCACCCTCTACGAGCGGGTGCCCGACGCGTTGCAGACCCGGGTGCTCGGCATCGCCGGCTCCCTGGCGTTCGTCGGCCTGCCCGTCGGCGCGCTGCTGGGCGGCTGGTCGGTCGCCGTGCTGGGCCTCAAGCCGGCGCTGCTGGTGATGGCGGTGCTGTGCGCGGTGCTGACCGTGGGGCCGCTGCTCGCCGGGCCGCTGCGGGCGGGCCGGTCCCGCCCGGCCGCGCCGCCCGCGCGGCCCGCCGGGTAGGCCGCCGCCCGGCCCCGCCCGCCGGCCCCGCCCGCGCCGTGCCGGGCTGGTGGGGGTATCCGCGCGCCGGGATGCCCCCACTCGGCCGGCATCGCTTCCTCGCATGTTCGCCCCGCGTTCGCCGGCGCGCCCGGGTCGCGTCGGGTGGCACGCCTACCGTGCCGGTCGGGTCGCACCGACTGACTGCCCCGGGCGCGACCGGACCGGCGACCCGCGAGGAGAACCATGCCGTCATCGACCGACACCCCGGTGGCCACCGCCCGGCTCGGCGAAGTGCGCCGGATCGGCGACGCCGCCGGGCACAACGCCTTCACCGACCTGGTCCGGCACCGGGGCCGGTGGCTGTGCGCGTACCGGGAGGCCGCCGGGCACCTCTCCGCAGACGGGGCGATCCGGGTGCTCGCCTCCGCCGACGGCCGGGAGTGGGCCCCCGTCGCCCGGCTGGAGCGGGCGGCCACCGACCTGCGCGACCCCCGGTTCGTGGCCCGGCCCGACGGCCGGCTGCAACTGCTCGCCGCGGCGGTCACCGCGACGGACGCCGGCACCGCCACCACGGCGGGCGACGGCGCGGCCACCGCCACGGCGGACGGCGCGGCCGCCGGCGACGCGGCGGGGCAGGCCGTCGGGCGCGGGGCGGGGCCGGCGAAGGCGTTCCGCACGTTGACCTGGCTGTCGGCCGACGGGCAGCGCTGGGGCGAGCCGACGCCGGTCGGCGAGCGCGACATCTGGGTGTGGCAGGCGGCCTGGCACGGCGGCGCGATGTACGGCGTCGGGTACGCCACCCGGGAGCCCCGGTTCGTCCGGCTCTACCGCAGCGGCGACGGGCTCGACCTGCAACCGGTCGTCGACACCCTCTTCCTCGGCGGCTACCCCAACGAGTCCGGGCTGGTCTTCGGCCCCGACGGCACCGCCACCTGCCTGCTGCGCCGCGACCGGGAGGCGGCCACCGCCCAGCTCGGGCGGGCTCGGCCACCGTACCGGCACTGGACGTGGACCGACCTCGGGGTGCGGGTGGGCGGGCCGGCCCTGCTCGGGCTGCCCGACGGCCGCCTCGTGGCCGGGGTACGCCTGCTCGACGGCGGCCCGCGCACCGCCGTCTGCGCCGTCGACCCGCATCGGGGCGCCCTGACCGAGCTGCTGGCGCTGCCCTCCGGCGGCGACTGCGGCTACCCCGGGCTGGACTGGCACGACGGGGTGCTGCGGGTCAGCTACTACTCCTCCCACGAGGAGCGGACGTGCGTGTACCTGGCCGAGGTGACGCTCGACGGGTAGGGGTGTCGACGCGGCGGGCGGGTCGGCTAGCGTGCCGGTCATGCCGGCGAGCCGCACCGAAGCCACCGACCCGTACTGCCTGCGCGTGGGCGAGAGCGCGCGGCTGCTCGCCGGGCACCCGTGGCGGCGGTTCGTGGTGCTCGGCGACAGCGTCGCCGAGGGGCTGTGCGAGCCCGTCGACGGGTACCCGGACGTGCAGTGGGCCGACCGGATCGCCGCCGAGCTGGACGCGGCCCGCCCCGGGCTGGCGTACCTCAACCTGGGGTTGCGGGGGCTGCGGGCGCACGAGGTGCGCGCCGCCCAGCTCGCCCCGGCGGTGGCGTTCGGCCCGGACCTGGCGCTGGTGGTGTGCGGCGGCAACGACGCGTTCCGCTCCGCCTACGACGCGGACGCCGTCGACGCGGAGCTGGCCGCCATGGTCGCCGGGTTGCAGGAGGCGGGGGCGGACGTGGTGACGGTGGGCATGTTCGACGTGTCGCACAGCCCGGCGGTGCCGGCGCGGCTGCGGGAGGGCCTGGGCGGGCGGATGCGCCGGCTCGCGGCGCACACCCGGGCGCTGGGCGAGCGGCTCGGCACCCTGCACGTGCACCTGACCGACCACCCGGCGGTGGCCGACCCGACGCTCTACAGCGGCGACGGCCGGCACGGCAGCGCCCGCAGCGACGCCATCGCCGCCGCCGAGACGGTCCGCCGCCTCGGCGCGCACCTCGCCGCGCGCCGGTGACCTCCCCCGGCGGCGGCCCTCGGGGAGACCGCCGCCGGGGAGGCGGTCAGTCGGTGAGCAGGATGCCGGTGAGCAGGACCCCGCGCGCGAGGTTGAGCACGCTGTCGCAGCCGGGGAAGCCCACCCGGGCCAGGCCGCCCGAGCCGGTGCGGCCGAACAGGTAGGGCGCGAGGCTGTAGGGGACGTCGGCGGTGACGGTCTCCCCCGTCTCCATCCGCACGAAGTCCATCGCCACCCGGTCGGCGGGCATGTACTCCTGGAGGATGTAGCCGCCCTCGTCGATGGCGGCGCGCAGCCCCTCCTCCCACTTCTGCGGGTCGGTCTCGCGGCCCAGCAGCACGCCGATGCCGGCCGAGCCGTCGGCGGGCTTGGCGACCAGGTCGTGCTGGTCGGCCAGCGCCCGGGGCAGCTCGGCGGCGGTGAGGGCGGTGGTACGCGGGACGTACCGGCGCACGAGCGCCTGGTCGGCCTCGGGCAGGGTGTCGAGGTCCTCCCACAGCCAGGCAAAGTTGATCTTGTTGCCGAGCAGCCAGGCCGCCGTGCTGACGAACATCGGCAGGGTCCCGGCGGCGAGGGCGCCGGCGACCGCGTCCAGCCCCGCGCTGGCGTGCACCCGGTTGGGCACGAAGAGCCGGAACAACGCGTCGACCGGGGCGCCGTCGACGACGAGCCGCTTCTGCTCGTCCAGGGTCGCCAGCTTGAGCTGGGCGATGACCAGGTCGATGCCGAAGTCACGGGCCCGGTCCGCCAGCGGGGACAGGATCTTGAGGAAGAAGTCCGGCGTCTCCAGGCCCGGGTAGTCGGCGTCGAAGTCCAGCAGCAGCGCCACCCGGGCCCCGTCGGCCAGGCCCAGCTCGTCGCGGATCGCCACGAACCGCTGGTCGAGCAGGGACGGGGCGGGCCGCACCGGCAGCCCGTCGAGGATGCCCCGCTCGGCGTAGAGCTTCGCGTACCGGTAGACGACCGTGTCGGCGTCGAAGCCACCGCCGAGGCTGCTGTCGATGTTGTACTCGACGAACTTCGGCACCCCGCCGGAGATCAGCACGTCCGGCCGGTACGCGGCCAGCAGCGCCTCCGACAGCACCTCGTCGGTGTCGAGCAGCTTCGTCTCCTCCGCCGGCACCCCGAGCAGCCGGGTCAGCTCCCCGGCGGTGCGGGCCCGCCGCTGGCACGCCTCCAGGATGAGCTGGGCGATCCGGTCGCAGACCTCGTTCAGCTCGCGGAACGCGTCCGCCGGCATCACCGGGGGCCGGGCCAGCCGCCACGTCTGGTTGTACGTCGCGCAGCCGTAGAAGACCTCCTTCCACGCGCCCGCCCCGGCGGCCACCATCTCCGCCCGGGTCGACTCCGGCAGGTCCTTCCACGCCTGGTCCAGCGGCGGCCAGGGGTAGTTCGGGTCGATCATCACTCGTCCTTCATGGTGAGTTGGATGGCGGCGGTGAGCTGCTCGCGGCCGGGCTGCACGGCCCGGTCCAGCGCCGGGGCGAACGGCAGCACCGCGCCGTCGGGGCGGGTGACCCGCCGGGGCGGCGCGAGCAGCCGCACCCGTTCCACCACGGTCGCGATGATCTCCCCGGCGATCCCGCAGGACCGGTTGGAGTCGTCGACCACGACCAGCCGCCCGGTGCGGGCCACGGACGCGGTCAGCCCGTCCCAGTCGAACGGGTGGAGCGTGCGCGGGTCGAAGACCTCCACCGACACCTGGTCGGCCAGCGCCTCGGCGACGGCGAGCGCGTCGTGCACCAGGTGCCCGACGGCGACCACCGTCACGTCGTCGCCGGCCCGGTGCACCCGTCCCCGCCCGATCGGCACCGGGGCCAGGGCGGCGAAGTCCACGTCGGCGCGCACGTCCATCGCCCCGGCCGGCGCGAAGACCACCACCGGGTCGACGTGCCGGATCGCCGAGACCAGCAGCCCGTACGCGTCGGCCGGGGTGGCCGGGACCACGGTGGTCACCCCGACGTGGGCGAAGAGGCTGTACGGGTGGTCGGAGTGCTGCCCCGCCCACCCGGTGCGCGAGCCGGAGCCCGGCACCAGGTAGGTGACCGGCACCTCGGCCTGCCCGCCCGTCATCAGCGGGAACTTGTGCGCGTGGTTGACGATCTGCTCGAAGACCAGGAACAGCAGGGACGGGATCTGGAACTCCACCACCGGGCGCAGCCCGGCCAGGGCCGCGCCGGTGGCGAAGCTGGTGAACGCCTGCTCCGACAGCGGGGTGTCCCGCACCCGGTCCGGCCCGAACCGCTTCAGCAGCCCGGCGGTGACGTTGGAGGCGGCCACCCGGATGTCCTCGCCGAGCAGGAACACCGACTCGTCGCGGCCCATCTCGTCGGCCAGGGCCCGGGTGAGGGCCTTGCGGTACGACAGCCGTGGCATCAGCCACCTCCCGTCCGGGCGACCAGCCCGCTGGCGTACAGGTGCTCCAGCGCGCCGGCCGGGTCGGGCTCGGGGCTGGCCAGGGCGAACTCCAGGGCCGCGTCGAGGGTCGCCTCGACCTCGGCGTCGACGGCGGCCCGGTCCGCCCCGGACAGCCGGGCGCCCTGGATGTCGACCGGGTCGCGGGACCGGCCGGCGGCCACCTCCTGCGGCGCGCGGTAGTCGAGGCGTACCGCGTGCTCGAAGGTGTGGTGGGCGTCGAACCGGTAGGTGCGGGCCTCGATCAGCTCCGGCCCGCCCCCGGCGCGCATCCGGGCGACGGCGGCGGCGGTGGCGTCGCGTACCGCCTCGGGGTCCTGGCCGTCGACGACGGCCGCCGGCATGCCGAACGCCTCGGCCCGGCCGGGGATCGTGCCGGCCACCGCGCCCTCGACGGGCATGGTGGTGGCGTAGCCGTTGTTCTCGCAGACGAACAGCACCGGCACCCGCCACAGCGCGGCCAGGTTGAACGCCTCCAGCAGCATGCCCTCGTTGACCGCGCCGTCGCCGAAGAACGTGGCCCCGACGAGGTCGTCGCCGCGCCGCCGACGCGCCCACACCGCACCGGTGAGGATCGCGCCGGCGGCGCCGACGATGGCGTTCGCGCCGAGCACCCCGACGGCCAGGTCGGCGGCGTGCATGGAGCCGCCGCGGCCCCGGTTGAGCCCGGTCTCGCGGCCCAGCAGCTCGGCGAGCATGCGGGCCGGGTCGGCCCCCTTGGCGAGCACGTGGCCGTGCCCGCGGTGGGTGCCGGTGACCAGGTCGTCGTCGCGCAGCGCCGCGCAGACCCCGGCGGCGATCCCCTCCTGACCGAGGTACGGGTGGATGCCGCCGACGATCGCCCCGGCGCGGACCAGGTCGACGGCCCGCTCCTCGAACCGGCGGATCAGCCGCACCGTGCGGTACAGCCGGACGGGATCGTCGCGGGTCACGCCGGGCGACCCTCCTTGATCGCGGCGAGGATGTCGTCCCAGAGCCGCGCGCGGGCGGTGAGCGCCAGGTTGACCGTGTCGGCGCACTCCTGCCACTTGGTGTCGTCGTCGCCGCACAGGTCGGCGAGCATCTGCATGGCCATCGGGGTGTGCTGCTCCCCGTCGACCTCGATGTGCCGCTCCAGGTAGTCGACGAACGTGTGCAACTTCTGGCTGCGCTCGTTGACGGCGACGACCTGGGTGAACATGTCGGGGATCAGGTCCTCGCGGCCGAACGCGAACGCCGCCGCCTGGCAGTGCACCGGGGTCGACTCGATGATCTTCCAGGTGGTGGCGGCGAACGCCGCCGACGGGCCGGGCACGCCGGCCTTCACCAGCGCCTCGGTCACCGGCGTGCCGGCGCGCAGCAGGTCGACCAGCGCGTCCACGGCGCCGGTGTCGGCCCCCGCCTCGGCCATGCCCCGCACGTACAGCTCGAAGTGGCTGATGTAGCCCTCGCCGAGCTCGTCGCTCTCCTCGACCATCACGATGTCGTTGATCAGCCGCCGGCTGCCGGTGGGGCCGGTGGGGATCCACGGCACGTCCACGCAGGTGAGCTGCCGCTGCAACGACTTCAGCAGGGACATGAAGTCCCAGACCGCGAAGACGTGGTGCTCCATGAAGGTCACCAGCGCCTCGTGGGTGTCCAGGTTGGCGTAGAGGGGGTGCTTGACCACCACGTCGCGGCGGTCGGTCACCGCCTTCTCCAACCGCTCGATGCCCGGGTGCGTCTTACCCCAGTCGTACCGTGACATTTGTCAGCCTCCCTGCTGGGCGCGGTCGCGCCAGATGACCGGGCAGAAGTCGGGGTCCGCGTAGTCCGGCCGCCCGTCGTGGGTGCGGCGGACCAGCACGTCGTGGTTGTACGCGGCGAGGGTGCCGTCGGAGAGCGGAAACTCCCGGTAGGCGTTCGCGCCGTCCTGCAGGTGCAGCGAGATCGCCCGGCGCGGGCGACCGCTGACGTTCGCGCCGCTGCCGTGGTAGGTGCGGCAGTGGTGGAAACTCACGTGCCCCTTGGGGATCACCATGGGGATCTTGCGGATCTGGGCGTCGTTGTGCGCGGCGTTGCGGGCCAGCATCTCCTCGAGCTGGTCGCGGTCGCGCTCGGCGAAGTGCCGCACGACGGTGTCGTCGGCGCCGATCTCCTTCCACCGGTGCGACCCGTCGACCATGGTGATGGTGCCCATCTCCTCGCCGCAGTCGTGGAACGGGATGAACGCGGTGAGCATGTCCTCCGACGACGAGGACGACCAGTAGTGCTTGTCGAAGTGCCAGGGCACGATGTTCGACGGCTCGCCCTCGATCGGCGGCTTGTAGATCAGCGTGGACTGGAACACCCGGATCTCGGCGGCCCGCGCGAGCCGGGCGGCGACCGCGCCGAGCAGCGGCTTGCGCAGGATCGCGGCGATTCCGTCGTGCTCGTAGTGGACGTAGTCGTTGTGCCGCTGCACCGGGCCCTTCGACGGGTCCCAGTAGGCGAGCTTCGGCGGGCGCGCCGGCAGGGTGCGGTCCCGCTCGCCGTCGTAGTACCGGTCGGTGGCCGCCACCAGGGCGTCCACCTCCTCGTCGGTGAACAGCTTCTTCGACAGGTACCAGCCGTGCTCGGCGTAGTGCCGCACGTCCTCGTCGGACGGCAGCAGCGCCTCCTCCTGCGCGGTCAGCGCCGGGTGGATCTGTGTGGTGGTCATGCCCCAACCCCTTGTGCCGTGCCGGCCGCGACGGCGGGGGTCGCCCCCGCCGCGGCCAGCTCCCGTTCCTTGGCCTCGTAGAGGGCCTTGATGTTGCCGCTGCCGAAGGTCAGCGCCCCGCGTCGCTCGATGAGTTCGAGGAAGAGGGTGCGCCGCACGTGCATCGACTCGGTGAAGATCTGCAGGAGCTGGCCGCCGTGGTCGCGGTCGACCAGGATGCTCAGCTCGCGCAGCCGGTCCAGCGGCGCGTCGACCGGGCCGACCCGCCGCTCCAGGTCGTCGTAGTAGGCCCCGGGGGTGCCGGCGAACCGGACGCCCCGGGAACGCAGCGCGCCGACGGCGGTGACGATGTCGTCGGTGCGCAGCCCCAGGTGCTGCACGCCGGCACCCGCGTGCTCGGTGAGGAACGCGTCGATCTGCCCGGGCCGGTGGCCGCGGTCCGGCTCCAGCAGCACCAGGGTGACCCGCCCGGACGGGCTCTGCACCACTGTGGAGTTCATCGCCTGCCCGGCGACCTCGACGTGCTCGGTGAAGATCTGCGCGAAGCCGAAGACCCGCTCGTAGTGGGCGACGGTCGCGTCGAGCTGCCCCGGCGGCACGCAGATCGCCAGGTGGTCGATCTCGGCGAGCAGGCCGTCGTCGCCGCCGGCCGGCTCGGTGGGCTCGAACGCGCCGGGCAGGAACTCGCGCCGGTCGCCCCGGCGCTCCACCAGCCGGTGCAGCACGTCCCCGAAGCCGGCCACCTCGGCGGTGACGACCTCGGCGTCCGCGCCGGTGCAGGTGGTCGGCGGCGTCACCGGGGTCGCCCCCCGGCCCACCAGTTCCGCGTACGCACCGGCGGCGTCGTCGACCTCCAGCGCCACCACCGCGATGCCGTCGCCGTGCCGCTGCACGTACGCCGACGCCCGGTGCCCGGCGGTCAGCCCGGAGGTGAGCACCATCCGGATGTCGCCCTGGCGCAGCAGCAGCGACCGCTGCCCCGCCAGCCCGGTCTCGGGGCCGCCCTGACCGGCGAGGCGGAACCCGACGGCCGTGCCGAAGTAGAAGGCTGCCTGCCGCGCGTCCCCCACGAAGAGTTCGATGTGATCTATAGAACGGATGTCCATGTACCAGCCCTTCCCCATGTCCCCCCGTGACTGCCGTCCGGGCTCCCCGCCCGGGGTGTTACGCGGGATCACCTCCCGGCGCGGCGGCGCGCGCACCCGCACCGGCGGTGCGCCGCAGCAGCAGGCTCACGTTCTGCCCCCCGAAGCCGAACGAGTTGGTCAGCGCGTGTTCCACGTCGGCCCGCCTGGCCTCCTTGCGGACGTGGTCCGCCGGGCAGGCCGGGTCCGGATCGTCGAGATTCCAGGTCGGCGGCAGCAGTCCCCGGCCCAGCGCCAGCGCGGTGGCGGCGGCCTCCAGCGCCCCGGACGCGCCGAGCAGGTGCCCGGTGAGCGCCTTGGTGGAGCTGACCGGCACCGCGCCCTCGCCGAACACGTCGGTCAGGGCGGTGATCTCGGCGATGTCGCCGAGCTTGGTGCCGGTGCCGTGGGCGTTGACGTAGCCGACGTCGCCGGCCGTCACGCCGCCACCGGCCAGGGCCCGGCGCATGCACTCGGCCGCCCCCGCCCCGTCGGGCCGGGGCGCGGTCGGATGGTGGGCGTCGGTGTTCGCCCCGTAGCCGGCGACCTCGGCGTAGCCGGCCACGCCCCGGGCGGCGGCGTGCTCGGCGCGTTCCAGCACCAGCAGCGCCGCGCCCTCGGCGAGGACGAAGCCGTTGCGGCGGGCGTCGAACGGCCGGCTCGCCTCGGCCGGGTCGGCCCAGCCCCGGGCGAGGGCCCGGGCGTTGCCGAAGGTGTCGGCGAAGGTGGGGAACAGGGGTGCCTCGCTGGCCCCGCAGACCACCACGTCGGCCTCCCCGGCCCGGATCAGCCGGACCGCGTCGGCGACGGCCTGCGCGCCGGAGGCGCACGCCGTGCCGACCGACGAGCTGTAGCCGCGGATGCCGTGGGCGATGGCGATCCGCGCCGCCGGCATGTTCGGCAGGATCCCGGTGAGCAGGTACGGGCTGACGGCCGCCCGGCCCCGCTCGGCCCGCGCCAGCACCTGCCGCTCCAGGGTGGCCATCCCGCCGACGCCGCCGACGATCACCCCGATCCGGGCGGGGTCGACGTCGCGGCCGACCTCGATGCCGGCGTCGGCGAGCGCGTCGGCGGCGGCGAGCAGGGCGAGCACGACGATCCGGTCCAGCACCCGGGTCTCCGGTCCGGACGCGACCGTGCGCGGGTCGATCTCCGGCAGCAGCCCGGCGGCCTCCAGCGACCCGTGGGCCGGGTGCTCCTGCGGCGGGCGGACCAGTCCCGACCGGCCGGCGAGCAGGGCGTCGAGGGTCTCCCCCGCGCCCCGCCCGGCCGGGGTGAGCAGGCCCATCCCGGTGACGAGGGCAGTCACGACGACGACTCGGTCAGGTAGCGCTCGCGCAGCGCCACCTTGCGGACCTTGCCGGTGACGGTGACCGGGATGTCCTCGGAGCGCACCGGCACCACCCGGCGCAGGGTCGCCCCGACGTCCGCGCCGAGCGCGGCGCGCACCGCCTCGGTGCGGTCGACGCCCGGGTCGGCCCCGGCCGCCAGCTCCAGCAGCACGTCGGTGACGACGCGGTCGTCCTCCTTGACGATCACCACCGTGCAGTCGGTGACGTCGGGGCAGGCGGCGAGGACCCGTTCCTCGGACAGGGCGGTGAAGAAGCGCCGGCCGTCGCCGACCTCGACGGAGTCGACGGCCCGGTCCAGGTGGTAGTAGCGCCCGTCGGCGTCGGCGTAGACCAGGTCGCCGGTGAGGTACCAGCCGCGCAGCCGGAACCGGTAGGTGGTGACCGAGTCGTTCCAGTAGCCCCGGAACAGCGACGGCGAGTCGATGCCGAGGAAGCCGACCTGGCCCGGGGGCAGCTCGTTGCCGTCGGCGTCGAGCACGGCGACCTTCGTGAACTGGTACGGGCGGCCCACGCAGCGGCCGTACCGGTCGGTGTCGGCGGTGTGCGTGATGTGGAACATCGAGTGGCCCATCTCGCTGGAGCCCAGCCCGTCGATGAACACGGAGCCGGGCACCCGCGCCACGCCCTGCCGGGTCACGGTGTCCCGCGAGCCGACCGCGACGAGCCGGCGCACGTGCGGCTCGTGCGAGCAGTCGCCGGTGTTGAACCACAGCCGCACCGAGTCCAGGTCGTACGCGGACAGGTCGAACCGGGCCAGCTCCGCCCAGGTGACGGAGAACCCGAACACGCCGTCGGGCCGCCACCGCTGGATCGCGTCGAGGACCCGCTCGCCGCCCTGGTCGGACAGCAGGAACATCTCCGCCCGGTTGCCCAGCGCCTGGTTGACCATGAGCACGGTCGCGGTGTGCGGGGCGGGCAGCGCGTTGAGGATGCGGCGGGTGCCCTGCGCCTGCGGCATCGACAGCAGGTGCCGGGTGGCGGCGAACAGGCTCGCGTGCGAGTGCAGCACGGCCTTGGGCACGCCGGTGGTGCCGGAGGTGTGGGTGATGACGATCGGGTCGTCGGGGTGGTGCCGGTAGTGGGCCCCCGCGGCGGCCGGGTCGCCCGTGCCGGCGTCGGCGGGCGTGCCGAGCAGCGGCGCGCCGAGGTCGTGCCCGGCCAGCAGCTCGGTGTGCGCGGCGTCGGCGAGGACGCCCGCGCCGCGCAGCCGGCGGATGTACTCGGCGGCGATCTCCGGGCGCAGCTTGCCGTTCATCAGCGCGGGGATCGCGCCGAGGCGGGTCAGCGCCAGGAAGCTGAGCACCATGTCGGCGGCGGCGGTGGCCCAGACGGCGACGGGGTCGCGGGGCTTGACGCCCCGGGCGCGCAGCCAGGCGGCGCGGGCGGCGACCCGCTCGTCGAGCTGGCCGAGCGTCAGCGGGCGCTCGGCGGGGTGCCCGTCGACCTCCGTGTCGAAGGTCAGGCCGGGGCCGTCCGGGTCGGCGCCGTGCGCCAGCACCCGGGCCAGCACGTTGCCGGCGCCCAGCTCGGTGTCGGCGGCCAGCAGGCCGCGCAGTCCCTTGGTCCTCATGATGCGTCTCCTCCCCCCAGCAGCACCGCGACGGCGGCGGTGCCGGGCGGGTCGCCCGGCACTGCGGCCTCGACGCCCGCACCGGCGTCGTCGGGTGCCTGTTCGATCAGAATCAGCAGTGCCTCGTCGGCGTCGCCGTCGCTCAGCAGCAGTTCGGCCTCGGCCGTGCCCTCGGCCAGCGGGTCCCCGGTCGGGGCGAGGCAGACCACCGGCCCGCCCAGCCCCCAGCGCGCGGCGACGTGCCCGGCGACGCTGTTGGGCACCGACTGGAAGAAGAACAGCGGCCCGGGTCGCCCCCCGGCGGCGACCGTGGCGTGCACGTGGTCGGCGCTGGCCCGGTCCCCGGCGGCGCTGACCAGCACCACCGCGGTGCGCCCGCCGGCCGGTTCCGGGGCCGGTCGCCCGCCGTGGCGTCGGGTGAGGCACCGGTCGGCGACGGCCGCGACGACCGGGCTGAACCGCGAGTGCACGAACCCGGGCAGGGTCGGCGGGTCGGCGTCGCCCGGCTCCGGCCAGCTCGCCCGCGCGAGCACTCGCAGCCGGCCGTCCGTCGTCGTCGGCAGTTCCCCGGAGCCGGTCATGCCGCACCTACCAGCAGGGCGGTGTTGGCCCCGCCGAACGCCGCGTTGAGGCTCACCGCGTAACCGGTGGCGGCGGGGCGGGGCGCGTCGCGGATGACGTCGAGCGGGCACGCCTCGTCGGGGCCGAGCCAGCCGGCGTTGACCGGCAGCTTCCCATGCCGCACGGCCAGCACGGTCACCACCAGCTCCAGCAGCCCGGACGCCTCCAGCGCGTGCCCGTGCAGCGCCTTGGTGGAGCTGACCGGCACCTGGTGCGCGTGCTCGCCCCAGGCCAGCCGCAGCGCCGCCGCCTCGGCCGCGTCGCTGTAGCCGGTGCCGGTGGCGTTGGCGTTGACGTACCCAATGTCCTCGGGTCGCAGGCCGGCGCGGCGCAGGGCCGCGCCGAGCGCGCGGGCCAGGCCGCGCCCCTGCGGGTCGGGCTGGCAGGGGTGATAGGCGTCGCCGGCCCGGCCCCAGCCGAGCACCGAGGCCAGCGTCGGCGCGTCCCGCCGGGCCGCCGCGTCGGCGGACTCCAGCACCACGGCGGCCACGCCGTCGCCGAGCAGCAGCCCGCGCCGCCCGGCGCTGAACGGGCGGACCGCGCCGTCGGTGGCGAGGGCCCGGCCGGCGTCGAAGAGCGCGTACTGGTCGGGTTCGACCAGGTACCCGGCGGCGACGACGACCCGGTCGACGACGCCGCGGCCGATCAGCGCGGCGGCGTCGGCGACCGCGGTGGACGCGGACACGCAGGCGCTGGTGTAGACCCGGGGCGCACCGGCCAGCCCGCACCGGCGGGCCAGCTCCCCGGCCAGCGGCGGCACGCCCGCGCCACCGTGGGCGGCGAGCAGCAGCGGCGCGGCGGCCCGGGCGGCGGTGTCGAGCCCGGCGGCGGCGCACGCGGTGTGCACCGCCTCGGTCAGCTCGTCGGCCAGCGGGCCGACGTCGGCCAGGGTGGCCGCCACACCGACGCGGCGGGCGCTGGTGTCGAAGCGGCCGACGGGCCGGAACGCGGGGGCTCCGGCGAGCACCCCGGCGAGCTGGGCGTCGGCGCCCCTGCCGAGGGCGCTGAGCGCGTGGACACCGGTGATCCGTACGGGGGCCCGCTCAGCCATCTGCGGGGGCGGTCAGGCAGGTGTGGAACACCGCCAGGGCGTCGTCGACCGTCCGGATGCCGGCGAGCTGGTCGTCGGTGAGGTCGAGCCGGCGGTCGTAGCGTTGTTCGACGAGGTGGACCAGCCAGGCGAGCTCCATCGAGCCCACCCGGTCGGACACCTGGCCGGCCGGCTTCGCGGTCATCTCGGCGAGCATCGTCAGCAGGTCAGCTCGCCCCAGGTCGGGCTGACCGGCCATCAGGAGTTGCCGTCGGCCGTCGCGG
This sequence comes from Micromonospora carbonacea, assembly GCF_014205165.1. Lineage (NCBI taxonomy): Bacteria > Bacillati > Actinomycetota > Actinomycetes > Micromonosporales > Micromonosporaceae > Micromonospora > Micromonospora carbonacea. The sequence continues at coordinate 2,942,579 of NZ_JACHMZ010000001.1, read as the reverse complement.
CGACCCGGTCGGCGACCATCGTGGTGAACTCGCCGACCGTCATCAGCGCCAGCTTCTCGGACTCGTCGTCGGCGAACTTCAGGCCGTAGCGGTCCTCGACGCGGACGGCCAGGTCGGCCAGGGCCAGCGACTCCAAATCGACGCCGGCCGGGCCGAGGGTGGTGTCGTCGTCGATGCCGTCGACGTCGTAGTTCATGTCGTCGAGCTGGGAGATGACGAAGGCACGGACCTCGTCGCGCATTGGTTAACCTCTTTCCGTGAGCCAGTCAGCGGTGCCCGGTCGGGACACCGTGTACGTGTTCCTCGGCCGTACCGACGGCGATCGGCCGGCGGCGGCCCGGCGGCTGCTGCGGCGCGCGGGTGGCGCGCTGCTCGGCCGGGCGGAGGCGGAGATCCGGGTGGGACGCGATGCGGCCGGGCGGCCGCTCGTCGACGCCGGTGACGCGGTGGAGCTGCCGGTGAGCGTCAGCCACGCCGGCGGGATCGTGGTGGTGGCGGCCCGCCGCGGCGGCGGGGTCGGCGTCGACGCCGAGCGCCGCCGGGAGCTGCCCGCGCTGGCGCTGGCCCGCCGCTGGTACGCCCCGCAGGAGGCCGCCTGGCTGCACGGACGCCCTCCCGGGTGCCAGGTCGAGGCGTTCCTGCTGCTGTGGACGGCCAAGGAGGCGGTCGGCAAGGCGCTCGGGCGCGGGTTGCGCGACGGCGGCCTGCGCCGGCCGATGCCGGTGCCCGGCGGCCCCGGCGAGTTGCTGCGCCCCGTCCCGGGGGCCGGCGGCCTGCGGGTCGGCCATCCCCGGCTGCCCCCCGGCGGCGACGGGCCGGTGCTGGCCGGTGACCTGGTGCTGGCCGTCGCGGTCGACGGGCCGGCGGACGGCGTCGAGCTGGTGATCGACTGATTGATCAGTCAGGCCGACGGGTGCCGCGACGGGCCACCGGAGCGGGCCGGTCACGGCGCGGCCGCCCGCAGCGCCTCGGTCGACCGGACCAGCTTGCCGGTGGTGGTGCGGGGCAGCCGGTCGAGCAGGTGCAGGACGCGGGGCCGCTTGTAGGCGGCGAGCCGCTCGGCGAGCAGCTTCTCCAGCACCTCCTCCGACAGCGGCCCGTCCGGCTGCACGTACGCGGTGATGTCGCCGTCGTGCACGACCACGGCGGCGGCGACGCCGGGCAGCCCGGCGAGGGTGGCCTCGACCTCGGTGAGATCGACCTTCAGCCCGCCGACGGAGACCTGCGAGTCGAGCCGGCCGCGCACGGTGACCAGACCGGTCCCGGGGTCGACGGTGCCGGCGTCGCGGGTGTGCAGCCAGCCGTCGGCCCAGCGGTCCGGGTCGGACAGCCCCACGTACGGCGAGTCCGGACAGCTCACCCACAGCTCGCCGGTGGCCGACTCGCGGACGGTGATCCCGGGGGCGGGGGCGATCGACGGCCGGTGCCAGCCGTGCAGGTCGGTGCCGATGACGCCGACCTCGGTCATCCCGTACATGTTGCCCAGCGGCACGCCGAAGCGGTCGACGAACGCGGTGACGACGGCCGGCGGGACCAGCTCGCCGCCGGTGGTCATCCGCTTGAGCTGCGGCAGCGGGCCGGTCGGCCGGGTGGAGGCCAGCAGTCCGATGTGGAACGGCACGCCGAGCACGGTGGCCGGGGTGTCGTCGGCGGCGATGGCGGCCAGCACCGCGTCGCCGCTGAGCCGGTCCGGCGGCACCAGCGTCACGTGGGCGTGCAGGCCGTAGAGCAGCCCGCCGACGAGGCCGAGCACGTGCACCATGGACGGCAGCAGGATGATCCGCTCGCCGGGCAGGGCCACGCCGTCGATGCGCGTGTAGCGGCGCACCTCGGCCACGAGGGACGCGGCGCTGCGACCGATCACCTTGGACGGACCCGTGGAGCCGGAGCTGAGCTGGATCACCGCGTGCGGGCTGCCGGCGGGCCGGTCCGAGTAGGCGGTGACGCCCTCGGTGACGTCGACGAAGATCTTCAGCGCGGCGCCGCCGCTGCGCACCGGGGCGACGACGACCTGCGGGGTGAGCCGGGCGAGCGCGCCCTGCACCTCGTGGTCGGTGAGCCGGTGGTCGAGCAGGATCGCCTGGGCCCCGGCGCGCCAGGTGGCGAGGAGGTTCACCACGTACGCCAGCGAGGGCGGCAGGCGCAGCGCGGCGGCCCCGCCGGGACGCAGCCCGGCGCCGGTGAGCCGGGCCTGGGCCTCGCCGACGAGCCGGCGCAGCGTGCCCCGGTCCACCGGGTCGGGCAGCCGCAGACATACTTCGGTCGCCGGGCCGGCCAGCAAAAGGTCGTCAACCCAGCCAGGGTGGTCTACTGTAGATGCTGCTGCCGAACGATCCATGGTCACTGTGGTCTACCGCCCAGCATCGAAAAAGGGCATAGCTGCCCAATGTGGTGCGTCTTCCGGGGTGCTGACGGAACACTACGACAGCCGTCGAGACCATTACTAGATGCAAATGGCTAGATCAAAAAGGTCGTGCGGCCCGATTGCCGGTCAGCCGGTTCGCCGGGCAGGATCGGGGGCCGCGAGGCCGCCGGCGACACCGCCGCCGCGGGGCGGGAGCCTGCCCGCCGTCGAGCCGGCGCACCCGGGCGGCAGCCTGCCCGAATCCGACCCGGCCGCCCGACCACGCTCGGCCAGACAGCCTCCCGCGTCGGCCCGACGGCCGATGGGTGGCCGCCGGCCGGCGGCCACCCATCGAAGATACACGATCTTCCCGCGGAGGGGAGCCCCCGCCCGCGAGGTCAGGCCAGGGCCGGCGTCTGCGCGTGCACGACGAACCGCAGCGACCGGGCGTCGGTGAAGCACTCCCGCATCGGCCTGACCAGGTCCCGGTGCTCCGGGCTGCGCTCCCACGCCTCGAACGCGGCCAGGTTCACCCACTCGCTGGTGATCAGCCACTGCTCCGGGTCGGCCGACGAGCGGCACACCTGATCCACCAGGTGCCCCGGCACCCCCTCGGCGACCAGGTGCCGGATCGCCTCGTAGGCGCGCAGGAAGTCCCCGGTGCGCTGCTGCGGCACCCTGACCAGGAAGACCACCCGCGCCCGCTGTCCGATCATCGTGCCGCTCCCTGGGTCGGGCCGGGCTCGGCCGCCCGGCGGGGCGTCGGCGCCGGGCGGGCCGCCGCGCCCCGCAGCACCAGCGCGCTGTTGAAACCGTCGAACCCCCGGGCGGCCACCAGCGCCACCCGGGACGCGGGCCGGCGGGCCTCCCGTAGGAAGTCCAGCTCGCAGCCGTCGGCCGGCCGGTCCGGGCCGGCGGACGCGGGCAGCGTGTCGTGGGCGAAGGCCAGCAGCGCCGTGGCCACGTCCAGCGCCGACCCGCCTTGGTGCGCCCGGCCGGTCAGCGGCTTGGCCGTGGTCACCGGCACGGGCCGGTCCCCGAACACCGCGCGCAGCGCGTCGGCCTCGGCCCGGTCGTGGCGGGGCGTGCCCAGCGCGTCGGGCAGCACCACGTCCACGTCGTCGGGGGTGACGCCGGCCCGGTCCAGGGCCAGCCGCATCGCCCGCGCGTACTGGGCGGGGTCCCCGGCGGAGTCGGGGCCGGTGTGCGCCGCGTCGTGGGTCGCCCCCCAGCCGGTCACCTCCCCGTAGATGCGGGCCCCCCGGGCCAGGGCGTGCGACAGCTCCTCCACCACGAACACCGCGCCGCCCTCGGCCGGGACGTAACCGGCGGCGTCGACGTCGAACGGCCGGTACGCCCCGGCGGGGTCGGCGGCGGCACTGAGCAGCCCGGACCGCAGCTGGCAGGCCAGCGCGTACGGGCTCAGCGGGCACTCGGTGGCCCCGGCGATCACCACGGGGGTGCCCCGCCGCACGGTGCGCACCGCGTGGGCGAGGCTGTCCAGCCCGCCGGCCGACTCGCTGACCAGCACCCCGCAGGGGCCCTTGAACTGGTGGTGGATGGAGAGCTGCCCGACGCTGGCGGCGTAGAACCAGGCGATCGACTGGTACGCCCCCACGGTGCGCGACGGCCCGCCCCACAGCCGTTGCAGCTCCCGCTGCCCGAACAGGTTCCCGCCCGACGAGCTGGCCAGGGTCACCGCGTAGCCGTAGGGGTCGGGGGCGTGCTCGGGCAGCCCGGCGTCGGCAAGCGCCAGCCGGGTCGCCGCGAACCCCAGGTGCGTCCACCGGTCCGTCTGCACCAGCCGACGGTTGTCCGCCCAGGTCAGCGCCTCGAAGTCGGGCACCTGACCGGCGACGCGGGTGGGATAGGACGCCGGGTCGAACAGGGTGATCGGCCCGGTGCGCCGGGTCCGCGACACCACCGTGGACCAGTGCGCCTCGGCGCCGATGCCGCTCGGGGCGACCACCCCGATCCCGGTGACCACCGCCCGGGTGGTCACGCCGCCCGGCCTTCCCCGGCCGCCCCACGCGCCGCCCCGCCGTGCGTCGTCCCGCCGGGCGCCGCGCCGCCCAGCGGCGTCCCGCCGTGCGTCGTGCCGCCATGCGTCGTGCCGGCCAGCCGGCGGAACACCATCGCCGACTGGAAGCCGCCGAACCCGCTGCCCACCGACAGGGCCACGTCCACCGGCAGCTCCCGGGCCACGTTCGGCACGTAGTCCAGGTCGCACTCCGGATCCCGGGTGGCCCAGTTGGCCGTCGGCGGCACCACGCCGTACTCGATGGCGAGGGCGCAGGCGGCCATCTCGATGGAGCCGATCGCGCCGAGGGAGTGCCCCACCATGGACTTGATGGAGCTGATCGGCACCCGGCGGGCGGCCTCGCCGAGGGCCCGCTTGAACGCCGCCGTCTCGTGCCGGTCGTTCTGCCGGGTGCCGGAGCCGTGCGCGCTGATGTAGGAGACCTGCTGCGGGATCAGCCGCGCCTGCTTCAGGGTCGCCGAGATGGCCAGCCCCATCTCCAGCCCGTCGGGGCGCAGCCCCGTCATGTGGTAGCCGTTGCTGCGGCTGGCGTACCCGGCGACCTCGCAGTAGACGTGCGCGCCCCGGCGGCGGGCGTGCCCGTACTCCTCCAGCACCAGCACCGCCGCGCCCTCGGCGAGGACGAAACCGTGCCGGTCGGCGTCGAACGGGCGCGACGCGTGCGCCGGGTCGTCGTTGTCGGGGCTGGTCGCCTTGATCGCGTCGAACGAGGCGACGGTGACCGGGGAGATCGGCGAGTCCGCCGCCCCCGCGAGGACGATGTCCGCCTCGCCGTCGGCGATGAGCTGGTGGGCGTACCCGATGGCGTCGATGCCGGACGTGCAGCCGGTCGAGACCACCTGCGCCGGCCCGTGCAGCCCGTGCCGGCAGGCCACGTCGGCGGCCAGGCTGCTGGGCACGAGCGCCTGGTACAGGTACGGCCCGCCGCGGTCGTGGTCGACCAGCCAGCGGCTGCCGGAGTCGCTGACGGTCACGTACTCCTGCTCCAGGGCCATGGTGCCGCCGACGGCGGTGCCAAGCACCACCCCGGCGCGGTCGCGCTGCGCGTCGGTCAGCTCCAGGCCGCTGTCGGCGACCGCCTCGATCGAGCAGGCCAGGGCGAACTGCACGTACCGGTCGGCGCGGCGCCGCTCGGCCTCGGTGAGCCCGGCGGCGACCGGGTCGAAGTCGCACTCGGCGGCGATGCGGGAACGGAACGGCGACGGGTCGAAGAACGTGATCCGCCGCGTCGCCGTGCGCCCCTCCGTGATCGTCTTCCAGAACCGGTCCCGGGTCACGCCGCCCGGGGCGACCACCCCGATGCCGGTCACCACCGTGCGGCGCGCGGTCACGACGCGCCCCGCTGTTCCGCCGGCTCGGTGTCGACGTGCCCCAGCTCGGGCCGGGGCGCGAGGGGACCGAGGTGGAACACCACCTCGGCCGGCTCCGCGCCGGTGTTGCGCAGCCGGTGCCGCACGTTGACCGGCACGAGCAGCGCCTCCCCGGCGGCCAGCGGCACCGGCCGGTCGTCCAGGTCCACGGTGATCGCCCCCCGCGCCACGTACAGGAACTCCTCGCTGTACGGGTGGTAGTGCTCGGCGATGCGCTCGCCCGGGGCGAGGGCGGCGACCCCCATGAACCCGGAGGTGCTGCCGACCGTCCTCGGCCCGAGCAGCACCCGCAGCTCGCCGCCGCGCCGCCGGTCGGCCGGCACGTCGCGGGCGGCGACCGTCCGGTGCGCCGGGTCGTCGGCCGTCCGCTGGGCGGTGGTCTCACTCATCGTCGCCTCCCGGGGTGGCGGAGCCGGCCCGCGCCGCCCGCTCGATCCGTTCCTTGATGACCGCGAGCTGGACGCGGCTGTTGGTGTTGATCCGCTCGGTCATCCCGGCGTTGTCCAGGGGGGCGCTCGGGTGCATCGCGAAGTCCTGCACCCAGGTCATCCGGGTGCCCTCCGGCTCGGTGTCGTAGCGCCAGTGGATGCGCATGTACTCGAACGGGCCGGTCTCCACCCGGTGCGCCCGCACCTCGCGGTTCTCCCAGTCGGTGGTGCGTTCGCTCACCCAGCTCCACACGGCGCCGTTCTCGTCGGGGTGCATGGTGAGGCGGAACCGCACGGTGCGGCCGTCGCGTTCGAGGATCTGCGCCGAGGCGTACTCGGTGAACAGGTCCGGCCAGTGCGCCACGTCGTTGGTCAGGTCCCACACCAGCCGCAGCGGCGCGGCGATGACGATGCTGTTCTCGGTGTGCCCGGGCGGGTCGGTCGCCCCGGCGACCAGGTCGGCGACCTCGGCGATGCTCAGCCGCGTGGCGTCCTCGGGCAGGCGCACCCGGTACCGGTCGGCGACCACCGCCGACAGTTCGAGCAGGGCGAGGGAGTCCATGCCGAGGTCCTCCAGGGACGCCCCGGGCTCCCGGGCCGCGGCCTCGGCGTCCAGGCCGCAGTTCGCCACCAGGATCTCGGTGATCTCGGCGGTGAGCGGGCGGCCGTGGGTGACGGTCATCAGTTTCTCCTCTGGTCGGGGCCGGGCGGACCGGCGGCGGGGACGCGAACGGGGCTTCTCCCGTCGTCCGGTGCGGCGCATCCGGCGCGGCGCGGCCGCACCCGCCCGCCGACGGTGGCGGTCACGGCCGCCGCCCGCCGTGGTCCCAGCGGTAGAAGCAGCGCGCCATGGCGTCGCGGGGCGAGCGCCAGGTCGGCAGGTACGGCGAGACGTACGGCCGCAGCCGCGCGCTGACCCGGGCGAACTCGGGGTGCTCCCGGATGCCCTCCACCGCCGTCTCCCCCGGCCGCTCGGTCTCCAGCAGGTGCACGTAGAGGTCACCCAGCCGGTACAGCGACCGGTGCCGGACCCCGGCCAGGCGCGGCAGCTCCGTGGCGTCGGACTCGGCGAAGATCTCGGCGACCCGCTCCTCGGCGTCGGGGACCACCTTGGCGACGATCAGCGAACGATCCATGGACTGCCTCCCTGGGGCGCGCGGCGGCGCGGCATGAGCTCGCCGTCACGCGGGACGACTGCCGCCACGGTGCGCGCACCGCCGTCACCGAGGCGTCACCGCCGGGCCGCCCGCCGACACGACCAGCGGTGACGCTGCGTTGATGAATCCTGTGGACAATCCATGCCCCTCCTGAGAAGGTGACCCTGATAACGACAAATATTCGCAGTTGGCAGGCACACTCGGTCCGCGATGCCGGCAGCCGCGCCGTACCCAACGTTGACTCACCGTAATCATTGTGGTTAATCTTCGAGCGGGCCAGCCCGGCGGTCGCGACGCCCGGGCCACGACGCGTGGAGCCACCGGAGACAGTGGCGCCCCCGGGGCGAGCGCGCCGGGACGCACGAGGAGTCCGGACCAGGTCCGGTGCAGGGGGTGCCGCCGTGACCGCTGATCCGCCCACGCCGACCACGGGCGACGGCCACGCCCCGGACGTCTCGCTGCGCCTGCTCGGCGGCTTCCAGTTGCTGCACGACGAGACGCCCGTCGTCGTGCCGCGCGGCCTGCAACGGGTCCTCGCGCTCATCGGGCTGCGCCCCGGCGCCACCCGCAGCCACCTCGCCGGCCTGCTCTGGCCCGAGGCGCCGGAGGAACGGGCGCTGTCCTCGCTGCGCACCGCGCTGTGGCGGCTGCGCCAGGACCCGTGCTGCCCCCTGGTCACCAGCGGCGACACCACCCGCCTCGACCCCCGCGTACGGCTCGACGTCGACGACCTGGCCAGCACCGCCGCCCGCGTCCGCGACGGCGACGACCCGGGCAGCACCGGCGTCGCCCTCACCGCCGGCCGGCACGACCTGCTCCCCGGCTGGTACGACGACTGGGTGCTGCTGGAACGCGAACGCCTACGCCAGCTGCGGTTGCACATGCTGGAGCAGGTGGCCCGCAACCACCTCGCGGCGGGACGGCACGGCGAGGCCCTGGAGGCCGCGCTGGAGGCCATGGCGGCCGAACCGCTGCGCGAGACCCCGCACCGGCTGGTGGTGCGCGTCCACCTCGCCGAGGGCAACGTCTTCGAGGCCGTGCACGCCTTCTACGCGTACCGCGACCTGCTCCTGCGGGAACTGCGCCTGGAGCCGTCCCCGGCGATGACCGCCCTGCTGCACGACACGCTCGCGCCCATCCGGCAGGCCAGCCGCCCGACGCCCCCCGAGCCGCGCCGGCCGGGCGCGTCACCGCAAACACACCCACGGTGACGGCAACGTGACAGATCGGTCGGCATGGTGGTCGCAGAAGCGGCGCCACGGTCGCCCGACCTTGATCCAGAGGTGCCGCCTGCGGGAGGGGACCCATGAGTCGTCTACTGATCGTCAGCAGGATCATCCCCGGCGCGGAGGGACGCGTCGCGCAGATCTTCGCCGAGTCCGACGCGACGGAGCTGCCGGGCCTCACCGGCGTGCGGCACCGCTCCCTGTACTGCCTGCACGACCTGTGCGTACACCTGATGGAGACCGCCGACGTCGAGGCCGACGCCCTCGCCGCGGCCCGCAACCATCCGCTCTACCTCCAGGTCAACGAGCGGCTCTCCGCGCACACCTCGCCGTACCTGCCGACCTGGCGCTCGCCGCGCGACGCGATCGCCGGCTGCTTCTACAGCTGGGACGCCACCTCGCCGGTCGGCGTCACCGGCACGGCCGGCTGAGCCGGCGGGCCGCGACATGGTGGCCAACCCGCCGCAGGTGATGATCATCGGGGCCGGCACCGGCGGCCTGTGCCTGGCCCACGGGCTGCGCCGGGCCGGGATCGGCGTCTCCGTCCACGAACGGCACGCCGACCGGGCCGACGGGCTGCTCGGCTACCGGGTCGGCATCGGGCCCACCGGCAGCAGGGCGCTGCGGGAGTGCCTGCCGCCGGAGCTGTTCGACATCTTCGCCGTCACCTGCGCCCGGGGGCCCCGCTACTTCAACGTCGTCACCGAACGGCTGCGGCAGACCGCCTCGTTCCCGCTGCGCCCGGACACCGACGACGTCGGCACCGAACGCTCGGTCGCCCGGATGACCCTGCGCCAGGTCCTGCTCACCGGTCTGGAGGACACCGTCGAGTTCGACCGGACCTTCACCCACTACGAGCAGCGCGACGACGGGACGGTCACCGCCCACTTCGCCGACGGCAGCACGGCCACCGGCGACCTGCTGGTCGCCGCCGACGGCACGCACTCGGCGGTACGCCGCCAGTACCTGCCGCACGCGGTGATCCGCGATGCCGGCACCGTCAACATCGCCACCCGGATCCCGCTGACCGAACACACCCGCTCGCTGCTGCCCGAACGTGTCGCGCAGGGCATCTCGCTGGTCTTCGGCGCGGGCGGGACGATGGGCGTGCTGCACGTGATGGAGTTCAAGTGGGACCGCGGCGGCGACGTCAAGCCCGGCGTCGCCGCCGCCGACGCCGACCTGCTGCGCCGCTGGCCCGGCCTGCGCCACGACACCACCCGCGACAACATCAACTTCATCATCTGGAGCGCGGCCCGCCGGTTCCCCGCCGACGTCATGAGCCGCCGCGGCGAGGACCTCGTCCGGATCGCCCAGGAACTCACCCGCAACTGGCACCCCCGCCTGCGGGAACTGCTGGCCCGCAGCGACCCCGGCAGCGCCCTGCCCATCAGGGTGTCCACCTCCGAGCCCGTGCCGGCCTGGAAGAGCAGCACCGTCACCCTGCTCGGCGACGCCATCCACACCATGACCCCGGGGCGCGGGGTCGGCGCGAACACCGCCCTGCGCGACGCCGCCCTGCTCTGCCGGCAGATCAGGCTGGCCGCCGCCGGGGAGAAGACCCTGGTGCAGGCCGTCGCCGACTACGAGGCCGCCATGCTCCCGTACGGGTTCGCCCGGGTGCACGACTCGCTGCACCGCAGCGGCACCAGCGGCGACGACCGGATCTACCGTCCGGTGATCGGGCGGCTCGCGCTGCTCGGGGCGCGCGGCTACTTCGGCATCACCAGTCGGGTGCCCCGGCTACGGCGCAAGTTCGTCGACGACTTCTACACCTATCGCGGCGAGGAGGACTGACCCCGGCCGACCACGCTCGGTCATCTCGCCGCCACCCCGGGTACGAAGCACCCCACCAGCGCCGGAAGGCCCCGGACCTCCCTGTCGCCGACACGGCGCGTGTGCGAAGCTGCGACGGATTTTCTTCGCGACTTTTCACCGATGCTCTCAAAGAGGGAGGTTCCCCGTGCCGTCGAGTTTCGGGCAATGGCTGATCGTGATCCTGGCGCTGCTGGTGGGTGCGGCAGCCGGATGGGCGCTGCGGGGCCGCCAGGAGACGCCTTCCGGCCCGACGCCCATCGTGGAGGGTGACCCGGTCGCCGGCGTGGCGGTGGTGTCCGGCCCGGCCCCCGAGGCCACGGTCGACGAGCAGCGGCCGGAGGCGACGGTCGCCCCGGCGGCGGCCCCGGTCGCCGTCCTCGACCAGCCCACCCCGGACACCGCCTCCCCCACCCCGCCCGGCGGGGTCCTCGGCGACGCCGACCCGGCCGCCTTCACCCCGGCCGCCACGGACGACGCCCCCACCAGCACGGACGGCACCTCCGCCGCCACGATCGACACCCCCGGCGCGGAGAGCACCCCCACCACGCTCGACGCTCCCGGCACGGACGACACCCCCGCCGCCACGATCGACGCCCCCGCGACCGATGGCTCCCCCGCCGTCGCCACCGACCCGGAGCCGGCGGCGACGCCCGAGCCGGCCGCCGCGACCCTCGCCCCGCCGGCCGACGCGACCCCCGCCGAGCCGACGGCGCCCGAGCCGACCGCGGCTGTCGAGCCCGCGGCCGAGACCACGGCTGTCGAGCCGGCGACCGGAACCGCGGACGTCGAGCCGGTGGCCGCGACCACGGACGTCGAGCCGGCGGCGACCGAGCCGGTCCAGCCGGCGGCCCCAAGCGCGCCGGCCGAGGCCGCAGCGGAGGCCGAGGCCGCCACGCCCGTCGTCCCCGCGCCGCGCACCCCGGTCGACGACGCCCTGCCGCCGGCCGTCGTGGTCGGGCCCGAGGCGCAGCACGTCCCGGTCGAGCCCGAGGCCGCGCCGGGCGTCGCCGCGGCGGCGGACCCGACCACCGGGTCGGCCGACGACTTCCGTCGCATCCAGGGCATCGGCCCGAAGATGGCCGCCGCGCTCCAGGACGCCGGCATCCGCACCTACCGGCAGCTCGCCGACCTCGACGAGGCGACCCTGCGGGAGACGATCCGCTCCGCCGGCCTGCGGGCCGCGCCCAGCCTGGCCACGTGGCCCCAGCAGGCCAAGGTCCTCGTCGGCGCCCCGGCCGAGGCCGACCGGGTGCTCCCGGCCGGCGACGCCGACGCCTGACGGCCCGTCCCGGCGGCGGCGCAGCACGCCAGGTCCGACACACCCGCCTGGCAGCGGCCCCGCACGTCGATCACGGCGCTGCCCCGTCCGCACCTGCGCGGACGGGGCAGCGGTCGTTTAGCCGCGAGTGGCGGTTGGGTACATCGGGCTCACCTCGAAACCCACCACTACCCGGGAGGAAGCCATGCGGCGCGGCCCGTCGATTCTGGGAATCATCCTTGTCATCTGGCTGGTCATCGGCGCCATCGCCGCTGGGCAGCGGGGCTACTACGACGGCGACGACAAGAACTGCGCCGAGGCGGGCACCATCCTGGTGACCATCGTCGCCGGGCCGTTGAACTACATCGGCGCGAACCCGAAGATCGACTGCGAGCTCCCCGAGCCGTCCAAGTAGGTCGAGCGGCACGACACGAGCGGCCCGCCCCCTTGCGGGGGCGGGCCGCTGTCGCTTCACTGATCCTGCGACGTTCCTGGACGGTTGCCGTCACGAGCGAACACGAACCGTCCAAGATCTGCCGCCGGTGCCGGCGGGCCCGCCGAACGCGCCGAGCGGGCCGCACGGTCAGCGGAAGCAGTGGGCGATCGGCACCTTGCTGCCGAGGCAGTTGGTGGGCCGGTTCTCGATGACGACGCTGGCGTCGTCGATCCTGACCTGGGCCCGGTCGGCGAAGATCCCGCCCGGGGGCAGGGTCGCGCTGTTGCCGACCACCTTGCTCTTGAACAACGAGAGCTGCCCGGCGACGGTGTAGACGCCGCCACCGGCGGACTTCGCGCCGACCGCGGCGTTGCCGCCCACCTCGCTGGTACGCACCAGGGTGTTGGAGCGGTCGGCGAAGATGCCGCCGCCGTTGCCCCGGGCGTGGTTGCCGCTGACGACGCTGTCGTCCATCGGCAGCAGGCCCTGGACGCTGGAGATGCCCCCGCCGTTGCCGCTGGCGGCGTTGCCCTGGACGACCAGGCCGCGCAGGACCAGCACCGCGTCGGAGTTGGCGATGCCGCCGCCGATCTTGGCCGTGTTGTCGACGACCCGGGTGTCCTCGACCTTGGTGCGGGCCGAGAAGCTGGCCAGGCCGCCGCCCTGCCCGGCGATGTTGTGCGCGAGGACGGTGGTGGCGACGTCGGCCGCGCCCCGGTAGTTGGCGAGCCCGCCGCCGTAGCCGTTGGCGCTGTTGTCGCGGAACTCGGTCTTGGTCATGGTCAGCACGCCGCCGTTGAGCATGCCGCCGCCCTTGCCCTCGGCGCCGGCGGCCGAGTTGCCGACGAACCGGCTCTCGCGGACCACCATGTTGCCGTCGTTGAAGACCCCGCCGCCGCCCTCCTTCGGCGAGACGGAGGTGCTGCCGACGACCGTGGTGCGTTCGAGGACGGCCGTGGCCCCGTGCACGACGTGGACGCTGCCCCCCTCCGAGGTGGACCGGCCGTTGCGCAGGGTGACGTCGCGCAGCGTCAGCTCGCCGCCGTCGCGCACCGTGAAGAAGCGGAAGGTCTCGGCGTTCTCGCCCCGGGCGATGGTCGCCCCGGAGCCCTCGACGGTGATCGCCTGGTAGATCACCGGCAGGCCGGTGTTGTCGTCGCCCGGCTGGCGCGGCGGCAGTTCGGCGTCCCCAGGGGTCTCGGCGGCGTCGGCGGCCTCCCGGGCGTCGCGGATACCGCCGTCGTACTCGTCGGGCTGCTGGAAGGCGTGGCTGAGCGTGTAGGTGCACTTCGGCGCGAGCCGCACCGTCGCCCCGCCCTCCGCGTTGGCCTGCACGAGCGCGGCGACGAGCCGGGCCGAGTCGCAGGGCACGGTGAGCAGGGGCGGCCGGCGGGTGCCCGGCCCGTCCGGCTTGCCGTCCGGCGTCCCCGGTCCATCCGGGGCACCCGCCCCCTCCGTCCCGGCCTCGGGCCGGCGGGGACCGCCCGGGGCGCCCTCGTCGGTCCACCGTCCCCCGTCGGGGCCGTCGTCGCGCACGGCCGCCGCCGGCCGCCCCTGGTCGGTCACGCCGGGGGCACGGTCGGCGGCCAGTGCGGCGACGCCGGTGACACCGGCCGCGCCGACCACCAGGCTGCCGGCCACCACGCCGCCGGCTAAGAACCACCGGGACCGTCGCCTGCTGGGCGTCGCTCGCCGGTTGCCCTGGTACGTGAACATCACGGTCCTGCCTCTCCTGCACGAAATGACGCGGCGGCACCGGAACGGGGCGCCGGGTGGCGTACCTCGCGGCGGCCACCGAAGGTCACGATACGGAGCAGAATCGGGCAAGGCAGGCGTACGTGAATAAACGTATGATTCATGTCGAGACGGGTGATCGGGGCCGCGCCCGGGGTGTCCCCGCGGCTCAGCCGCCGACGTGGATGCCGGGGCGGCGGGACGGGTCCCGCTCCGACTTGCGGATGATCTCCCGCACCACGGGCGGGGTGTCGCCGCGCCCCAGGATCAGATAGCGCAGCAGGTGGGCGATGGGGTTGCCCTCGGACCACTCGAAGTGCGCGTGCGGGCGGACCCCGGTGGCGTCGCGCAGCGCGAGCAGGATCGCGGCGATCGCGTTGGGCACGGCCGGGCTGGCCGCCCGCAGCACCCGGTACCCGCCGACCTCCACCCCGTGCACCCGCAGGACCCGGCTGAACTCCGACGGGTCGACGACGTCGACCTCCAGGAACAGCACGTCGGCGGCGCCCGGGACCGGGTTCATGCCGCGCTGCGCGCGCTCCTTGACCGTGTACTCCTTCACCGCCCCGCTGTCGCGCTTGTTGGCGATCAGGTGCAGCCGTCCGTCGTGGGCGAGGGACTCGGCGACGAACCGGCGGGCGGCGTCGTCGAACTCGATCCGGTCGGCGCGCAGCTCCGTGGTGCGGGTGACCCGGGAGATCAGCGAGACGCCGATGATGCCCGCGATGAACAGGCCGGAGATGGCGATCCCGTCCGGCTTGGCGATCACGTTCTCCGTGAGGGCGTAGAGCAGGACGACGGTGAGCACGGCGAAGCCGACCGCCGCGAACCTGTGCCGGGCGCGGGCCGTCGCGATCGTCACCGCCACCGCGGCGGAGACCATCATCGCCAGGATCCCGGTCGCGTATGCGCCCGCCTGGGCGTTGACGTCCGCGCGGAAGGCCACGGTGATCGCAATGCTGATCAGCGTGTAGACGATCACCACGGGGCGTACCGCCCGGCCCCACTCCGGGGCCATCCCGTACGAGGGCAGGTAGCGGGGCACGATGTTGATCAGCCCGGCCATCGCCGAGGCCCCGGCGAACCAGAGGATCAGCACGCTGCTGACGTCGTAGGCCGTGCCGAACGCCTCGCCGAGCCGCTCGTGCGCCAGCCAGGCCAGCGCCCGGCCGTTGGCCGCCCCGCCCGGCCGGAACTCCCGCGCGGGGATCAGCACGGTGGTGACGAGCGTCGTGGCGACCAGGTACACCGACATGATCAGCGCGGCGGCGGTGAGCAGCCGGCGCGTGTTGCGGATCCGGGCGGCGAGCCGACGCTCGGCGTCCGGGCCCTCCCCGCGCACCAGGGGCATCATGCTCACCCCGGTCTCGAAGCCCGACAGGCCCAGGACCAGCAGCGGGAACGCCAGCACCGCCGGGCCGAGCAGGCCGGCGACCCCGCCGCCGCCGGCCGTCAGCGCGGCGGTCCAGTCCCCCAGCGTGGCCGGGTCCGCCACGATCGCCGCCACGCCCGCCGCGACGATCACCGCGTTCAGCCCCAGGAAGACCACCACCAGGGGCACCGCCACCGTCACCGCCTCGCGGAACCCGAGCAGGAAGACCCCGCCGAGGACCACCAGCAGCAGCACGGTCACCGCCACCGCCGCGAGGGTGCCGCGCGGGAACGACGCCGGCAGGTACGGGTTCTCCAGCAGGTGGACGGTGGCGTCGGCGGCGGACAGGGTGATCGTGATGATCCACGAGGTGGCCACGAAGCCGAGCAGGACGAGGACGAAGACCTTGCCCCGCCAGAACGGCAGCAGCCGCTCCAGCATCGCCACCGACCCCTGCCCGTGCGGGCTCTCCCGGGCCACCCGCCGGTACATCGGCAGCATCCCGAACAGGGTCAGCGCCACGATCAGCAGCGTCGCCACCGGGGAGAGCGCCCCGGCCGCCAGCGCGGCGATGCCGGGCAGGTACGACAGGGTGGAGAAGTAGTCGACGCCGGTCAGGCACATCACCTGCCACCACGGGTGCGCCCGGCCCTGCGTCTCCCCGGTCTCCGGCCCGACCGGCGGCACCCGGTGCTCGAACAGCCAGCGGCCGAACCGGCCGGCGGGCTGCCGCGGCCGGGTCGCCCGGTCGACGCAGGCCGGGACGACCACGCCGTCGCCCGGGGCCGCCGCACGCCGGTGGCCCCGGGTCCGCCTCGCCTGCCCGCCGTCCCGCCGCTGCGCCATGCGCGCCCCCTCCACGCCCTGAACCGACGGTAGGCGCAACCCGCCGCCCGCTCCGGCCGAACCGGCGAGGAAGGTCGGCCGGTCAGCTCGGCGCGGCGGACCAGGAGGAAGGTCGGCCGGTCAGCTCAGCGCGGCGGACCAGGCGGCCACGTGGGCGTCGAGGTGGTCGGCGGTGGCCCGCCAGTAGGGGCCGTCGTCCACCCAGATCCGCGCCCACGGCTGCCGGCCCTCCCGGGCGCCGGCCGCGAGCAGGTCGTACATGGCGCGGGCCCGCCGGCCGAGCAGCCGGGGCAGCTCGGCCCGCTGCGGGCCGTCGAGGCCGTAGCCGTCGACGAGGGCCCGCAGCCGCGCCGCCGACTCGGGCACCGGCCGGTCCGCCCGCATCCCGGCCATGCTCTGCGCCGCGTACGCCAGCTCCCACGGCCGCGACCCGGGCCCGGCGCCGTCCCAGTCGATCAGGACCCAGCCCCGGGGCGAGCGGATCAGGTTCCACGGCGCGGGGTCGTGGTGGCAGACCAGGTCCTCGCGGTCCGGCGGGATCACCCGCTGCCACACCGCCGGCTGCGGCGGCACGAACCCGGCCGTCGCGCGGTGCAGGTCGGCCAGGAGCGCCCCGATCCCGGCCAGCTCCCCCAGGGAGTACGTGCCGGTGACGTCGCCGGCCGCGCCGGGCACGTACTCCAGCACCTGACGGCCCCGGTCGTCGCGGCCCAGCGGGCGGGGCGCGCCGGGGAACCCCACCCGGTGCAGGTGGGCCAGCAGGGCGTCGACGGTGTCGGTCCACGGGCCGGCCGGCCGGCGGACCGTGTCGCCCACCCGGACCACTCCGGCGGTGGCGTTGCCGGGCAGCGGCTCCTCGCGGGTGCTCACCCCGCCATCGTGGCGGCCGCCCCGCCGGCCCGCCACCCCGTTACGGGACAGGGGGTGTCCCCGCGCTTCCCCCCCGGTAGCGCGGGGACCCCCCGTACCCGGCTACTGCAGGAACGCCCCGAGGGGCGAGAGCAGCAGCCGACCGAGCGCGGCGGCGTTGTCGTCCAGCCGCTCACGCTCACACTCGCGGGCCTCCGGATCGTGCCGGCAGCGCCAGATCTTCTGGGCGTTGCGCCACGCCACGTTGCGCGTGTACTCGACCAGTTCGCCCTGGTACCAGTCGTCGATGTCGCCGTTGAGCATGTCGATCATGAGCTGCCAGTTGTCCAGGTAGCCGCGCCGCAGCTCCGGGATCCGCTCGGCGAAGATCTGGTTGATCTCCAGGTAGTCGTGGTGCTGGTCGGTGCCGTCGACCGGCTCGGACTCCAGGCTGTCGAACGTGGTCACCAACGCGAACGGCAGGTCGAAGTTGATGTGGGCGTTCACCCCGGCCGCGGCCGACGGCAGCGGCCGGGCGTCCGGGCCGCGCATCCGCCGGAACAGGCAGGACCAGGCCCGGGGGGTGGCCGGGCTGGACTCCGTCCAGTAGCGCAGCGCGTCGAAGTAGCGGGCGGCGAACTCCACGTCGAGCCGGGCCAGGAAGACCGGGTCGGCGAAGCGGTCGTCGTACAGGCCGTTCAGCACGCTGGTGGTGATGGTCAGGTACAGCTCGTTGAAGTCCGCGAGGGGGCAGCTTCGCTCCAGCGGAGGCAGCCGCACCAGCAGGTCCTGGAGCTTGGTGAGGTGGTCGACCACCGCCGGCACGTCCGCCGGGTGGTCGGCGAGCAGCCCCACGATGTCCTGGTGCACCGGGCCCCACACCGGTTCGTCCTTCCCCATGCGTCCTCCCCCCTGCGCGCCGCGGCATTCCCGCGCCGTGGCCTCGGGGCACAGCCTCTCAGCCGTGATCCGTGCGGCGGATCAGTAGAACGACGTATAAGCGGGCGACGGGCGTACGTCGTGGGGGATCTACTCGGGACGGTTACGCAGGAAGATCGCGCTGGCCTGGACCCGGGTGCGCACCTGGAGCTTGTCGAAGATGTGCGACACGTGCACGCCGATGGTGCGTTCGCTGATGAACAGCCGCTGGCCGATCTCCTTGTTGGTCAGGCCCTCGGCCACCGCGGCGAGCACCTCGCGCTCCCGGGCCGTCAGCATCGCCAGCTCGTCGCCGGACGGCTCGGCGCCGGCCGCGGGGCGCCCGTCGGCGAGGGCGCCCCGGTCCTCCAGCGCCACCCGGGCCCGGGTGGCCAGGGTGCGGATCTCGGTGCTCAGCGGCTCCGCGCCGAGCCCCTGCGCCACCTGGTACGCCTCGCGCAGCAGCTTGCCGGCGGTGGCCGTGCGGCTGCGCCGGGCCAGCAGCGCCTCGGCCTGCCGCAGCCGCGAGTACGCCGCCGGGTAGGGGTGGTGGCGGCGGTCCCACTCGGTCACCGACCGGGCCCACAGCTGCGGGTCGCTGCCGTCGAGGCGGCTGACCTCGGCCTCGCACAGGGCCAGGAACCCGTCGACGACGTCGCGCACCGGCCGGGCGGCGTGCTCGCTCTTGCGGGCCACCCGCTCGGCCACCTCGCGCAGCCGCCGCACCACCGTCGTGTCCACCGGGACGCGGGCGGCGTGCGCCTCGGCCTCGGCGCGCAGCCCGTGCCAGACCAGGGCGGCGAGGATGCCGACGTCGTCGGAGCGGATCTCGGTGAGGCCGCGCTGCACCGCCTGCCGGGCCAGGTCGTGCCGGCCCTGCCACATGGCCAGGCCGGCGCGCAGGGTCAGCAGCGGGATGACGTGCCGGGCCCCGCCGCCGGCCAGCACGGTGGCCACGGCCTCCAGGTCGCGGTCGGCGGCGGCGATGTCGCCGTAGCCGACCCAGAGCCGGCAGCGGGCCAGCAGCAGCTCGACGGCGTCCGCGCCGGACGGGCGGTGCCGCAGCGCCGCCGCGACCACCTTCTCCGCCTCCGCCCACTGTCCCACCCGGAACAGCCCGTTCGTGGCGATGGCCAGCAGCCGGGTCTCGTAGGTGCGGCCCAGGCCCAGCTCGGCGACCCGCTCGGCGCCCCGGCGGGCCACCACCACCCCTTCCTCCAGGATGTTCAGCGGCCCGGTCAGCAGCTCCGCCAGGTGCAGGTAGGCGCAGGCCACGTCCTCGGGGCGGCCGGCCCGCTCGGCGGTGTCGAGGGCTTCGCGCATGACGGCCAGCCCGGCGTCCGGGTCCTCCAGGTATGCCTCGCTGAAGCCCAGCGCCATGCTGGCCAGCACCACCTCGGAGACGGACCCCTCCACCTCGGCGGCCAGCTCCAGGGCCTCCCGGGCCCACTCGCCGGCGTCGGCGTAGCGGCCCAGGTGCAGCAGCAGCTCGGCCAGGTGCGCGGCGGCGGTGGCCCGCTCCCGGGGGGTGCAGTCGGCGGCGGCCAGGGCCCGCCGGTACTCCGCCTCGGCGGGCGCGGACCGGCCGGCGGCGGCCAGGTAGCGGGCCCGCCGGATGTGCAGCGCGCAGGCCGGGGCCGCGTCCTCGGCGTCGGCCAGCTCCTCCAGCAGGGACAGCGCCCGGGCGTGCTCGCCGCAGTGGTGGGCCGCCTCGGCGGCGTGGCGCAGCAGCTCCGCGCGGTCGGCGGTGATCCCGCCGTCGACCGGGGCGACCCCGGGGGCCTGCGGGCCGGCCAGTTGCAGGGCGACCGACCAGTGGCGGTGCGCCTCGGCGTAGCCGTGCAGCCGCTCGGCCTCCTGCGCCGCCGCGACCGCCGCCGGCAACGCCCGCGCCGGCTCCCCCGCCAACCGCCAGTGGTGCGCCAGCCGCGCCTGGTGCAGCTCCGCCGGGGCCGTCGTCAACGCCTCCGCGTAGCGGCGGTGCAGCACCGACCGCTCCGCCGGCAGCAACTCGTGGGCGAGCACCTCCGCCACCAGCCGGTGCCGGAGCCGGTAACCGTCGTCGTCACCCACCAGCAACCGGTGCGCCACCGCCGCCCGCACCGCGTCGATCAGCTCCCCCTCCGGCAGCCGCATCACCTCGGCCAACAGCCAGTGCGCCACCGGCTCCACCCCGGCCGCCACCGCGTGCACCACCGCGTGCGCGGCCTGCGGCAACGCGTCCACCCGGGACAGGAACACCTCCCGCACCGTCTCCGACAGCCCGTCGCGCCCCTCGCGCAGGTCCCGCGCCAGCTCCTCCACCACGAACGGGTTCCCGCCGCTGCGCTGCCACAGCGACTCCGCCGCCTCCGCGCCCAACGGCCCGCCCAGCACCGCCGCGGCCAACTGCTCGGTGCCCGCCCGGTCCAGCGGCGCCAGGTCGACCACCCGCACCGACCGCAGGCGACGCAGCTCCGTCAGCACCCGCCGCAGCGGGTGCGCGCCCTGCAACGACTCCGCCCGCACCGCCGCCAGCACCGACAACTGGAGGTCGCCGAGCCCGGCGAGCAGATAGAGCAGCAACTGCCGGGTGGTGCGGTCGACCCACTGCAGGTCGTCGAGCACCAGCACCAGCGGCCGCCCCTGCGCCACCAGGTGCAACCCCCGGGAGACCCGCTCCAGCAGGGCGCCCGCCCCGTCCGGGCCGGCCGTCTCGGCGGCGAACGTCTGCAACAGCCCGCGCACCGCCGACGACGTCCGCGCGTGCGAGGCCGTCAGCTCGGCGTCGAAGCGCCGTAACGCCTGCAACAGCGGATGCAGGGGAGACGAGTCGCCGATGTCGAGGCACGAGCCGGTGAGCACGAGCGCTCCCCCGGCGCGGAACCGGTCGCCCGCCTCGCGCAGCAGCCGGGTCTTGCCCACCCCGCTCTCGCCCGTGACGAACACCGCCGCCGTCTGCCCCGGACCCACGCCGTCGAGCAGCGCGGACCGCAGCGTCGCGAGGTGGTCGGCACGGCCGACGAGTGGTGCGAGGTCCACATCGCTGGCCATGTTCGCAGCCTAGTCACAGGTCCCCGGACCGTTCTACGGGTCTTCGCCCCCACTGGTACGCCTCGCGTCGACATTGCGACCAAAGGTTGCGGTAGGCCGACATACGTCGTTCTGCCGATCCCCCGTCGGACCGGTGGTGGGAGTCTCCTGAGGTCGTCAGGCACCAAGCGGGGGGAAAGGCGGTGCGATGCCCATGTCCACGACCGTCAACGGAACGCAGTCGTCGACGCCGGCCGACTGGCCGGTGCCCGAGGAACTACGGACGGTCAGCGTCCTCTTCGCCGACATCGTCGGCTCGACCGCGCTGATCGACCGGCTCGACCCGGAGGAGGTCCGGGCCCTGCAACGCGCCTACTTCGACACCGTCGTCGGGGTGCTGGACCGCTGGGGCGGCGTGGTCGAGAAGTACGTCGGCGACGCCGTGATGGCCCTGTTCGGGGCCCGCGAGTCCGACGGCCACGACGCGTACCGGGCGGTGCGCGCCGGGCTGGAGATCCAGCGCGCCCTGGACGGTCGGGCCCTGCCGGGCGTGGCGGCCCTGCGCACGCGGGTCGGCGTCGCCACCGGCGAGGCCCTGGTGGACGTCGCGGGCATCCGCGCCGGCGCGCACGGCATGGCCAGCGGCGCGGTGATCACCGCCGCCGCCCGTCTCCAGGAACACGCCCCGCCCGGCGGCGTCGTGCTCTGCGCGGCCACCCGCCGCGCCACCGCCGGGGTGATCGTCCACCGGGCACTCGGCCCGCTGAGCGTCGCCGGCAAGCCGCTGCCCATGGACGTGGCGCTCGCCGTCGGGGCCGCCCGCCCCGAGCCGGTCCGCCACCACGGCCCGCTGGTCGGCCGCCGCCGGCAGCTCGCCGCCGCCCGGGACCGGGTGCTGCGGGCCGCCCGCGAGCGCGCCCCCCGCTGGGTGGCGCTGGTCGGCCCGGTCGGCAGCGGCCGCAGTCGGGTGCTGCACGAGCTGGGCCGCACGGTCGGGACCGTCGACGGCGCGCCGGTGCGCTGGTACGCCGCCGCCTGCCCGCCGCGTCCCGAGCAGCCGCTGACCCCCGTCGCCGACCTGCTGCGCGCGTTCGCGGGCCTGCGCGCCGACGAGCCGCCCGCGACCGTACGCCGACGGCTGCTGGCGGCGCTCGACGGCGTGGTCCCTGCGGGACAGGCGCTGTCCACGGTGGTCGCGTTGGAGGGGCTGCTCGTCGGCCCGTCGCCGGTCGGCGCGGCGGTGTGGCAGCGGGTGCTGCTGCGCCTGGCCGACCGCCAGCCCGTCGTGCTGGCGCTCGACGACGCCGACCGGGCCGCCCCGGCGACGGACCGCTTCCTGCGTGCCCTGTTCGCGGCGGCCGTCGCCCGGCGGGTGCCGCTGGCGGTGGTGACGACGCGGCGTCCGCAGTGGAGCGGCGACCGCACCGGCCCCGAGGGCGGCCACGACGAGGTGCCGCTGCCCCCGCTGGCCGCGGTGGAGACCGGTCGGCTGCTCCGCGGCCTGCTGGTCCGGGCCGGACAGCCGGCGGCGCTGGCGGCCCGGCTGCTGCCGCTGGTCGCCGGGTCGCCGGGGCACGCCGAGGCGTACGTGCGGCACGTGGCCGACGGGACGGACCCGGCGCTGCCGCCGCAGCGGGTGCTCGCGGTCGCCGCCGCCCGCCTGGACGCCTGCGCCGGCCGGGAACGCGCCGCGCTGATGGTCGCCGCCGCGCTGGGCTCCGGGACCGCCGCCGCGACGGTCGACCGGGCCCTCGGGTGGCCGGCGGGCCAGGCCGAGCGGACCATGTCCGCGCTCGCCGCGCGCGGGCTGCTGCGTCGAACGCGGGGCGGGTACGACGTCGCCGACCCGGCGCTGCGCCGGGTGGCGCACGACCGGCTGCCCCGGGCGGTCCTGGCGGCCGTCGTGCGCCGCGCCGGTGCGACCGCACCGGTGCCGCCGGCGCGGCCCGCGACGCACCCGGCCCCGGCGCGGCCCCGGCCGACGGCACCGGCCCGGCCGACGCGCCCCGGCCCGCGCGACCGGTCGCCCGGCGGCGGTGCCCGGCCGGACGGGATCCGGGAGCCGGGCCGGCGCGGCCCCCGGCCGAGCCGGGATCAGCGCAGCGTCTCCAGCCGGGGCGCCGGGTCCGCCGGGGCCGGCATGGCGGCGGTCCCGCCGCTGACCCCGCGGGCGGCCCCGGCCGGTGCCGGGTCGGTGAGCAGCCGGGTGAGCAGTTCGGCGGTGATCCGCCGGGCCGGGGCGGCGAGGCCGGACCCCCGGGCGGCGATGAGCCCGGCGTTGTGCCGACGGTCCCCCGGCCCCGTGGTCGCCAACTGCGGGATGCCGGCGACGAACGCACCGTACGCGCTGCCCGAGCCGCCGTGGCACACCAGCGCCGCGCTCGCCGGCACGGCGCGGATGAGGCCGCCGCCCGCGCCAGCTTCCCAACATGTGGACGGTGGCGCGACGCGCCCGGCGTGGACGGCCGCCGGTCCCGGATCGTCGCCCACGGGAGCCGCACAATGACGCTGAGTCGCCATCTCCCGAGAGGACCGCCGATGACCAGCAGCGGAGTCCGCCACGACACTTCACCGTCCGCAGTCGCCTCCCCCGGAGTGCCACCGGCCACCCGCCGGGAGGACCTCGTCACCGTCCTGTTCGGCGCGGTGCTCACCGCCGGGGCGATGTCCGACGGCTGGGCGCACAGCAACATCATCGAGACCATCGAGGGCTTCTTCACCCCGTGGCACGGGCTGCTCTACGCGGGCTTCGTCGCCACGGCGGCGTGGACGTGCTGGCTAGCGTACCGGCGGCGCGGCGGCGCGCCCCGGTGGTGGCGGGACGGCTGGCCCGCCGGCTACCGGGTCGGCGCGATCGCGGCGGCGACCTTCCTGCTCGCCGGCCTGGCCGACCTGACCTGGCACGAGACGCTGGGGGTGGAGGTCGGGCTCGACGCCGCGTTCAGCCCGAGCCACCTGCTCCTCGACGCCTCGGCGGTGCTGCTGGTGACCAGCCCGCTGCGTTCGTGGTGGGCCAGCGGCGAGGGCGGCGCGCGCTCGGCCACGGGCGTCGCCTCGCTCGTGCTCGGCGCGATGGCCCCGTCCATCCTGCTCACCTACGCGTCGGCGTTCCTCACCCTCGCCCCGACCCGGTTCATCGGCGGCCTGGGCACCCAGCAGCAGGCGGTGCTCGGCGTCGACGCGTACCTGCTCACGACGCTGCTGCTGGTGGGACCGTTCCTGCTGGTCCACCGGCGGCGCGCGGCCCCGGGCACGGGCGTGGCCCTGGTCGCCGGGGTGGCGTTGTTCAACCTGGTGATGCAGGAGTTCCCGACGCCGCAGACGTGGGCCGCGCTGGGGACCCTGGGCGGCACCGCCCTCGCCGACGCGCTGCTGTGGCGGCTGGACGCCGTACGCGGCCCGGACGCGCCGCTGCGGCTGCCGCTGGCCGGGGCGCTGCTCGGCGGCCTGCTGGTCGCCGGCCACCTGACCGGCCTCGCGCTGGCCGTCGGGGTGCGCTGGACGCCCGAGGTGACCGGCGGCGTCGTCGTCCTCGCCGCGCTGCTGGGCGCCCTGCTCGGCGGCCTGGCCGCACGCCCCGCCGGGCCCGCCCCGGCACCGGTGCCGCCGACGCCGGCGGTGCCGGCCCAGGCGGTCCCGCTCGGCCGGCGGTGACCGGCCCGACCGCCGCCTGCCCGCGACCGGCCCGGCCGGGCGGGACGCGGTGCAGCGCGGCGGCTCACCCGGCGGTCCCGCTCACGGGGTGAGCAGGGTCTTGCCGACCGCCGCCCGCTCCTCGACGGCGCGGTGCGCGTCGGCGGCGCGGTCCAGCGGGAACGTCCGCCCCACCAGCGGCGTCACCCGGCCGGCCGCGACGGCGTCCAGGGCGGCCAGCAGGTGCGCCCGCCTGGTCTGCGGCCCGGCCGCCTGGAGAGCCCCGATGCCGGTGACCGCGATGCCCCGGGCGCGGGCCGAGGCGGGTTCGGGGACGGCGAAGCCGCCGGCCGGCGCGCCGTACGCGCAGACCCGTCCGCCCGGTGCCACCAGGTCGTGCGCGGCCCGGCCGTACGCGCCGCCGGCGCCGTCGAGGAGCACGTCGACGCCGCCGAGGACGGCGCGTACCCGGTCGGTCCAGTCCGGGGCGGCGTAGTCCACGACGTCGGTGACGCCGAGGCGACGCAGCGCGTCCCCCTTGGCCGTCCCCCGCGCCGCCGCGACCACCCGGGCCCCTGCGGCCCGCGCCGCCTGGACCAGCAGCGCGCCCGCTCCCCCGGCGGCGGCGGTGACCAGCACCCGGTCGCCGGGGCGCACGCCGACCAGGTCGAGCACGGCGAACGCGGTGGCGCCGTCGGTGAGCAGGGCCGCGGCGTCCCGCAACGACACCGTGGCAGGCACGGCGAGGACGTCGTCGACCGGCACCGGGGCCCGGTCGAGGTAGCCGCCGACCGGTCCGGTCCGCGCGACCACCCGCCGGCCGGCCCAGGCCGGATCGACGCCGGGCCCCACCGCGCTCACCGTGCCGGACACCCCCGACCCGGGGCGGTACGGGGGCTGGACCGGGAACCACTGCCCGGCCCGGCCCGCGCGGATCGCCGTGTCGATCCAGAGCACGTTGGCGTACGCCGTCTCGACGACCACCTCGCCCGTCCCGGGCGACGGGTCGGGGGCCTCCGTCAGGGTCAGCACCTCCGGCCCGCCGAACCGGGCCACCTCGATCACTCGCATCCCGCGCCTCCGTGTCGCTCGACCGTGTGCGCACAGCGTCGGAGGTGAAGCGGGGTTGAGGTCAACCGGCGCGCGGGGTGGGCCGGGTCACGGGTTCTCCGGATCCAGGTTGCGTTCGCGCAGCAGCGCGTCCAGCTTGGCCTCGATCCGGTCGTCGGACTCCCGCGACTGGGACGAGCCCCAGTAGTAGAAGAGGGCCAGCCCGGCGGCCTGCCAGATCAGCTGGAGGAACTCCGACTGCCAGTTCTCGAAGGTGCTCGCGAAGAACTGCGGCAGGAACTCGGACCAGGCGAACGCCTGGCCGTGCTGGCCCGCCTCGTTGCGCTGCACCACGAGCTGGAAGAGGAACTGGCCGACCCACGAGAAGAGGAAGAGCGCGCCGGTGACCAGCGCGAAGGCGTACGCCTTGGGCCATCGCGGCTTGCGGAACGGCGGGCCGGCCGCCGGGCCGCGACTGCGGCCACCCCCGGTGTCGGCGCTGACGGACGGGCGCGTGCCGGCCGGTGTGCTGGTCTCCGCCATCACGATCCCCCTCTCGGTAGTCGATCTCACCCGTGATGTGCCCCGCCCGGACCCGGTCGAAACCGTACTGAAAAGGGACGGAGACCGCGAACAGCACTCCCCCCTTGTTGCCAATAACTGGCAACAAGGTCTGGACGTCGACCGTCGGCGTAACTAGCCTGATGCGTATGACTCCTTACATCAGCGAGGGTGTGGCCGAGGCGGCCGCCGGGTGCCCCGCGACGATCACCGAGGGTTCCGCCGACCCCGCCGACCCCGCCCCCGGGCTCGCCGCGACGGCGGCGGCCTGGCAGGTGAGCTGGGATCGGCAGCAGGAGGGGTTCATGCCGGACCGGGAGGAACGCCTCGCCGCCATGCTCGACGCCGTCGAGGCCGTGGTCGACACGGACTCACCCCGCCTGCTCGACCTCGCCGGTGGCACCGGCACGATCACGCTGCGCGCCCTGGCCCGCTTCCCCCGGGCCCGGGTCACCCTGGTCGACCTCGACCCCGCCCTGCTCGCCCTGGCCCGCGCGTCGCTGGGCGACCGCGCCGTCGTGCTCACCGCCGACCTGACCCGCCCCGACTGGTCCGACCGGCTGCCGCACCGCGACTACGACGCCGCGCTCACCGCCACCGCCCTGCACTGGCTGCCCGCCGAGCGCCTCACCGCCCTCTACGGCGAGCTGCGGGACCTGCTGCGCCCGGGCGGCCTGTGCGTCAACGCCGACCACATGCCCGACGACGCGCTGAAAACGCTGACCGACCGGCTGACCGCCCGGGCCCGGGAGCGACGCGCCGCCCGGCACGCCACCGGCGCGGCCCTGTCCTGGTCCGACTGGTGGGCGCGGGCCGGCGCCGACCCGGTGCTGGGCCCGCTGGTGCGCCGCCGCCACGAGATCTACCCGACCGGGCACAGCCCCGAGTGGAACCCGCCGGTCTCCTGGCACCTCGGCGCGCTGACCGCCGCCGGCTTCACCGAGGCCGGCACGCTGTGGCGGGGCGGCGCGGACGCGGCGGTGGCCGCCCTACGCTGACGCCCCGCCCCGCCTGCCCCGCCCCGCTGCGCCACGCCACGCTGCGCCACGCCACGCTGCGCCGCGCCACGCTGCGCCGCGCCACGCTGCGCCGCGCCACGCTGCGCCGCGCCGCGCCGCGCCTTGATCGTCTGCGCGGAAAGGAGACGACACGCCGGCCGCACTCTCCGTTTCCCGCAGACGATCAAGGGGCCCTCCGTGCGGGGCGGCGGGGGTAGGCTCGCGCTCGTACGCCCAGGCGGCTGGTGGGAGGGCGAGGTGGCAGGACCGACCCCGCGCCGGGTCGACCCCGACGTCGACCTGCGGGTGCCGGAAGACCGGGGCGAGCTGCGCGCCCACCCGGCGGTCGTGCTCGGCGTGATCGCGGCCGGGGGCGTGCTCGGCGCGCTCGCCCGGGCGGGCGTCCAGGCGGCGTTCCCGCACCCGCCGACCGGGTTCCCGTGGGCGACGTTCGGCGTCAACGTGTCCGGGTGCCTGCTGATCGGGGCGCTGATGGCGGTGGTCACCGCCGGCCGCGTCCCGCCGCTCACCCGGCCGTTCCTGGGCGTGGGCGTGCTCGGCGGCTACACCACCTTCTCCACGTACGTGGTGGACGTGCGGCAGGCGGCGCTCGCCGGCGCGGCGGGCACCGCGCTGGCGTACCTCGTCGCCACCCTGCTGGGGGCGCTCGCCGCGGTCTGGGTCGGCGACGCCGCCGCGGCCCGGCTGCTCGGCCGCGCGACCGGCTCGCACGCCCACCCGACGACACCGGGGCCCGCGGGCCCCGACGGGGCACGGGCCGACGGCGGGCCGGCGTGACGGCCCTGCTGATCGCCCTCGGCGCGGCCGTCGGTGCGCCGCTGCGCTACCTCACCGACCGGACCGTGCAGGCCCGGCACGCCTCACCGTTCCCCTGGGGCACCCTGACGGTGAACGTGGTCGGCTCGCTGGTGCTCGGCGCCCTGGTCGCCGCCCCGGTCGGCCCGGCGGTGGGCGCGCTGCTGGCCACCGGGTTCTGCGGCGCGCTCACCACCTACTCCACCTTCGGGCACGAGACGCTGCGCCTGGCCCGGGACGGCTCCCGCCTGCTCGCGCTGGTGAACGCGCTGACCAGCGTCGCCGCCGGGCTGGGCGCGGCGACCCTGGGTTTCGCGGTAACCCGCGCGCTGGTCGGCTAGCCGCCGCCCCCGCACGGGGTCGTGTCGTCCATGGGTCGTTCCCGGAACACGGTCCGGCCGGCGGCGATCATGGTGCGGGAGAGGCCAACTAGGATGAGTTGGTGAGCACGCCCCGGCAAGCGGAAGCCCGCCTCGGCCCAATCGGCGCGTTGTTGTGCCGGCTGGTGTTCCTCGCCATCTGCCTTCCCGGGCCGGCCCTGCTCGTCGCCGCCCTGACGGTGGAGCCGCCACCGTCGACCAAGGACTTCTGGGGCCTGCTCGCCGGTGGCGTACTCACGACGATCGTCGGCGTCGGTTTCGGCGTCCTCGGCTTGCGGCTGGTCGCCCGGTCGCGACGCGACGCGCGTCACCTGTCCGCCGCGGGTGTCGCCGCGACGGCGGAGATCCTCTCCGTGGCGGACCGCGTGGACGGAGAGGACCCGGGGCTGACGCTCCGCCTGCGCATCAGCGGGCCCGGGTTCGCCGCGTTCGAGGCGGACGTGAACCGCCCCGGCGACCCGGCCCTCGTGCCCGGCGCGGCGCTGCCCGCCACCGTCGTACCCGCGGACCGGCTCTTCTCGATCCCCTGACCGCCTGCGGAACCTCGGCCGGCCACCCCGCGCGCCGGGGCCGCCTGCGTGGCGTCCGGGCTCCTTCCGCGCCCGCTGTCACGGCTCGCCGGACGGCGGCCGGGCGGTCACCCCGCCGCCTCGCCACCGACGCCGGTCAGGCGGTCACTCTGGCGACGAACGCGGCGAGGTGGGCCACCGTCCGCTGGACCTTCTCCTCCAGGGTCAACGACTCCTGGAGGCGCGCGCCGGGCCCGGCGTCCTTCCTGCCGCGCACGTACAGGGAACAGGCGAGGTCGCTACAGACGTACGTGCCGACGGTGTTGCCCTGCTGCCCGGGCCGGCCCGCCCGGCGCGCGACCATCAGCGAGACGCCGCCGGCCGGGGTGGTGAGGCAGATCGAGCACATGCCGCGCGGTCGCTGCGCGGCGGTGGGGCTGGGGCAGCGCAGCGCGAGGGCCGTCGGGCGACCGTCGAGCACGGTGACGAGGTAGGCGCGGTCCGGTGCCTGCGGGTCCCGCCAGCCGAGGTAGTCCAGGTCGGCCCAGGGGCGGTCGGCCAGGTCGCGCGGCACGGACAGGCGCTTCGCCTCGCCCTTGGTGCAGTTGAGGAACGCGGCACGGATCTGTTGCTCGGTCAGCGGCTCCATGATGGCACGCTAGGTTGCCTAAAGACTTTAGGCAAACGCATAATCGACTTAGGCAACCGAGGAGGATCGTGGCCCGCGCCGGACTCACCGCAGCACGCCTGACCCTGGCCGGGGCGGAGCTGGCCGACGAGGTCGGCTTCGACCAGGTGACCGTCTCGGCGGTCGCCAGGCGGTTCGGCGTCACCGTCGCCAGCCTCTACTCACACCTGCGAAACTCCCAGGACCTCAGGACCCGGATCGCCCTGCTCGCCCTGGACGAGCTCGCCACCCGCGCCGCCGACGCCCTGGCCGGGCGGTCCGGCAAGGACGCGCTGACCGCCGTGGCGAACGTCTACCGCGGCTATGCCCGGGAGCACCCGGGCCGCTACGCCGCCGCCCAGCTCCGGCTCGACCCGCAGACGGCCGCCGCCAGCGCCGGCGTCCGGCACGCGCGGATGCTCCGGGCGATCCTGCGGGGGTACGACCTGGCCGAACCCGACCAGACGCACGCGGTCCGGCTGCTGGGCAGCGTCTTCCACGGCTACGTCAGCCTGGAGCTGGGGGGCGGGTTCGACCACAGCGCCCCCGACACCCAGGAGACCTGGACCCGGATCCTGGACGCCCTGGACACCCTCCTCACCACCTGGCCCCACCCCACCCCGCCCGGGTGATCAAGAGGTCTGCGTCGCCGTGAAGATCGAAGTTGACGCTGTCCTCCTGGTCACCGAGCGGGCCCGAGGGCCGAGCCGTGGCCGGACGCCGAGCCGGGGGTGGGGCGGGCGGCCAGGACCAGGAGGAGTTCCGTGCGGGCGGTCGGGTCGGTCAGGTCGTCGCCGTACAGCTCACGCAGGCGTCTGATGCGGTAGCTGACGGTCTGCGGGTGCACGTACAGCTCGCTGGCGACCTCGGCGCGCGAGCCCCAGTGCCGCAGCCAGCTGTGCAGGGTCACCAGCAGGCTCTCCCGCTGGGCCGGGCGCAGGTGCGCCAGGGGCGCGAGCCGGCGGGCGGTGAGCACGGCCAGCGCGCCGGCCTCCCCGCGCAGGGTCAGCGCGACCAGGTGGTCGTCGACGAAGACCGGGCCCGGGTCCGCCCCGGCCGGCCCGGCGGTCAGCTCGGCGAGCCGGACCGCCGCCGGCAGCTGCGCCCAGCCCAGCGCCGGCCCCACCACCGCCCCGCGCCCCGCGAGGGCCTCGGCGAGCTGCGGGCGGGCGGAGCGGGGGCCGGCCCGCAGCAGCAGCACGGCGTCGCGGGCGCGTTCGACCACGAGGCCGTCCGCGCCGTAGCGGAACCGGGCGTCGCGGGCCTGTTCCAGCGGCAGCAGGACCGGCGTCACCTCGTCGAGGCGCGGCCAGCCGATCCGCGCGGCGGCGGCCCCGACTGCGGCGGGCAGCCCGTCGCCGCGCAGCAGCAGCTCGGCGAGCTGCCGGCGTCGCCGGTCGCCCTCCCCGGCCTGCTCGCGCAGCTGGAGGGCGTAGCCGTCGGTGCTCGCGGCGGCCAGCTCGTCGACGTACGCGGTGATGGCGTCGGACAGGTCGATCAGCTCCGCGGTGTCGACGGGGCGCAGCCGGGCCAGCGACTCCGACGCGGTGCGCAGCATCAGCCGTGCCGCCGTCCGCTGCGCCGCCAGCAGCGCCTCCGGCCCCCGGTCCTCGCGCGCCTCGCCCGCGCCGAGCGCCACGAACACGTCCCGCACGCGCGGCGGCAGGGCGGGCTCGGCGGTGCCGACGAGGTCGACGAAGCGCTCGAACGCGACCTGCACGGCGGTGCGCACGTCCCGGGCGAACTTGGCGTCGGAGATGGCGGCGAAGGCCGGGGTGGCCTCGGTGACCGCCGCCGCGACCGCCCCGACGGTGGCGGGCAGGTGGGGGCGCATCGCGGCGGCCAGGTCGGCGGGGAGCCGCTGCCAGGGCGTGACGGGCGCGGTCATCCCGCGATTTTGTCACGCGGTGACAATCGGGGGCCCGATTCTCGCGTCCGGCGGGACGGTGCTCCGCGTCGGCCGCCCGGCGACGATGGACCCCGACGGGCATCCCCGCCGATCCGCCGTGGCCCGACCGAGGAGAGCGCCGTGGAGCACCGCACGTCCCGCCAGCACGTCGTCGACATGTGCCGCACCATGCTCGCCCGTGGCTACCTCAAGGCCACGGAGGGCAACGTGTCGGTCCGGGTGCCCGGCCACGAGCTGTACGCGGTCACCCCCAGCAACTACGACTACGACCGGATGCGCGTCGAGGACGTCTGCATCGTCGACTTCGCCGGAAAGCACGTGCCCGACGACTCCGGCACGGGCCTCGCGCCGTCGATCGAGTGCGGGATGCACGCCAACATCTACCGGCAGCGGCCGGACGTCAACGCGATCGTGCACACCCACCAGCCGTACGCCTCGGCGCTGGCCTTCCTGCGCCGGCCGATCCCGGCGCTCACCGACGAGCAGGTGCGCTTCCTCGGCAAGCGGGTCGCCATCGTCGACTACGCCCCGTCGGGCACGGGGTTCCTGGCGAGGAACGTGCAGAAGAAGGTCGCCGGCGGGGACAACGCGTTCATCATCGCCAACCACGGGATCGTCGCCCTCGGCACGGACCCGGACCGGGCGGTGTTCAACATGGCGCTGCTGGAGAAGGTGTCGATCGCCTACCTGCTGGCGCTGACCACCGAGACGGGGAAGGTCTACACGATCCCGACGGCGATCCGCGAGGTCGCCTTCGGCAAGCTGCGCGCCGACGAGAAGCGGATCGCCGCCCAGATCACCGAGGCGGTGTCGCCGCTGCGGGTGCCCGCCGACGAGGAGCTGCCCAGCGCCGACGCGACGGCCGCCGCGCTCGCCGCGCCCACCGAGGGAAAGCCCGCCGCGCCCACCGAGGGAAAGCTCGCCGCGCCCAGCGAGGGGAAGACGGAAGGCGGCGAGGCGGCCCGGCTCGGCTACGCGATCAGCGAGTATCCCGACGTCGACGACGTGCTGCGCCGGCTGAGGGCGCTGGTCGCCCAGCCGATCCGCGGGCTGCGCCACGACGCGCTGCTCGACGTGCTCAACTACTACGACACCAAGTGCCGGGCCAGCCGGGAGATCACCGACCGGGCGAAGCGGCGCATCCCCGGCGGCGTGCAGCACAACCTGGCGTTCAACTACCCGTTCCCCCTGGCGATCGAGCGGGCCGAGGGCGCGCACCTGGTCGACCGCGACGGCAACACCTACATCGACTTCCTCCAGGCCGGCGGCCCGACGATCCTGGGCAGCAACTACGGGCCGGTCAACGAGCGGGTCGCGGAGGTGGTTCGGGCGTCCGGGCCGGTCACCGGCCTGTTCCACGAGTACGAGCTGAAGCTCGCCGAGATCATCCACCGGTACCTGCCGCACGTGGAGATGTACCGGGCGCTCGGCTCGGGCACCGAGGCGGTGATGGCCGCCGTGCGCGGGGCGCGGGCGTTCACCGGCAAGAAGATGGTGATCAAGGTCGGCGGCGCGTACCACGGCTGGTCCGACACGATGGTCTACGGGCTGCGGGTGCCCGGCACCTACCGGATGAACGCCAAGGGCATCCCCTTCGGCGCGACGAGCCGCACCCGGGAGGCGTTCCCGCACGACCTGGGGCAGCTGCGACGCAAGCTGATCGAGAACCGGCTGCGGGGCGGCACGGCCGCCGTCGTGGTCGAGCCCGTCGGCCCGGAGTCCGGCACCCGGCCGGTGCCGCGCGACTTCAACGCCAAGGTACGCCAGCTCTGCGACGAGTTCGGCGCGCTGCTGGTCTTCGACGAGGTGGTCACCGGGTTCCGCCTCGGCCTGGGCGGCGCGGCCGGCTACTTCGGCGTCACCCCCGACCTGACGGTGCTGGGCAAGGCGGTCTCCGGCGGGTACCCGATGGCCGGCGGCGTCGGCGGTCGCGCCGACGTGATGGCGGTCTTCGGCTCCGGCCTGGACGGCAAGAGCGGCGCGCACATCCAGGTCGGCGGGACCCTGTCGGCGAACCCGCTGTCCTGCGCGGCCGGCTACTTCGCCATCGAGGAGATGGCGCGCACGAACGCGCCGGTCATCGCCGGGCGGGCCGGCGACCGGCTCACCCGGGGCCTGCAACGGCTCATCGACCGCTACGGCCTGCCGTACGTCGCCTACAACCAGGGCTCGATCGTGCACCTGGAGTGCAGCGGCGTCATGCTGCTGGACATGCGCCACCCGGTGAAGCTGCTCAAGGAGAACAAGGCCCGCAAGCGGCTGATGGAGCAGATGGGCGCGGCGTACGCTGCGCACGGCATCATCACCCTGGCCGGCTCGCGGATGTACACCTCGATGGCCGACACCGACGAGGTCATCGACGACGCGCTCGCGCGGTTCGACCAGGTGTTCGCGCTGGTCGAAGGGGTCTGATCAGGTGGCAGCCACGGCACCGCAGGTGCTCGCGATCGACCTGGGCACCTCGGGGATGAAGGCCGCCCTCGTCGCCGCCGACGGCACCGTCACCGGCTGGGCCGAGCGGGCCGTGCCGCTGCGGGTGCTGCCCGGCGGCGGGGCCGAGCAGGATCCCCGCGCCTGGTGGGACGCGCTCGGGCAGGTCGCCGCCGACCTGGGCCGGGCCCACCCCGAGCACCTGCGCGCGGTCACCGTGGTGTGCGCCTCCACGCAGGGCGAGGGGACCATCGCCGTCGACGCGGCCGGTGAGCCGTTGACGGCGTGCATCAGCTGGCTGGACATGCGGGGCGCGGCGAACCTGCGCCGCCAGTTCGGCGGCTTTCCCGCGTACCACGGATTGTCGGCGCGTCGGATCGCCCGCTGGCTGCGGCTCACCGGCGGCATGCCGTCGCCGACCGGCAAGGACCCGGCGGCGCACATGCTGCTGGTCCGCGACGAGATGCCGCAGGTGTACGCGCGCACCGCGTCGTTCCTCAACGTGCTCGACTGGATCAACCTGAAGCTGACCGGGCGGACGGTGGCCACCGTCGACTCGATCCTCACCTCGTGGGTGACCGACAACCGGCGGCCGGGCGACGTCCGCTACTCCCCCGCCCTGGTCGCCGACTGCGGCATCGACCGGGACAAGCTGCCGCCGATCGTCGCCTGCACCGACGTGATCGGCACGCTGTCGCCGGCCGCCGCCGCGCACCTGGGCCTGCCGGGGTCGGTGCGGGTGGTGGCCGGGGCCATCGACAACACGGCCGCCGCGATCGGGGCGGGCACGACCGGCGACAACCAGCCGCACCTCTATCTCGGCACCTCGTCGTGGGTCGCCGCGCACGTGCCGGCGAAGAAGACCGACGTGGTCGCCGGGATCGCCGCGGTGCCGTGCGCCATCCCCGACCGCTACCTGATGACCGCGTTGCAGGCCACCGCCGGGGCCAACCTGACGTGGCTGCGCGACAAGGTCGTCGAGTACGACGACCCGCTGCTGGGCGCCGGGCACGTCAGCCGCGACGAGGGCACGATCTTCGACGCGTTCGACCGGATCATCCCGACGGTGCCGCCGGGGGCGAACGGCGTCATCTACACCCCGTGGCTCTACGGCGAACGCGCCCCGGTCGACGACCCGCACCTGCGCGCGGCGTTCCTCAACATCTCGCTGGACACCAACCGCTCCGACCTGCTGCGGGCGGTCTTCGAGGGCGTCGCCCTGAACACCCGGTGGCTGTTCCGGGCCGTCGACCGGTTCCTCGGCGCGCCGGTCACCTCGCTGGCGATCACCGGCGGCGGGGCGCTGTCGGACTCGTGGTGCCAGATCTTCGCCGACGTGCTCGGCGTCGAGATCCGGCGCGACGCGAACCCCCTGGCGGTCAACGCCCGGGG
Source organism: Micromonospora carbonacea (assembly GCF_014205165.1). NCBI lineage: Bacteria > Bacillati > Actinomycetota > Actinomycetes > Micromonosporales > Micromonosporaceae > Micromonospora > Micromonospora carbonacea. Next base: position 2,907,425 of record NZ_JACHMZ010000001.1, on the reverse strand, counting down.
CGCGGGCTGGATCGGCGCGGTCGGCACCGGGATGGTCGGCTTCGGCGACCTGCCCGGGCTGATGCGCAGCGACCGGGTGTTCGCGCCGACGCCCGCGCACCGGGCCACGTACGACGAGATCTTCGACGTCTACCGCCTGCTGCACCGGCGGCTGGCCCCGGTCTACCGGCGGCTGCGCCGGTAGACCGGCCGGCCCGCGCGCCGCCGGGCGGGGCGCGCGGCCGGTCAGCCGGGCGGCCGGTCAGCCGATGTCGGCCAGCCTCGGCAGCACCTCGTCGGCGATCCGCCGGGTGAACTCCACCGGGTGCCGGTCCGGCATCGTCTGCACCTCGGTCACCCCGAGCGCGGCGTACGCGGCCACGTCGGCGACGAACGCGTCGACGTCGGCCAGCGGCGGCCGCAGCACGATCGCCGTCTTCTCGATGGCGTCGTAGTCGCGGCCCTCGGCGGCGCAGTGGCCGCGCAGCACGTCCAGCTTGCGGGCCACGTCGTCGGGGCTGGAGCCGAACAGGTTGCACGCGTCGGCGTACCGGGCGACCAGCAGCAGCGTCTTGCGCTCGCCGCCGCCGCCGATCATGATCGGCGGGTGCGGGCGGCGCAGCGGCTGCGGCGAGTTGAGCGTCTCGGCCAGCCGGTAGTGGCGGCCCTCGAAGGGCCCGTCGTCGTCGCTGAACATCTGCCGGCAGATGCGCAGCGTCTCCTCCAGCCGCTCGAACCGCTCGGCCACCGGCACGACCGGCACGCCGAGCCCGCGCTGTTCCCGCTCGTACCAGGACGCGCCGATGCCGAGGCGGGCCCGGCCGCCGGAGAGCACGTCCAGCGTCGTGACGATCTTGGCGAGCAGGCCCGGGTGGCGGTACATGACGCCGGTGACCAGCACACCCAGCGTCATCCGCCGGGTCAGCGCCGCGACGTAGCCGAGGGTCGTGTACGCCTCCAGCATCGGCTCCTCGGCCGGGGCCTGGGCCTCCATCTGGAAGTAGTGGTCCATCACGGTGAACGACGCGAACCCCGCCTGCTCGGCGAGGGTGGCGGTCTCGGCCAGGGTCGGCGCGATCGCCGCCGCGTCGGCCGGGGTCGAGAACGTCCAGTAGTGCAGTCCGAGTTTCATCTCCACACCTCCGGGTCGAGCCTAGTGGCGATCGGGCCGTCGCACTGGGTGGGATCGATTCGACGGTTCTGGGCCGGTATCCGGTAGTCTCTCGATACCAGGCCGAGAGGCGCTGCGACGGGCCCGGCCCGCCACGCTCGACCTGGGAGCATGTGGACCAAGGGCGCCTCCGAGACTTCGGGGGTGGTCGGTGTGGGTTCGTCCGTCGACGGTTCAGGTGCGGTTGCGGCGCTGCGGCGGTTGCTGGCCGAGCGCATCGCGGTGCTCGACGGCGCCTGGGGCACGATGTTGCAGGGCGCGAAGCTCTCCCCCGCCGACTACCGGGGCGACCTGATCGGCGCGGACCATCCCCGCGACGTCACCGGCGACCCCGACCTGCTCAACCTGACCCGCCCGGACCTGATCCTCGACGTGCACCGGCAATACCTGGCGGCCGGGGCCGACATCACCACCACCAACACGTTCACCGCCACGAGCATCGGGCAGGCCGACTACGGCCTGGAGGCGCTGGCGCGCGAGATGAACGTGCGCGGCGCGCAGCTCGCCCGGCAGGCCGCGGACGAGGCGGGCGGGCGGTTCGTCGCCGGCTCCGTCGGCCCGCTCAACGTCACCCTGTCGCTGTCGCCGCGGGTGGAGGACCCGGCGTACCGGGCGGTCACGTTCGACGACGTCAAGGCCGCGTACGCGGAGCAGATGGCGGCGCTCGCCGAGGGCGGGGTCGACCTGCTGCTGGTGGAGACGATCTTCGACACGCTCAACGCGAAGGCCGCGATCGCCGCGGCCCGCGAGGCGGCCCCCCACCTGCCGCTGTGGATCTCCGTCACGGTGGTGGACCTGAGCGGCCGCACGCTGTCGGGGCAGACGGTCGAGGCGTTCTGGCGCTCCATCGCGCACGCCGAACCGCTGGTCGTCGGCGTCAACTGCGCGCTCGGCGCGGCCGAGATGCGCCCACACGTGGCGGAGCTGTCCCGGCTGGCCGGCGCCTACGTCGCCGCGCACCCCAACGCCGGGCTGCCCAACGCCTTCGGCGGCTACGACCAGACGCCGGAGGAGATCGGCGCGCTGCTCGGCGGGTTCGCCGGCGACGGCCTGGTCAACATCGTCGGCGGCTGCTGCGGCACGACCCCGCCGCACATCGCCGGGATCGCGGCGGCGGTGCGGGGCGTGCCGCCGCGCCGGGTCGCCGAGGAGCCCCCGGCGACCCGGTTCAGCGGCCTGGAGCCGTTCACGATCGGGCCCGACACCGGCTTCGTGATGATCGGCGAGCGCACCAACGTGACCGGCTCGGCGCGGTTCCGCCGGCTCATCGAGGCCGACGACCACCAGGGCGCGGTCGACGTGGCCGTCGAGCAGGTGCGCGGCGGCGCGAACCTGCTCGACGTCAACATGGACGCCGACCTGCTCGACAGCGAGCGGGCGATGACCACGTTCCTCAACCTGATCGCCACCGAGCCCGAGGTGGCCCGGATCCCCATCATGATCGACAGTTCCCGGTGGAGCGTGCTCGAAGCCGGCCTGAAGTGCGTGCAGGGCAAGGGCGTGGTCAACTCGATCAGCCTGAAGGAGGGCCCGGAGCCGTTCCTCGCCCAGGCCCGGGCCATCCGCGGCTACGGCGCGGGCGTGGTGGTGATGGCCTTCGACGAGCAGGGCCAGGCCGACACCACCGCGCGCAAGGTGGAGATCTGCGGGCGGGCGTACGACCTGCTGGTCGGCGAGGCCGGCTTCGCCCCCGAGGACATCATCTTCGACCCGAACGTGCTGGCCGTGGCCACCGGCATCGCCGAGCACAACGGCTACGCGAAGGCGTTCATCGACGCCCTGCCGCTGATCAAGGCCCGCTGCCCCGGCGCGCGCACCAGCGGCGGCATCTCCAACCTGTCGTTCGCCTTCCGGGGCAACGACGTGGTGCGCGAGGCGATGCACTCGGCGTTCCTGCTCCACGCCGTGCGGGCCGGGCTGGACATGGGCATCGTCAACGCCGGTCAGCTCAGCGTCTACGAGAACATCCCGGCGGACCTGCTCGAACTGGTCGAGGACGTCATCTTCGACCGCCGGCCCGACGCCACGGACCGGCTGGTCACCTTCGCGTCCACCGTCACCGGTTCGGGGACGAAGCGGGAGGTCGACCTGTCCTGGCGGGCCGCGCCGGTCGCCGAGCGGCTCACCTACGCGCTGGTGCACGGCATCGTCGACCACGTCGAGGCCGACACCGAGGAGGCCCGGCTGCTGCTGGACCGGCCCCTCGACGTCATCGAGGGCCCGCTGATGGACGGCATGAAGGTCGTCGGCGACCTGTTCGGCGCGGGCAAGATGTTCCTGCCGCAGGTGGTCAAGAGCGCCCGGGTGATGAAGCGGTCGGTGGCCTACCTGGAGCCCTACATGACCAAGGAGCGGGCCGCCGGGCAGGGGCAGGGCAAGGTCGTCCTCGCCACCGTCAAGGGCGACGTGCACGACATCGGCAAGAACATCGTCGGCGTCGTGCTCGGCTGCAACAACTACGAGGTCGTCGACCTGGGCGTGATGGTGCCGGCGGCGCGGATCCTGGACACCGCCGTGGCCGAGGGCGCCGACGCGATCGGCCTGTCGGGGCTGATCACCCCGTCGCTGGACGAGATGGTCGCCGTCGCGGGCGAGATGCAGCGCCGGGGGCTGCGGATGCCGCTGCTCATCGGCGGGGCCACCACGTCCCGGCAGCACACGGCGGTGCGGATCGCCCCCGCCTACGAGGGGCCGACCGTCCACGTGCTCGACGCGTCCCGGGTCGTCGGCGTGGTCTCCGACCTGCTCGACGCCGACCGCGCGCAGACCCTCGACACGGCCAACCGGGCCGAGCAGGAGCGGCTGCGCGAGCAGCACGCCAACCGGCACGCCCAGCCGCTGCTCACCCTCGCCCAGGCCCGCGCCAACCGCGAGCGGGTCGACTTCGCCGACCTGCCGGTGCCGGCGTTCACCGGCGTGCGCGTCGTCGAGCCGTCCCTCACCGAGCTGCGCGAGATGATCGACTGGCAGTTCCTGTTCCTGGCGTGGGAGCTGAAGGGGAAGTTCCCGGCGATCCTCGACCAGCCCGTCGCCCGCGAGCTGTACGACGACGCCAACACCCTGCTCGACGCGATCATCGCCGACGGGTCGTTGCACGCCCGGGGCGCGTACGGCTTCTGGACGGCGCACGCCGAGGGCGACGACATCGTCCTCGACGACGCCGGGGTGCGCCTGCCGATGCTGCGCCAGCAGACCGCGAAGCCCACCGGCCGGGCCAACCGGTGCCTCGCCGACTACGTCGCGCCGGCCGGCGACCACCTGGGTGGCTTCGCGGTGGCGGTGCACGGCGCGGAGGAGTTGGCCGCCCGCTACGAGGCCGAGCACGACGACTACCGCGCCATCATGGTCAAGGCGCTGGCCGACCGGCTCGCCGAGGCGTTCGCCGAGCACCTGCACCTGCGGGCCCGCCGCGACTGGTTCGAGCCCGACGCCGCCCCGGCGCTGGCGGACCTGCACGCCGAGCGGTTCCGGGGCATCCGGCCCGCGCTGGGCTATCCGGCCAGCCCCGACCACAGCGAGAAGCGGGACCTGTTCGACCTGCTCGGCGCGCAGACGCTGGGCATCGGCCTGACGGAGTCGTACGCGATGACGCCCGCGGCCGCCGTCAGCGGCCTCATCTTCGCCCACCCCGACTCGCGGTACTTCACGGTCGGGCGGATCGGCCGCGACCAGGCCGAGGACTACGCGGCCCGGCGTCGCGTGGCCCTCGCCGAGGTCGAGCGCTGGCTGCGCCCGAACCTCGCCTACGAGCCGTGACCCCCGCCGGCCGGGCCCGCCTGACAGCGGGCCCGGCCGGCGGGGGTCAGCCGCCGTCGACCGGGCGGAACGGCGGGACGTGGTGCCGGGCGCGGGCCGCGCGGTTGGTGGTGGTGCAGATCGCGTCGAACATGGTCCGGCCGAGGACCGCGTGGGCCTGCACCGCCGGGTGGGTCGACCCGTAGTTGTCCAGGTCGCCGAGGGAGTCGGCGAACAGCGCGTAGGTCAGGGTGGGCGCGCCCGCCGGGTCGAACATGATGCCGGCCTCGTGCCGGGCCGCGCCCAGCTCGTCGTAGTCGGCGCCGTACTTGGTGGCGACCCGGCTGCGCTCGGCCGAGGACATGGTGCGCCGGATCCCGTCGTGGTAGCCGTTGATCCACCGCAGGATGCCGAGCAGGAAGTCGGCGGACCGCGGGGTCAGGATGGTCTTGTTGGCCAGCCGCCAGAGCAGGTCGTGGGTCTCGCGGGGCGTGGTGACGCCGAGGTAGAACCGGTTCGGGTTGGCCACGGGCTCGACGCGGGTGTGGACGAACCCCTTCGCGGCGAGGATGTCGTTGATCTCCAGCGCCGGCACCACCCGGCCGCACATCCGCACGGCCGTGTTGTCGGAGACGAGCAGCATCGCGGTGAGGAAGTTGGCGACGGTGACCTGGTCGCCCCAGACGGTCTGCAGGAAGTAGATGCCGCTGCCGCCGAGGATGATGTCGGCGGTCAGGTCGAGCCGCTGGTCCAGCCGGAGCTGCCCGCGGTCGATCTTGTCCATCACGGCGACGGCGACGGCGAGCTTCTGCACGCTGTAGCCGTGCGTGACGCGGTCGGCGTCGTCGGCCACGACGGTGGCGAGCGTGCCGGCCCGGTCGACCATCGCGATGTGCGAGTGCCACACGCCGCCGGCCGCGGCCTTCTGTTCGAGGTAGGTCCGCCGGATCACCTCGACGCCGCCGGTGGCGCGGGTCCCCGTGGCCGGCGCGGCGGACGCCCGGCCCTCGGCGGCGGCGGCGGGCCGGCCGGTGGCGGCGAGCGCGGCGGCTGCCGCGCCCAGCCCGATCGCGGTCCGGCGGGTGACGTTGCTGTTCATGTGAGCCTCCCCAGTGGTCGCCCACGATGCTCTCAGACGTGTCGATCGAGCGGTGTCCCAGCGGGTCCGCCCTGCTCCGAACGGCCCGGCTCCGAAGTGGTCGGAGCTGTTACGAGAACGTGACCCCGGCATTTCCCGAAACATGTTGACCAAGGCGGATGTGAGCGCTAACACTGACCGGGGCGTGGACACGCTCCGCACTTTCGGCACGAGGTCCTGGGAGGGAAGCCTGTGTCCAGAAGATTCTTGATGGCACTCGGCAGCGCCGTGCTGGCGCTCAGCATCGCGGCGTGCAGCGGCGAGGGGGCCGGCGGAGGCGGCGACACCGCCGACAAGAAGCCCACCGACCTGACCATCGGCGTCTCGATGCCGACGCAGACCTCGGAGCGGTGGATCGCCGACGGCAACTCGGTGAAGGAGAAGCTGCAGGCCAAGGGCTACAAGGTCGACCTGCAGTACGCCGGGGACGAGATCCCCACCCAGTCGCAGCAGATCGACCAGATGATCACGCAGGGCGCGGACGTCCTGATCATCGCGGCGATCGACGGCACGGCGCTCACCGGTCAGCTCCAGGCCGCCGCCCAGGCGAAGATCCCGGTCATCTCCTACGACCGGCTCATCCTCGGCAGCCCCAACGTCGACTTCTACGTCAGCTTCGACAACTACAAGGTCGGCGTCGCCCAGGCCACCGCGCTGCTCGTCGGCCTCGGTCTGCAGAACAAGGACGGCTCGAAGGGCACGGCGACCGGTCCGTTCACCATCGAGCTGTTCGCCGGCTCGCTCGACGACAACAACACGCAGTACTTCTTCGGCGGGGCGATGGACACCCTCAAGCCGTTCTTCGACAACGGCACGCTGAAGGTGAAGTCCGGCCAGACGAAGATCGAGCAGATCGCCACCCTCCGGTGGCAGCAGGGGGTCGCCCAGACCCGGATGGAGGACCTGCTGACGTCGAGCTACAACGACGGGTCCACGGTGGACGGCGTGCTGTCGCCGTACGACGGGATCTCCCGGGGCATCATCACCGCCCTGCAGAACGCCGGCTACGGCAAGGGTAAGAAGAAGCTGCCCGTGGTGACCGGCCAGGACGCCGAGATCGCCTCGATCAAGCTGATCAACGACGGCGTGCAGAGCTCCACCGTGTTCAAGGACACCCGGCTGCTGGCCGAGCAGGCCGCCATCGCCGCCGAGGCGTTCCTCCAGGACAAGGAGCCGCAGGCCAACGACACCACCACCTACAACAACAAGGTCAAGGTCGTCCCGGCGTACCTGCTGCCGATCCAGACCGTCTTCAAGGACGACATCAAGCCCGTCCTCGTCGACTCCGGCTACTGGACGGCCGAGGAGGTCGCCGCCGGCCAGGCCAAGAAGTAACGCGGTTTCCGTCGGGCCCGGGCGACCGCCCGGGCCCGGCGGACGCCGGCCCGGCCCGGCCCGGCGACGCCACCCGACGACCCGAACAGCGGGAGGATGCCCGTGAGCGACACCATCCTCGAGATGCGCACCATCACCAAGACGTTCCCCGGGGTGGCGGCGCTCCAGGACGTCTCGATCACCGTGCGGCGCGGCGAGATCCACGCCATCTGCGGCGAGAACGGCGCCGGCAAGTCCACCCTGATGAAGGTGCTGTCGGGGGTGTACCCGGCGGGCAGCTACGACGGCGAGATCGTCTTCGACGGCCGGCCCGTGCACTTCCGGGGCATCCGCGACAGCGAGACCCACGGCATCGTCATCATCCACCAGGAACTCGCCCTGGTCCCGCACCTGTCGATCGCCGAGAACATCTTCCTCGGCAACGAGCGGCGCGGGCGCAGCGGCCTCATCGACTGGAACCGCGCCAACGCCGACGCGGCGGCCCTGCTGGAGTCCGTCGGCCTGCGGGAGAACGCCGTGACGCCGATCGCGGCGCTCGGCGTCGGCAAGCAGCAGCTCGTCGAGATCGCCAAGGCGCTGTCGAAGAAGGTGAAGCTGCTCATCCTGGACGAGCCGACCGCCGCCCTCAACGACGTCGACTCGGCGCACCTGCTCGACCTCCTGCGGCGGCTGCGCGACCAGGGCATCACCTGCATCATGATCTCGCACAAGTTGGGCGAGATCACCGCGATCGCCGACTCGATCACCGTCCTGCGCGACGGGCGCACGGTCGAGCGGCTCGACGTGCGCGCGGGTGAGGTGACCCAGGACCGGATCATCCGCGGCATGGTCGGGCGCGACCTGCACAGCTTCTACCCCGACCGGGTGTCGTCCCCCGGCGAGGAGGTGCTGCGGGTGGAGAACTGGACGGTGCGCCACCCCACCCAGGACCGCACGGTGGTCGACGACGTCGGCTTCACCGTCCGCGCGGGCGAGGTCGTCGGCATCGCCGGGCTCATGGGGGCCGGGCGCACCGAGCTGGCCATGAGCATCTTCGGCCGGTCGTACGGGCGCGACATCAGCGGCCGGCTCTTCCTGCGCGGCCGCCCGATCAGGGCGCGCACGGTCGCCGAGGCGATCGGCAACGGCATCGCGTACGCCACGGAGGACCGCAAGCGGTACGGGCTCAACCTCATCGACGACATCCGCCACAACGTCTCGGCGGCGGCGCTGCGCAAGCTCGCCCGCCTCGGCTGGGTGCACGACAACGAGGAGATCCGGGTCGCCGAGGCCAGCCGGCGCGACATGAACATCAAGGCGCCCAGCGTCATGGCGACGGTCGGCAAGCTCTCCGGCGGCAACCAGCAGAAGGTCGTCCTGTCGAAGTGGCTGTTCACCGACCCGGACGTGCTGATCCTCGACGAGCCGACGCGCGGCATCGACGTCGGGGCGAAGTTCGAGATCTACACGATCGTCAACCGGCTGGTGGCGCAGGGCAAGGCGGTCGTGCTCATCTCCTCCGAGCTGCCGGAGCTGCTCGGGATGTGCGACCGCATCTACACGCTCGCGGCGGGCCGGCTCACCGGCGAACTGCCGGCGGGCGAGGCCACCCAGGAGAAGCTCATGCAGCTCATGGCGAAGGACAAGGAACCGGCCTGATGACCGACATCAAATCCTCCTCCCCCGGGCAGCGCCCGTCGGCCGACGACGCCGCCCCCGCCCTCGCCCTGCACACCGGCATCAGCGACCCGCGTACGCTGATCATGCGCAACCTGCGCCAGAGCGGCATCTTCGTCGCCCTCGTGGTCATCGTCGCGCTCTTCGCGGTGCTGACCGACGGCGTCTCGCTGAGCCCGGGCAACATCACCAACATCGTCCTGCAGTACTCCTACATCCTGGTGCTCGCCATCGGCATGGTCATCGTGATCATCGGCGGGCACATCGACCTGTCGGTCGGCTCGGTGGTCGCCCTCACCGGCGCGGTCTCCGCCGTGCTCGTCATCCAGCAGGGCCACCCGTGGTGGCTCGGCGTGCTGGCCGCGTTGGCCGTCGGCCTCGCCGTCGGCGCCTGGCACGGCTTCTGGGTCGCCTACGCGGGCATTCCCGCCTTCATCGTGACCCTCGCCGGCATGCTGCTGTTCCGCGGCCTCACCCTGCGGGTGCTGGACAACATCTCGCTGTCGCCGTTCCCGGCCGAATACCAGCAGATCGCGGCGGGCTTCCTCAACGGGCTGCTCGGCGGCCAGGGCTTCGACGCGTTCACCCTGCTCATCGGCGCGGTGGCGGTCGCCGGGTACGCGGTCGGCGGCTTCCGCACCCGGGTGGCGCGCATCCGCTACCAGCAGCCGGTCGAGTCGTTCCCGCTGTTCGTCGCCCGGGTCGTGCTGGTGGGCGCGGTCGTCATGTACTTCGCCTGGCAGCTCGCGCACGCCCGGGGCCTGCCGATCGTGCTGATCGTCCTCGCGGTGCTCGTCCTCGCGTACGGGCTGCTGACCCGGCGCACCGTGTTCGGCCGCCAGGTCTACGCGATCGGCGGCAACCTCCCCGCCGCCATGCTCTCCGGGGTGAAGGTGAAGACCGTCAACTTCTGGGTCTTCGTCAACATGGGCTTCCTGTCGGCGGTGGCGGGCATCATCTACTCGTCGCGGTCCAACGGCGCGCAGCCCGCCGCCGGCAACATGTTCGAGCTGGACGCGATCGCGGCGGCGTTCATCGGCGGCGCGGCGGTCACCGGCGGGGTCGGCACGGTCGTGGGCGCGATGGTCGGCGGCCTGATCATGGCCGTGATGAGCAACGGCATGCAGCTCATGGGCGTCGACCAGTCGATGCAGTCGGTGGTGAAGGGCCTGGTGCTGCTCGTCGCCGTCGCGTTCGACGTCTACAACAAGCGCCGCGCCGGGTCGGCCCGCTGACGCCTGCGGGGTCACGTCGGCGGTCGCGGTCAGTGCGCGACGCGACCGCCGACGAGGGTACGGGCGACCCGCTCGCGCACGGTCCAGCCGCCGAACGGGTTGTTCCGGGACCGGCTGCGGTGCCGGTCGACGCGGATGCGCTGCGGGACACCCGTCTCGACCACGCAGAGATCGGCCGGCTCCCCCACCCGCACGGAGCGGCCCGTCCGGCGCGCGATGCCGCCGATGCGGGCCGGCACGACGGAGAGCACCTCGGTGAGCCGCGCCCAGTCGACCAGACCGGTGTCGGGTGCGCGCAGCACCGTGGCGACGATGGGCAGGGCCGTCTCCAGCCCCGTCAGCCCGAACGCCGAGTCGGCCCAACCGCGCGCCTTCGTCGCCGCCGGGTGCGGCGCGTGGTCGGTGGCGACGACGTCGATGATGCCGTCGGCGAGCGCGGCGCGCAGGGCCAGCACGTCGGCGGCGGCCCGCAGCGGCGGGTTGACCTTGAGCGGGCCGCCCGCGCGCAGCGCCGCCTCGTCGTCCAGGACGAGGTGGTGCGGGGTGACCTCGCAGGTGACCCGGACGCCCGACCGTTTCGCCTGCCGGATCAGCTCGACCGAGCCGGCGGTGGAGAGGTGGCAGACGTGCAGGTGTCCACCGGTGTCGGCGGCGATCGACAGGTCCCGGTCGACGACGCGTTCCTCGCCTGCCGCCGGCCACGGCGCTGCGCCGGCCCGGGCCGCCACCCGGGCGTTGACGACGCCGGCCCCGACGGCGTGCGGGTCCTGGGCGTGCTGGGCGAAGACGACGCCGAGGTCCCGGGAAGCCTCCAGCATCGCGCGGACGAGGGACGGGTCCGTGACGCAGCGGCCGTCGTCGGAGAAGACCCGCACCCCGGCCGCGACGAGCGCCGGCACGTCCACGAGCCGCCGGCCCGCGAGGTCGCGCGTCACCGCGGCCACCGGGTGCACGCGGGTGGTGCCCCGTGGCACCCGCGCCAGCAGCGCGGCGACCCGGGACACGCGGTCGGTGGGCGGTGCGGTGTTGGCCATGGCGAACACGTCCGAGTACCCGCCCGCCGCCGCGGCGGCCGTACCCGAGCGGAGGTCCTCGGCCTCGGGGTGGCCGGGGTCGCGCAGGTGGGTGTGCAGGTCGACCAGGGCGGGCAGGGCGAGCCGCTCGGTGGCCGGCGGCCCGCCGTCGCGGGGCTCGATCGCGCCGATCACGCCGTCGGCGACGGTGACGTCGACCAGCGGGCCGTCCGGCGTCAGCCGGACGGCCTCAAGCCGGTGCACCGGGGTTCCCCTGCACGGCGAAGACGGGCCCGTCGAAGCAGACGAGGGGGCCCTCCCGTTCCGGGTCGGCTGGGCCGGGCAGGGCGCAGCCGTGGCAGTAGCCGAGGCCGCAGGCCATGTGCGCCTCGACGGACACCTGCAGCGACGCCCGCCACCGTCCCGCGAGGGTCACGGCGAGTCCGGTGAGCCGCTGGGAGCCGCACACCACGACCAGGGCGGGGGGCCGGTCGGCGAACCGGGCGGCCAGCGCGCGGCCGAGGGCCCCGACGGCGCTGGTGCCGTCGAGGTCGGTCACGGCGATGGCCTCGGCCCCGAGCTCGGCGCAGTCGGCGCGGCCGATGACGCGGTCGTCGGTGCGGGCGCTCAGGACCACGGTGCTGGGCGTGCCGGCGGCCGCGGCGTCCTCGACGAGGGTCATGAACGAACACACCCCGATCCCCCGGCCGATCGCCAGGAGCGGGCCGGCGGTGGCGGGGAGGTCGAAGCCCCGGCCGAGGGGGCCGGTGACCGGGAGGCTGTCACCGGCCCGCACCCGGCTCAGCGCCTCGGTGCCCCGCCCCTGGACGTTGTAGACCACCTCGATGTCGCCGCCGGGCCGGCGGCGGTGCACGGCCATCGGCCGGGGCAGCTGGATCAGCTCCCCGGTGGCCTGCGGCACGCTGAGCATCACGAACTGGCCGGCCTGGGCGGTAGCGGCGACGCGGGGCGCGCGCAGCACCAGCCGGTGGATGGCCGGCGCGAGCGGCGTGTGGTCGACGACGACGGCCGGATCGCAGGCGGGCGTCGGCCGATCGCGGGTGGGCAGCACGTCCAGGACGGCCGCCGGTGGCACCGTGGTCATGCCGTCGCGTCCAGCCGGTACATGGTCTCCAGGAGCACGGCCGCGCCGGCGGCGACCTGGTCGGCGGCGCTGAACTCCTCGGGCGAGTGGGACAGCCCGCCGCGGCTGGGGACGAAGACGATCCCGGCCGGCATGAGCCGGCTGATCTGCTGGGTGTCGTGGCTCGCGCCGCTGGCCAGCACCTCGGCGGGCAGCCCCAGCGCGGTCGCCGCGGCGCGGGCCGCCGCCGTCACCTCGCGGGACAGGGTCACCGGCGGGGTGTCGGCCAGCTCCTCCAGCTCGACGTCGACGCCGCGCCGGGCGGCGACGGCGCGGCACCGCTGGCCGACGGCGTGCGCCGCCGCGCGTTGGCGGTCGTAGTCGGTCTCGCGGACGTCGACGGTGAACATCACCCGGCCGGGGATGACGGTGATCGCGCCGGGTTCGACGGTGAGGGTGCCCACGGTGATCCGGGTGTTGACGTCGGCGGCGGCCAGGGCCAGCCGTTCGCAGTCGAGCACGCACTCCGCGGCGGCGGCGAGCGCGTCGCGGCGGTCGTCCATCGGGGTGCCGCCGGTGTGCGCGGCCACGCCGGTCAGGCAGACCCGCAGCCGGGTCGAGCCGGAGACGGTGTCGACCACCCCGATGGGCACCCGCCGGCGCTCCAGCACGGTGCCCTGTTCGATGTGCAGCTCCACGAAGGCCCGCCAGTCCCGGGGCTCCCACCGCGCCGTCGCGGCCCGCTGCGGCGCGAGGCCGCACTCGGTCATGGCGGCGGCCATCGTCGTGCCGGTGCGGTCGGTGAGCCGGTGCAGGTCGGCGGCGTCGGTGAGGCCGGCGACGATCCGGCTGCCATTGCACGCCTGCCCGAACCGGGCGCCTTCCTCGGCGGCGAAGGCGACGAAGCGCCACGGGCGGTGCCGGGGGCGGCCGGCCCGCGCGGCGGCGGCCACCGCGAGGGCGGCCACGACCCCGGCGGTCCCGTCGTACGCGCCCCCGTGCGGGACGCTGTCCAGGTGGGAACCGGTGCCGATCGCGCCGGGGCGGGGCTCGGCGTCGGGGGCCAGCTCGCCGATGGTGTTGCCGGCGGCGTCGGTGTACGACGCGATGCCGAGGTCGGCGAGCAGGGCCGCGAAGAGGTCGTGGGCCTGGCGTTCGAGGCGCGTGTAGGCCAGGCGGGAGACCCCCGCGCCGGGCTCGGACAGGGCGGCGAACCGCCGCAGCGTCTCCTCCAGCCGGGCCGGTTGCAGGGCGGGGACGGTGGCGAGGGTGGACATGGTGCTCCTGGCTGTCGGAGGGGGCTAGTGACCGTCGGGCGTCGGATCGGACGGCGGGGCCGGCAGGTGCAGTCGGGGCGGTTGCAGGGTGACCGCGCAGTCGAGCCGGTGTCCCCGCTCGCGCATCATCGCGGCGACCGGCGTGACGGCCCGGGTGCTGGTGAGCCGGGTGGCGACGAGGGCGACGGTCGACCTGTCGGGCAGGTCGGCGGAGGTGAAGAGGAGGCCGCGTTCCTGCACGACGGTGACCCGGCGGGTGCGCATCGCGGCCGCGACGACGTGGGCGAGCACCGCTTCCTCCTCGCCCTCCCAGTGCAGGACGGCGGTCACGGCGCGGGCGGAGAGGACGGCGGCGAGCGCGTCGCCGAGGCGGATGGACGCCAGCGGGTCGTGGCCGAGGTCGAACCACCGTTCGGGGCCGTCGGTCCGGGCCAGCGGCGCGGTGAGCGCGGAGAGGCCGGCGAGTTCGGGCATGCTCTTCTCGTTCCTGGTCGGCGCGCGGCGGCGGCCGGGCGCGGCGGGCTGGGCGGGCTCGCCCTGGGTCAGGCGAGCGTGAGATCGGTGCGCAGCAGGGCGGGGAGTGTGGTGACGCCCGCCGCGCGGCACCGGGTGCGCAGGCCACGGACGACGTCGACCATGGCGGTGGGCCGGCTGAAGTTGGCGGTGCCGACCTGCACGGCCGACGCGCCGACGGAGAGGTACTCCAGGGCGTGATCCGCGGTGGCGATTCCGCCACAGGCGATGACGGGCACGTCGACGGCCCTGGCCGCGAGCCAGACGAGCCGCAGGACGATGGGGCGGATGTGCGGGCCGGTGAGGCCACCCACGTGGTTGCCGAGCGCCGGCCGCAGGCTGCCGGGTTCGAGGGGAAGCGACGGGACCGAGTTGGCCACGCAGACCGCGTCGGCGCCTGCCTCCTGGGCGGCGCGGGCGCACTCGGCGATGGAGGCCACCATCACGGGCAGCTTCGCGATGATCGGCTTGTCGGTGACCGCCCGCACCCGGGCCACGGTCTCGGCGAGCGCGACCGGATCGGAGCCGATGTCCCGGCCGTCGGTGTCGAGGTTGGGGCAGGAGACGTTGATCTCGTATCCGGCCCCGGCCCCGCCGAGTTGCTCCGCGACCTGTTCGTACTCCGCCGGGGAGTGGCCGCCGATGCTGATGATCGTCGGGGCGGGCAGCGCCCGGTAGCCGGGGTACTGGTGGGTGAGGAAGCCGCGCGGGCCCCGGCTGGGGATGCCGACGCTGTTGACGACGCCGGCCGGGATCTCGGTGAGCCGGTGCGCCGGGTTGCCGGCGCGGGGCTGGAGGAAGACCGTCTTGGTGACGGCGGCGGCGAGCTCCCGCATGGGGAGCAGCCGGCCCAGCTCCGGGCCGAAGCAGCCCGAGGCGGGCATCACCGGGGAGGTCAGGGCGAGGCCCCGGATGCGCACGGACAGATCGACGCCGGCGGCGGCACCGAGGAGATCGTCGGACGGACCCGGTTCCCGGGCGGATGGCTGCACTCCCACTCCCTCGGTCGAACAATCGCCACACTTTCCGCCTAGCGGAAAGCCTGCTTCCACAAGTAGGCTACGGAGTATCGGCCGCCCCGTTCGGCGTGTCAAGCCCACCGCCGGCCGGCGGCCCCGCCACCCACCCCCCCTTGGAGGACCCGTGCGGGTCGGTCTGTACGGCGGCGCGGCCAGCGGCCACGAGGAGCTGCACCCCGCCGTGGTGTCGCTGGTCTCCGCGCTCGCCGACGACGGTTGCGAGTTCGTCTACGGCGGCGGCGCGGACGGCGTCATGGGCCTTGCCGCCCGGACGGCGCTGGCCCGCGACGCCCGGGTGACCGGCGTCCTGGCCCCTCCCGGCGCGGGCGACGAGACCCCGCACCCGGGACTGACCCGGGTGGAGGTCACCGCCTCGCGTCCCGCCCGGCGGGCCCGCATCCTGGCGCTGTCGGACGTCGTCGTCGCCCTGCCCGGCGGCCCCGGCACACTGGAGGAGATCACCGAGGCGGTCAACCTGCGACGGCTCGGCCTCACCCGGGCCAGGTGCGCGGTGCTCGACGCGCACGGCTTCTTCGACGCGTTCCTGCGGCAGCTCGACCAGATGGCCGCACAGGGGTTCCTGCGGCAGCCGCGTCACGAACTCGTCGCCACCGTCGCCACCGCGCGCGATGTCACCGCCCTGTGCGCCGGTGCGCCGACCGGCCCGGGCGGCGGGCCGCAAGCCGGCAGGGCCACCCGGCTGCTCCCCGACGCCTGACCCCCGACCGGCGCGCCACCAGCCGAAACCAGTTTGGAAACCACTCTTCCACAACCGTTGACGGCGCAGATTCAACGCGCGTAGATTACGGAACCTCACGCCGGCCGGAAGGAACGCCCTAATGATCGACTTGGTGCGGGCGACACCAAAAGCCCTGGTCATCGGCTCGATCCACCACGACCGCTCGCTGGACGTCGCCCGACTGCCAGGGCGGGGCGAGACGGTGATCTCCCGGCGTGCCCGCGACGGGCTCGGCGGCAAGGGAGCCAACCAGGCGGTGGCCATCGCCCGGATGGGCGTTGCCTGCGAACTGCTCGGTGTCGTCGGCGACGACGCCAGCGCGACGGTCGTCCGGGACGCACTGGCCAACCACGGCGTCTCGGTCACGCAGGTCGGCGTCGTCCCCGGCCGGCACACCGGGCGGGCCACCGTCGTGGTCGAGGCGACCGGCGAGAACCTGATCGTCGTCGAGCCCGGCCCGGTGGACCGAATCGACCGGGCCACGGTCGACGCGAACCTCCGCGACCACGCGACGCCGCCGGCCGTCGTGGTGGTCCAGGGCGAGGTGCCGCCCGCGGTCGTCGCGTGGGCGGCCGACTCGGCCGGCGCGGCCGGCACGAGATTCGTGCTGAACCTGGCCCCGGTCGTCCCGGTCGACCACGGGACGCTGCGCCGCGCCGATCCGCTCGTGGTCAACGAGCACGAGGCCGGCCACCTGCTCGAACTGCTCGACGGCGGGCCGGCCCGCATCGACGATGTCGACGACGCGCTCGGGGTGGCCCGCCGGCTCGTCGCCGCCGGCCCCCGGTCGGCCGTCGTCACCCTCGGCGCCGAGGGCGCGGTGCTCGCGGACGGGCCGACGGCTCACCACCTGGCGGCGTTCGCCGCCACGGTCGCCGACACGACGGGCGCCGGCGACTGCTTCACCGGGACGCTGGCCGCCGCGCTCGCCAGGGGCCACTCCCTGCCGGAGGCCGCCCGGTGGGGCCTGGCGGCGGCCTCCCTGGCGGTGAGCCGACCGGGCGCAGCCTCGGCCTTCCCGACGTGGGAGCAGGCCGGCGACGTGCTGCGCCGCGAGGCGACACCGCGATGACCGGGCCACGCCGGGTGACCCGGCAGGACGTCGCCCGCGAGGCGGGAACCTCGGTGGCGGTCGTCAGCTACGTCGTCAACGACGGACCACGCGCGGTCGCACCGGCCACGCGTCAGCGCGTCCTCGACGCGATCGAGCGGACCGGCTACCGACCCAACGCCATCGCGCAGGCCCTGGCCGGCGGCCGCTCCGGCGTGCTCGGCCTGGTCGTGCCGGACGTGTCCAACCCGTTCTTCTCCGCCCTGGCCAGGGCGATCGAGGACGAGGTCTTCCGGGAGGGGCAGGTTCTCCTGGTGGGCAACTCCGCCGAGAGCGCCGTGCGGGAGGCCCGACTCATCACCAGCTTCGTCGAGCGGCAGGTCGACGGCCTGCTGTACGTCGGGGTGGGCCACCACTCACCCGTCGAGGCGGCGATCCGGGCCGGGATACCGGTCGTCGCCCTCGACCGGCGCGACAGGTTCTCCGACATCTCCTCGGTCGTCGTCGACAACTTCGACGGCGCCGCCATGGCCACCGAACACCTCATCGCGCACGGCCACCGCCGCATCGCCGTCATCGCCGGCCCGTCGCACCTGTTCACGTCCGTCGAGCGGATCGGCGGGTGGCGCAAGGCCCTCAAGGCGCACGGCCTGCCCAACGACGAGAGCCTCTTCTTCGAGGCGCCGTTCTCGCGGGCCGGCGGCTACCAGGCGGCGGTCGCCCTGTTCGCGCGCGCAACGGCCGACGCGGTGCTCGTCACCGACGAGATGCAGGCCCTCGGCGTCCTGGCTGCCGCAGCCGACGCCGGCGTGGCGGTGCCGAACGGACTGGCCGTCGTGACCTTCGACGGCACCGAGCAGTCCCTGTTCAGCGTGCCACCGCTGACCACCGTCAGTCAGCCGCTGGCCAGCATCGCGCGACACGCGGTCGCCCTGACCCGACCCACGAGCCCGGGGGAGCCAAGGCACATCGTGTGCGACACCGAGCTCCTCCGTCGCCGCTCCTGCGGCTGCACCACGCACCACAGAGAGAACCACCAGGTGTCGACTCAGATGGCAGTCGGTGGCGACACCCGGGGCCCCCTATCGAAAGAGGACCATACCATGACAAAGAAGGTCGGCCGGATCGCCGGCGCTTCGTTGGCGGTCGCCGCCCTGGCGCTGAGCGCCTGCGGCTCCTCCGCCAACGACGATCCCAACGCGGACGTCACCATCACGTTCGTCACCCCGCACAAGGGCGTCTTCGACGAGGCGGTGGCGGCCTTCCACGAGGAGCACCCGAACATCGACGTCGAGGTGCAGATCATCCCCTTCGCCGAGATCGCGGCACAGACCCAGGCGCGGCTCGGCTCGAAGGACACCTCCATCGACGTCATCGCGGTGGACCCGCCGCGCCTGCCCGGCCTCGCCGCCCAGGGCTTCCTGCGGGACGTCTCCGCCGACGCCCCGGCCATGAAGGAGAGCCTGACCGCGGGCGGCATCTCCTCGGTCACCTGGGACGGCAAGCAGTACGGCTATCCGCTGTGGACCAGCGACAACTTCCTCTTCTACAACAAGGCCCTGCTCGCCAAGGCCGGGATCGCCGAGCCCGGGCCGGACAACGCCAGCCGCTGGACGTGGGACCAAACCCTGGAGGCCGCCACGAAGGCCAAGGCCGCCGGCGCCCAGTACGGCTTCGCCTTCGAGCAGGTCGACGCCTACTACGCCCTCCAGCCCGTGATCATGTCGATGGGCGGCGACGCCGGGCTGGCCGGCGACGGCAACCTCACCCCGGCCGTCGACACCGCGCAGTGGCGCGCCTTCGGCGACTGGTACGGCAAGCTCTACTCCTCCGGCCTGTCCCCCCGTGGCCTGGCGTCCGCCCAGATGCCGGACCTGTTCAAGAACGGCTCCGTCGCCTTCTACGTCGCCGGTCCGGCCCGCATCACCGACCTGCAGAAGAGCGGCCTCGCCGACAAGTGGGGCATGGCCCCGCTGCCGTACGCCGCGGGTGGGAAGGTCGTCACGCCGACCGACTCGTGGGCCGTCGGGGTCAGCAACGTCAGCGAGCACCCGACCGCGGCGCAGGAGTTCGCCCGCTACCTGTCGCTGTCCACGGACGGCGCGACGTCCGCATCGACGAAGTTCAACCTGCCGCCGGTCAACCAGAAGGCGTACCCGAAGTACATCCACTACATCGACGGCATCGCCCCCCGGCAGACCACCCAGTACGGCACCCTGCTCACCACCGACACCGACGAGCACGCGGTCCGGCGGCCGTCCTCGGTGGGGTACGTGGACTTCGAGACGATCGTGAACAAGGCGTTCGCCGACATCCGCAACGGCGGCGACCCGGCGCAGATCCTCGCCACCGCGCAGGACGCCCTCGCCCGGCAGCTGTCCCAGTACAAGTAGCGCGCCCGCCCCGGGCGGCGGGTCGCGCCGCCCGGGGCCGGCAGGCCCCGATCGGAAAGACACGAACGTGACACAAGCACCCCCGCGCCCCCGAGCTGGTCGCAGCCGCAACCGCGCGCGCCTGCGGACGCTCGGCACCGCCGGACTGTTCCTCCTGCCGGCCCTGACCGGCCTGGTCTTCCTACGACTCGTCCCGTCCGTCGAGGCGGTCACCTCGGCGGTGACGAACCGGCTCGGCGAGTTCTCGCTGACGAACTTCACCTACCTGTTCGGCGACCCCGCGTTCCTCGGCTCGCTGAAGGTCACCCTGCTGTTCTCGCTGGTCATCAACCCGTTCCAGATCGCGGTCGCGTTGTTCCTGGCCGTCCTACTCACCCGGCACATCCCGCTGGTGGGCCTCTGGCGCACGCTGATCCTGCTGCCCATCGCGATCCCGCAGACCGTGTCGGCGATCGTCTGGGGCGTGCTGTTCCGCCCGGACGGCCCGCTCAACGGCCTCCTCGGCACCCTCGGCATCCCGGCCGTGCCGTGGCTGGTGAGCCCGGACACCGCGCTGATGTCGATCGTCATCCTGTGCAGCTGGGTCGGGGTCGGCTACTGGATGACCTTCCTGGTCGCCGGCATCCACGAGATCCCCCGCAGCCTGTACGAGGCGTCGGACCTCGACGGCGCAGGCGGGTGGAAGCAGTTCGTCCACATCACCCTGCCCGGCATCCGCCGGCCCCTGCTGTTCGTCCTCGTCGCCGACACGGTCGCCAACTTCCTGGTCTTCGCCCCGGTGCGGATCCTGACCCAGGGCGGGCCAGAGGGATCGACCAACCTCATCATGAACTTCATCTTCGAACGCGCCTACACGCTGGCCGACACCGGCAGTTCCGCCGCGGCGACGGTCGTCCTCGTCAGCATCGTCATCGTGGTGGTCGCCGCGCAGTTCCGGCTGCTGCCCGGGAAGGACTAGCCATGGCCGACATCGTCGCAAGACGCAACGAGCGGCGCACCGGACGCCGCACGCTCTGGCTCGTCGTGCCGGTCGCCGCCCTGGCCGTCGCGCCCCTGCTGTGGGCCGTCGTCTCCTCGCTGCGCCCCGGCGAGGAGATCTTCCGCTACCTCTCCCCCGTCTCCGTCCGGACGGTGGTCCCCTCCACGGTCTCGCTGGACAATTACCGCGCGGTGCTCGAGAGCAGCTTCACCCTCGCGCTGCTGAACTCGGTGCTGGTCACCACGGTCAGCGTGGCCCTCGGGCTGGCCGTGTCGTCGCTGGCCGCGTTCGCGCTGGCGATGATCCCGTTCCCCGGGCGCGCGGCGCTGTTCGGCGTCATGGTCGTCAGCTTCCTGGTGCCGTTCGAGGCGATCGCCATCCCGCTCGCGTCGACGTTCCGCGAGGCCGACCTGCAGAACACGCTCGTCGGGCTGATCCTGCCGGCGATCGGCAACGGCCTGGCCATCTTCCTGCTGCGGCAGTTCTTCCTCGGCATCCCGACCTCGCTCAGCGAGGCCGCCCGGATGGACGGGTTGTCCTGGTTCGGCATCTACCTGCGGATCTACCTGCCGCTGTCGCGGGCGTCGATGGTCGGCGCCGGCCTGATCCTGTTCGTCTTCCAGTGGCAGTCGTTCCTGTGGCCGCTGCTCATCGCCCCCGCGCCGGCCGTGCGGGTCGCGCCCGTGGCCATCGCCGACTTCGCCCAGGAGTCCGGCGTCGACTACGGCCAGATGTTCGCCGCCGCCACCCTCACCGCCGTGGTCCCGCTGCTCGTGCTCCTCTTCGCGCAGCGGCAGTTCGCCTCGTCGCTCGCCTCCACCGGGGAGCGGGAGTGAGCGCCGGCCGCCCGCCGTCGCGGCGACGGATCATCGTCGACTGCGACCCGGGCAACGGCGTCCCGGGCGCGGACATCGACGACGGGCTCGCCCTGGCGCTCGCCGTCGCCTCCGACGCCATCCAGCTCGACATGATCACCGTCGTGTCCGGCAACACCCATCGGGACCAGGGCTACGCCGTCGCCCGCACCTTCGTCGACCTGGTCGGGCTCGACATCCCGGTGCACGCCGGCGCGGGCACCGCGCTGCTGGAGCCGAGCGGCCCCTGGCGCAGCCGGCAGGACCGGGTCACCCGCAGCGACGCGGTCCGCGCCGCGTGGTCCGCCGTGCCGCCGCCGGCGCCCCACGACCCCGGCACGGCGTTCGACGCCGCAGCGGAGATCGTCCGGCACGTCCGCGCCCACCCGGGTGAGATCACCATCGTGGCGATCGGTCCATTGACGAACGTGGCGCAGGCCCTGCAACTCGACCCCGGGTTGCCGGAGGTCGTCCGGGAGATCGTCGTCATGGGGGGCGCCTTCGACGTGCCCGGGTTCCTCCAGGAGCTGAACTTCGGCATCGACCCGGACGCGGCCCGGATCGTGCTGACCTCGGGGTGCCCGATCACGCTGCTCCCGCTGGACGCGACGTCGCAGACGCTGCTGCGCCATCAGGATCTCGACCTCGTGGACGTGGAGCGCTCCGCGCTGGCCCGGTACGTGGTCCAGACGACCCGCCCCTGGATCGACCTGGCCGCGGCCTGGCGCGACATCGACGGCTGCCTGCTGCACGATCCCCTCGCGGTGGCGCTGCTCGTCGATCCGGGCATCGTCACCGTCGAGGAGATGATGGTCGACGTCGAGACCCGGGGGACGCTCACCCGGGGCCGCCCGGTCGCCTGGACGCGGGAGAACCTGCGGCTGCACGTCGGGCTCGACATCTCCCGGGCCAAGCCCGTGCGGATCGTGAAGACGGTCGACAACGACCGGCTCCTGCGGACCATGTTCGCGGCGTACCACGGCTGGTCGGACCGGGCCGGATCCCGGGCGTAGCGGTCACCGGCCCGGGGCCGACGGGGCTTGCGCTGCAAGTCCGGTCGGCCCCGGGCCGGCGTGCGTCGCGGGCGCTCAGGCCGGGGCGGGCCGGCGTCCGGGGACGCCGGCGTCGGGTGTCCCGCCGGCCCGTTGCAGGGCCCGGCGCAGCTGCCCCGCGCCCCGGGGATCGTCCACGAAGAGCCCGCCCACCACCTCGCCGCGGTCGTCGAGGTAGAGGCAGTGCCGCCGACGGTCCGCGGTGTGCCAGCCGTCCGACACGATCCGGCCCGACCGGGCCGGGACCTCGCCGACGGTCTGGAGCTTGCGGCCGTACTGGTCGGACCACGCGTACGGCACGAAGGTCCCGGGGTCGAAGGACGGCCCCTCGACCACGACCCGGGCGACGGTCCTGGCCTGTTCGACGGCGTGCGACCAGTGCTCCGAACGTCGGCGGCCCCGGCCGGCGGGCCCCGGCCAGGCCGCGACGTCGCCGAGGGCGAGGATCGCCGGGTCGGCCGTCTGCCCGTGCGGCGACACCGGCACGCCGTCGGGCCCGGCGAGGCCGCTGCCGGCCAGCCACTCGACGTTCGGGACGCCGCCGATGCCGACGACGACCACGTCCGCATCGAGGACCGTCCCGTCGGCGAGCACGACCGAGGCGGCGTCGCCGCCGGCCGGCCCGACCGAGCGGACGTGCGCGCCGAGCAGCAGCCGGACCCCGGCGTCGCGGTGCAGCCGGGCCAGGTAGGTGGAGACGTCCGGGCCGAACTGCGGCAGCAGCGCGGTCTCGCGGGACACCAGGGTCACGGCGGCGCCGCCGGCCACGGCGGCGCAGGCGACCTCGCAGCCGATGAAGCCGGCGCCGATCACCACCAGGCGGCGTCCCGGGCCGAGTTTCGCCGCGATCAGCCGGGCGTCGTCGAGGGTGCGCAGCGTGTGCACGTGCGGGCCGCCGTTCGGGGCGGGCAGCTCGCGGGGCCGCGAGCCGGTCGCGACGACGAGGAAGTCGTACGGGACCAGGCCGCCGTCGACGAGCGTGACGAGCCTGCGCTCCCGGTCCAGGCCCGTGGCCGCCACGCCGAGCCGGACGTCGACCCGCAGCTCGGCGAGTTGTCCCTCGGTTACCAGGTGCGTGCGCCTCGCGGGCCACTCCCCCAGCAGCACCTGCTTGGACAGCGGCGGCCGGTCGTACGGCAGGTGCGGCTCCGCGCCGATCAGCGTCACCGGTTCGGCGTAGCCGAGGGCCCGGAGGTGCTGCGCGGTCCGCAGCCCGGCCAGGGAGGCGCCGACGACGACCGTTCCGCCCGTCACCGCGCGCTCCGTTCGAGTCGGATCGCGACCGCCGGGCAGGACTCGGCCGCCTCGCGCAGCTCGCCCTCGTCGGTGTCGGGGAAGGTCTCGCGCAGCGCCACCGCCTTGCCGTTCGCGTCGAGGTCGACGAGGTCCGGCGCGACCATCACGCAGTTGGCGAAGCCCTGACAGAGATCGAGGTCGACGTGCACGCGGATCATGACAGCTCCTTGGGGTCGGTGGGTGGGGCGGCGGCGAGCCGGTCCCGCAGTTCGGCCTTCTTCGCCTCGGCGAGCGAGTCGACCCGCAGCAGGGCACGGGCGCCGGCGAGGTCCCTGCGGTCGATGAGGATGCGGTTGGCGTCGGCGATCGAGTAGCCGTGCGGCTCGCGGGCGACGAGCCGCATGGTGTCGCCGACGCGGACGACACCCTCGCGGAGCACCCGGTAGAGGATGCCCGTCCGGTGGCTGCGGGCGACCTCGATGGTGAACCTGGGCCGGCGGTGGCGGGCGGCCACCTTGTGACAGGGGGACCGGGGCTGGGCCGCCTGCACGACGGCGTCGCCGACGGCGAAGACGTCGCCCACGTGCACCTCGAACTCGGTCAGCCCGGTGGTGGTGAAGTTCTCCCCGAGGGCCGCGTACTGCGGCAGGTCGAGCCCGAGGGTGTCGCGCCAGAACGCGTAGTTCTCGACGGAGTAGCTCAGCACCACCCGGTCCGGGCCGCCGTGGGTCTCGTAGACCTGCTCGTCCCCGGGCAGCCCGGCACGGGACACCCGGACCTCGTCGACCGGGGTCTTGAGGTATCCCGTGCGGATCTCCTGGTCGCCGCTGCGCAGCAGGGACGCGCCGCCCACGCAGAGCCACACGATGCGTCCCGCGAGGTCTTCCACCGGCAGGTCAGGACTCTCCATCACCACGACTCCTTCCGTATCATGGAAGGCATGTTTCCACAGCATCGCGCGCGTACACCAGTGGCGATGAATCCCCTTCGCCCCGATCCCGCCCCTCGTGGGCACTGGTCAGGGCTGTGTCCTCCGACACCGGCGGGCGAACAGGGCCGGTGCGGCGTGCCGGCGGCGCGGGAGGCGGGGCAGGACGAGCGGCGAGGGACGGGCGCGCGCCACCGCCGGGAGGCGGTGGCAGCACGGACCGGGGCTACTCCCCGGGGGTCCAGCCGAGGTGCGCCGACATTCGGGCGGCGGCCCCGGTCACGCTGCGGATGGCGGCGCTGCGGGCGGCCTCGGTGGCGAACCGACCGGACGAACCGGCGAGCGTCACGCTGGCGGTCGCCCGGCCGGTCGAGGTGAAGACCGGGGCGGCGACCGCCCAGACGCCCTCGTCGAGCTCGTCGGCGGCGATGTCGTAGCCCCGCTCCCGGATGACCGGCAGGCGCTCCAGGACGGACTCGGCGGTGTGCGGGCTCGCCGGCGTGAACTCGCCGAGCACGCTCGCGCCGAGCAGTTCCGCGGCGACCGCGGTCGGCAGGTGGGCGAGGAGCACCCGGGCCGCCGCGGCCGCGTTCAGCGGCATGACCTGCCCCAGGCGCACGAAGAGCCGGAGCGGATAGGTGCCCTCCACCAACGAGACGCAGACGGCCTCGCTGCCGTGCAACTCGGTCAGGAAGACCGTCTCGCCGGTGGCCTGGGACAACTCGCGCACGACGGTCGTGAGCGACTGCATGCCGCCGGCCCCGCTCACGTTCCTCTCGGTGAGATCGCGCACGGCCGGACCGAGGAAGTAGCGCAGGTCGATCGGCGACCGGCTGACGAATCGCTGTTCGCGCAGCACGGCAAGGATGCGGTGCATGCTGCCCAGCGGGATGTCGAGCGCCAGGTGCAGTTCCTGGAGGGTCATTCCGTCAGGCCGGCTGGACAGCGCCTGGAGGACCTGGAGCGCGCGCACGACGGGTTGCATCCCTCCACCCTATGAAGCACTCCGCGGCACGCCGTGCGGGGGTGGCGGGCGACCCCCGTCGCACCCCCCGACATTTACCTGACTAAGGTCAGGCACATGGACACGGAGCTTGTCGCGACGGTACGGCGGTTCAACCGGACGGTGACCCGGCGGGTGGGCGCGCTGGACGACGCGTACATGGCGCGCGGGCGGCCCCTCGCCCAGGCGCGCCTGCTGTGGGAGATCGGCCCGGACGGCGCCGAGGTCGCGGCGCTGCGGAACCGGCTCGGCCTGGACTCCGGGCACCTCAGCCGGCTCCTGCGCGCCCTGGAGGGCGACGGGCTCGTCACCGTCGCGCCGGGCGGCGGCGACGGCCGGGTCCGGCAGGCCACGCTCACCGACGCCGGCCGGGCCGAGTGGGCCGAGCTCGACGAACGCTCCGACGCGTTCGCCTGGTCGATCCTCGCGCCGCTCAGCGGGCCACGCCGCACCCGGCTCGTCGCGGCGATGGCCGAGGTGGAGCGGCTGCTCGTCGCGTCGAGGGTGACCATCGCGCCGTGCTCGCCGGGCGACCCACGGGCGCGGGTGTGCGTGCGGGCCTACGCCCGCGACGTCGCCCGGCGCTTCGACGGCGGCTTCGACCCGGCGCTGAGCAGCCCGCTCGGCGACGACGAGCTGACCCCGCCCGCCGGTGTGTTCCTGCTGGCCACCCTCGACGCCGAGCCCGTCGGCTGCGGCGCGGTGAAGCTGCGCCCCGGCGCGCCGGCCGAGATCAAGCGCGTGTGGGTCTCCGCGGCGGTGCGCGGCCTCGGCGTCGGCCGGCGGCTGCTCGACGAGCTGGAGGGGTACGCCGCCGCGCGCGGCTGGACCGCCGTCCGGCTGGACACCAACCGCAGCCTCACCGAGGCCATCGCCCTGTACCGCTCCGCCGGGTACCACGAGGTCGAGCCGTTCAACACCGAGCGCTACGCCCACCACTGGTTCGAGAAGCGCCTCGTCCCCTGACCGACGGGGCCGACCGGCAGGGCTGTCCGGTCGCCGAGCCCGGGCGTGACCGCCGGACCCTGCGTGGAGCCGTGGAGCCAGGGCATCGACGTGGAGCCACTGTGGAGTAGCCTGGCTCCATGTCGGACGAGCCCGGGCCCCGCCGGCGGGCGCGCGGCGAGATCGAGGAACTGCCCAGCGGCTCCCTGCGGGTCCGGGTCTATGCCGGGATCGACCCCGTGTCGAAGCGACGCCGCTACCTCACCCGGACGATACCGGCAGGGCCGGGCGCGATCGAGACGGCCGAGGCGGTGCGGGCCGAACTGCTCGCCACGGCGGGCCGGCACCGCCGGCCGCCCGCCCGCGCGCAGGTCGACGCGGCGGCGGCCGGTGCGGCGGCCGCCCGCCCCCCGGCCGCCCCGCCCGGCCAGCAGCGCACGGACGGCGCGGCGGGCGTCGAACGGCGGGGGCGCAGGCGGGGGGAACACACGCTCACCACGATCGCGCGCCTCGCGGACGTGTCGGTGCCGACGGTGTCGAAGGTGCTCAACGGCAGGTCGGGCGTCGCCGCCGGGACCCGGTCCCGGGTGGAGGCCCTGCTGCGGGAGCACGGCTACCGCCGGCCGGAGCTGGGCACCCCGAGCGCCATCGTGGAGGTGGTCTTCTACGGGATGCAGAGCAACCTGGCGGTGGCGATCATGCACGGGGTGGAGCAGGTCGCCGGCGAGCACCGGCTGGCCGTCGGCTTCACCGACGCCCGGCGGCAGCTGTCGCAGGGCCGGTTCTGGTCCCGCGACCTGCTGGCGCGGCGGCCGACGGGGGTGATCGCGGTGCACCTCGGCTTCACCTCCGAGCAGCACGCCCTGCTGCGGGCGAGCGCGATCCCGCTGGTGGTGCTGGATCCGACGGACGAGCTGCCGCTGCACACCGTCCCCTCGGTGACGGCGACGAACTGGAGCGGCGGCTTCGAGGCCGCGCGGCACCTGCTCGACCTGGGTCACCGGCGGATCGCCGTGATCACCGGCCCGACCGAGCGGCTCTGCGCCCGGGCCAGGCTCGACGGCGCGCGGGCGGCGATGGAGGCCGCCGGGGCCGGGCTGGAGCCGAGGCTGCTGCGCACGGGGGCCTGGTTCTCCTTCGAGGACGGTCTCAGCCTCGGCCAGGACCTGCTGCGCCTCAACCCGACCCCGACGGCGGTGCTGTGCGGCAACGACCTTCAGGCCCTGGGGGTCTACGAGGCCGCCCGCCGGACCGGCCGGCGTATCCCCCAGGATCTCAGCGTCGTGGGTTTCGACGACATCCCGCACACCAGGCTGTGCGGCCCGACGATGACCTCGGTGCAGCAGCCGCTCACCGACATGGGGGCCGCCGCCGCCCGCATGGTGCTGGCCCTGGCCACCAACCAGCGCCTCCCCCAGACCCGCGTCGAGCTGGCGACCACGCTCGTCGTACGGGACAGCACCGCCGCTCCCGGCGTGCGGTGACCGGTGCCGCGGCGGTCCTCGGAAACCTCTCCTTGTCGCCGCCGACTCGTTTCGATAGCATCCGAACCGATCGATACCGCCCGTCCCCTGCGCGCGCCGCCGGCCACGGCGGCCGGCGAAGAAGGAAGGTGCCGTCCCAGGCCGCCCGTCGTCTGCTCGCGCCCGTCCGCGAGCCGTGATGACGAACATCACGGTTTGCAGCCGCAGTACGGCCGCCTTCTCCAGCCCACCCGACACCACCGCCGCGTAGACTCTCGCTGATTTGGCGTTGTCCACGGCGGTGTGTCTGCGTGCCCCGAGGTCGATGCCCGGCGAAGCATCGGTCCGACCACCCGGCGTCAACGGGCCGGGAGGGCGCACGGAGAGGTGGGTGGGATGACCGCACGCGGTCCTGCGATGAGGGACGTGGCCCGCCTAGCCGGGGTGTCGCACCAGACCGTGTCGCGCGTCCTCAACGGGCACCCCAACGTCCGGGAACAGACCCGGCTGCGGGTGCAGGCCGCGATCAGCCAGCTCGGCTACCGCCCGAACCGCGCGGCCCGTGCGCTGGTCACCGGGCGGTCCCAGGTCCTCGGCGTGGTGGCGCTCAACACCACGCTCTACGGCCCGGCGTCCCTGCTGTCGGCGTTCGAGCTCGCCGCGGCCGAGGCGGGCTTCGCCGTCAGCGTGGGCAGCGTCCGCAACCTGGACCGCGACTCCATCACCGCCGTCGTCGAACGGCACCTGGCGCACCGCGTCGCCGGGATCGTGGTGATCGCGCCCGTGGAGTCCGCCGGCGAGGCGCTGGACTGCCTGCCCACCGACATTCCGCTGGTCACCGTCGACGGCGACCCCCGCCGACCGGAGCCCCTGGTCACCATCGACCAGGTGGAGGGCGGCCGGCTGGCCACCCAGCACCTGCTCGACGCGGGCCACCGGACGGTCTGGCACGTCTCCGGCCCGGGCGACTGGTTCGACAGCGCCGGCCGGATCGCGGGGTGGCGGGAGACGCTGCGGGCCGCGGGCGCGGAGGCTCCTCCCGTGTTGCAGGCGGACTGGTCGGCGGCGTCGGGATACCGCTGCGGGCAGATGCTGGCGCGCACGCCGGGGGTGACCGCGATCTTCACCGCCAACGACGACCTCGCCCTGGGCGTGCTGCACGCGCTGCACGAGCACGGCCGGCGGGTGCCGGAGGAGGTCAGCGTCGTCGGCTTCGACGACGTGCCCGACGCGGCCTACTTCATCCCGCCGCTGACCACCGTCCGCCCCGACTTCGACACCGTGGCGAAGGCCAGCCTCAGCCTGCTGCTGACCCAGATCGAGTCCGGCGTCGACCGCACGCTGCGGCAGACCGTGTCCCCGACGTTGATGACGCGCAGCAGCGTCGGCCCGCCGCCCGGGTGATCCCGCCGCCGGCACCGCCGCGCCGGCACCGCTCGACCGCCGGTTGATAGCGATAACATCCCGGCCCCCGCCCGCAAGCCCCGCCACGGCCCGCCCCGAGCCGGCCGACGAGCGCGCCCACCGCTGGGCCATCGGGCGGCTCACCGGCGCAAACATGCCCGCCTCCCAGTCGTAAGAAGCTCGATAGAATCACCTTCTTGAATCAATCGAGGCGTCGAACGTAACATGTCAGTCGTCGCATGTGAACGTTAACGCGACGCTTATCGGTCGAGCCCGGCGACCTACCGGCTCGACGACCTGCCCTCGGGCCGCAGTTCCCGTCCCTGGCCCGGCACCCCTTGGAGGTCCGATGCCCCTGCCCATCAACCGACGGCAGCTGTTGCAGGCCGCCGGCGCGACCGCGGTCGTCTCCGCGGCCGGCGCCACGTTCGCCGGCTCGCAGCCGGCCGCTGCGGCGTTGGCGGTCCCGCCGGCGCGACCGGACACCGGCGTCTCGGCGTACCCGTTCGAGCCGGGCCAGGTGCGGCTGACCGCCGGCCGCTGGCTGGACAACCAGAACCGCACGCTGAGCTACCTGCGCTTCGTCGACGTCGACCGGCTGCTCTACAACTTCCGCGCCAACCACCGCCTGTCCACCAACGGCGCCGCGTCCAACGGCGGCTGGGACGCCCCGTCGTTCCCGTTCCGCACCCACATGCAGGGGCACTTCCTGACCGCCTGGGCCCAGGCGTACGCGGCCCTCGGCGACACCACCTGCCGCGACAAGGCGAACTACATGGTCGCCGAGCTGGCCAAGTGCCAGGCGAACAACGGCGCGGCCGGGTTCACCGCGGGCTACCTGTCCGGGTTCCCCGAGTCGGACTTCGCGGCGCTGGAGGCGCGCACCCTGTCCAACGGCAACGTGCCCTACTACTGCATCCACAAGACCCTCATCGGGCTGCTGGACGTCTGGCGCTACATCGGCAACACCCAGGCCCGCACCGTGCTGCTGGCGCTGGCCGGCTGGGTCGACACCCGCACGTCCCGGCTGAGCTCCAGCCAGATGCAGAACATGCTGGGCACCGAGTTCGGCGGCATGAACGAGGCGCTGGCCGACCTCTACCAGTACACCGGCGACGGCCGCTGGCTCACCGTCGCCCAGCGCTTCGACCACGCGGCCGTGTTCAACCCGCTCGCCAGCAACTCCGACCAGCTCAACGGGCTGCACGCCAACACGCAGGTGCCCAAGTGGATCGGCGCGGCGCGTGAGTTCAAGGCGACCGGCACCACGCGGTACCGCGACATCGCCAGCAACGCGTGGAACATGACCGTCAACGCGCACACGTACGTCATCGGCGGCAACAGCCAGGCCGAGCACTTCCGCCCGCCCAACGCGATCGCCGGCTACCTCACCAACGACACGTGCGAGCACTGCAACACGGTCAACATGCTGAAGCTGACCCGGGAGCTGTGGCTGATCGACCCGAACCGGGCGGCGTACTTCGACTTCTTCGAGCGCGCCCTGGCCAACCACGTCATCGGCGCACAGAACCCGGCCGACGGCCACGGCCACGTCACCTACTTCACCCCGCTCAAGCCGGGCGGCCGACGGGGCGTCGGCCCCGCCTGGGGCGGCGGCACCTGGAGCACCGACTACAACTCGTTCTGGTGCTGCCAGGGCACCGGCCTGGAGGTCAACACCAGGCTGATGGACTCGATCTACTTCTACAACGGCACCACGCTCACCGTGAACCTGTTCGCGCCGTCGACGCTGAACTGGTCCCAGCGCGGCATCACGGTCACCCAGAGCACCAGCTACCCGGTCGGCGACACCACCACCCTCACCCTGTCCGGCACCATGAGCGGCTCGTGGAGCATCCGGGTGCGCATCCCGGCGTGGACCACCGGCGCGACGATCGCCGTCAACGGCACGACGCAGAGCGTGGACACCACGCCCGGCGGCTACGCCACGGTCACCCGCACCTGGGCCGCGGGCGACACCATCACCGTGCGGCTGCCGATGCGGGTCGTGCTCTCCCCCGCCAACGACAACGCGGCCGTCGCCGCCGTCACCTACGGCCCGATGGTGCTGGCCGGCAACTACGGCAACACCACCCTGAACGCCCTGCCCTCGCTCAACGCCACGTCGGTCACCCGGACCAGCACGAGCTCGCTCGCGTTCACCGCGTCCGCCAACGGCGCGACGGTCAACCTCGCGCCGTTCCAGGACGCGCACGGCTACAACTACACCGTCTACTGGAGCGTCAGCGGCGGCACCGGCACCACCACCCACAAGCTGATCAACGTCGGCAGCGGCCTGGTGCTCGGCATCCAGAACATGTCCACCGCCGACGGCGGGCTCGCCCTCCAGTGGGGCGACACCGGCACCGCCGACCACAACTGGGTCGTCGTGACCGACGGCGGCAACGTCAAGTTCCGCAACGTCAACAGCGGCAAGGTCCTCGGCGTCGAGAACATGTCCACCGCCGACAACGCCCGCGTCCTACAGTGGGCCGACAACGGCACCGCCGACCACCTGTGGACCCTGCTGAACCAGGGCGACGGCACCTACAAGATCCGCAACGTCAACAGCGGCAAGCTGCTCGGCATCCTCAACGGCTCCACCGCCCAGGGCGCGCAGGCCGTGCAGGACTCCGACAACGGCAGCGCCGACAACCGCTGGCGGCTCGTCGCCAACGGCTGAACGGCTAGGCCCCGCCCGCGACCGTGGACGGGCCACGCCGGTGACGCTGTCGCCGGCGTGGCCCGCTTCCGGGTCGGTGGGCGCTCGTGGTGACACGCGGGCACCCGTGGCTGGGGTGGTTCCGGCCCGGCCCGGCGGCTGCATCCCGCCCACGGTCCGCAGCAGGCCCGCCGCGCGGGGAGGCGATGCATTGACAGGCATGAGGACCGGGGCTACGGTGCGCCAGGAAAGCGCTTTCACGCCCCGTTGCCGGCCTCCTACCCCGTCCCCCGGAGGTTCCTCCACCATGCGCAGAAGCCGCCGACGGCCCCTGCTCGCCGTCGCCACCGCCGCCCTCACCGCCGCCGCGCTCGGCCTGACCCAGCTCGGCGGCGTCCAGTCCGCGTACGCCGCCACGCTGTTCAGCGACGACTTCACCGACGGGGACACCGCCGGCTGGTCGAAGTCCGGCGGGACCTGGTCGGTCGTCGCCGACGACAGCCCCGCCCTGCACCAGGCCAAGGCCGACACCGACAACGCGCGCCTGTTCGCCGGCACCTCGACCTGGACCGACTACACCGTCCAGGCCCGGGTCAAGGCCCTGACCCTGCCGGCCGACGGGGCCGTGGCCCTGCTGGCCCGGGCCTCCGGGTCGACCACCTACTACCGGCTCGCCCTGCTGCCCGGCAACCAGGTCCGGCTGGAGGCGGTCCGCAGCGGCGCGGCGACCACCCTGGGCACGCTGTCGCGCACCGTCGCCACCGGCGCCTGGTACACGCTGCGCATCGAGGCCGCCGGGTCGACCGTGCGCGGGTGGGTCGACGGCGTCCCGGTCGGCTCGGGCACCGGCAGCATCGCCACCGGGCGCATCGGCGTGCAGACCCGCCACGCCACCGCCCGCTACGACGACGTGACGGTCACCAGCGGCGCCACCACCCCCACCACGCCACCGACCGGCACTCCCCCGCCGACCACCACCCCCACCGCGACGCCGACGACCACGCCCCCCGCCTCGCCGACCCCGACGCCCACCGGCACCCCGCCGGCCGGCGACACGGTGGTCGTCGCGAAGGACGGCAGCGGCGCCTACACCAGCGTGCAGGCGGCGGTGGACGCCGTGCCCGCCGGCAACACCACCGGGCGCACCATCGTCATCCGGCCCGGCACCTACCGGGAACTGGTCACCATCCCCGCCGACAAGCCCCACGTCACCCTCGTCGGCTCCACCGGCGACGCCCGCGACGTGGTCATCACCTACGACAACGCCTCGGGCACCCCGAAGCCGGACGGTGGCACCTACGGCACCTCGGGCAGCGCCTCGGTGACCATCGACGGCAGCGACTTCACCGCCCGGCACCTGACCTTCGCCAACAGCTTCGACGAGGCCGCCCACGACTACAGCGCCGAGCAGGCCGTCGCCGTGCTCACCCGCGCCGACCGGCTGGTCTTCGACAACGTCCGGTTCCTCGGCAACCAGGACACCCTCTACCACAACAGCGCCAACAGCAGCGCCATCGGCCGCGCGTACTTCCGCGACTGCTACGTCGAGGGCGACGTCGACTTCATCTTCGGCCGGGGCACCGGCGTCTTCGACCGCTGCGAGATCAGGTCGCTCGACCGCGGTTCGTCGAGCAACAACGGGTACGTCACCGCGCCGTCCACGATGATCGGCAACCCGTACGGCCTCCTGTTCGTCGGCTGCACCCTGACCACCGACTCGGCCGCCGCCCAGAGCGTGCACCTCGGCCGGCCGTGGCACCCCAGCGGCGACGTCAACGCGATCGGCCAGGTCGTGTTCCGCGACAGCGTCCTCGGGGCGCACGTCAAGGACTCCCCGTGGACGGACATGTCCGGGTTCTCGTGGCGCGACGCCCGGTTCTTCGAGTACCGCAACAGCGGCCCCGGCGCGACGGTCACCGCCGACCGCCCGCAGCTCACCGACGCCCAGGCGCCCACCTACACGGCGCAGCAGTACCTGGCCGGTTCGGACGGCTGGAACCCGATCCACTGACCGACCCCGGTACGCGGGGCGGCGGGACCACACGCCGCCCCGCGTACCGGCGGGTAACCTCCCGCCATGACGCACGAACGCGAGATCACCGCCCCCGTCGACCTCTGCCTGCCCGACGGCCGGCTCGACCCGGCGGCGATCGGCTGGACCCGCCGCCCCCTGCACCGGGCCAACCTGCGGGGCTGGGGGCGGACCAAGCGCTGGGAGTACTGGGGCGTCGTCACCCCCGCCCACGTCATCGGGGTCGTCGTGTCGTCGCTGGACTACGCCGGCGTGCACAGCCTCTACGTGCTCGACCGCGCCACCGGCGAGGAGGTCGTCACCGAGGCGGTGGTGCCGCTGGCCCGCGGGGTGGAGCTGCCCGAGCGCAGCGGCGTCGGCCCCGTCACCGCGCGCGGGCCGGTGACCGTCGACGTCGACCAGCGCCCCGACGGCACCACCCTGCGCGCCACCGCCGGCGACGTCGAGGTCGACCTGGCCATGCCGCTGCCCGCCGGCCACGAGTCGCTCGGGGTGGTCGTGCCGTGGGGCCAGCGGCGGTTCCAGTACACCGTCAAGGACGTCGGGCGGCCCGTGCGCGGCCGGCTGCGCGTCGGGGGCGCGTGGCACGACGTCCCCGCCGACGGGTCGTTCGCCGTGCTCGACCACGGCCGGGGACGGTGGCCGTACTCGATCGCCTGGAACTGGGCGGCGGGCAGCGGGCCCGGCCGGGCCGTCCAGCTCGGCGGGAAGTGGACCGACGGCACCGGCAGCACCGAGAACGGGCTGTTCGTCGCCGGCCGGCTGCACAAGATCGGCGACGAGCTGCGCTGGACGTACGACCGGTCCGACTGGCTGCGCCCGTGGCGGATCGCCGGCGACCGGGTGGACGTGACGCTGCACCCCTTCCACGAGCGGGCCGCCCGCACCAACCTCGGCGTGGTGGCCAACGAGACGCACCAGTGCTTCGGGCACTTCACCGGCTGGGCGGCCACCGACGACGGCGAGCGGATCGACCTCGACGGGCTCGTCGGCTGGGCCGAGGAGGCCCGCAACCGCTGGTAGCCGCGCCGGGCAACGGCCTGTCGCCCGTCCGCGCCCGCGTCCCGGTCAGCGCAGCAGACGCACCGCGCCCGGCACGGCGGTCACCGTCACCGGCAGGTCGAGGCACCGCTCCCCGTCGGCGTACGTGGTGATGCCCTCGGCCGCCAGCTCCACCGTGCGGGCCCGGTGGCTGCTCACCAGCGGGTGCCGCACGTGGGTGCCCCGGTAGATGCGCGGCTTCACCCGGATCAGCGTGCGCCTGTCGAACCGGCCGCCGACCACCACGTCCAGCAGGCCATCCGTCGGGTCCGCGTCGGGGCAGATCCGCATGCCGCCGCCGTAGCTGGCGCAGTTGCCGACCGCCACCAGCACCGCGTCGCGCTCCAGTGGCTCGCCGTCGAGCCGCAGGGTGTAGCGGCGCGGGCGCAGCCGGGCAAGCTCCACCAGGATCGCCAGGTCGTAACGGCGGGGGCCACGCGGGCGGCGCATCCGGTTGGCCCGCTCGTTGACGATCGCGTCGAAGCCGGCGGCGAGCACCGCCCCGTACCACCGGGTGTCGCCGCCGGGGCCGGTCATCCGGGCCAGGTCCACCGGCCGGGTCCGGCCCTCGCGCAGCGCGGCGGCGACGGTCTCGACGGCGGCGATCGGGTCGGCGGGAAAGCCGGTGTCGGTGGCGAAGTCGTTGCCGGTGCCGGCCGGCACCGGAGCGAACGGCACCCCCGTGCCGGCCACCGCCTGCAGGCCCCGGTGCACCGTGCCGTCGCCGCCGACGGTGACCAACGCGGCGGCCCCGTCGGCGACGGCGGCCCGGCACGCCGCCTCGGCCTGCGCGCCCGTGCCCGCCTCCAGCAGCCGCACCGGGCGGCCCGCCGTCGCCAGCCGGTCGAGCAGGCGCGGCAGCAGGCCCCGGTGCCGCCCGCGCCCGGCCGTGGGGTTGGCGAGCACGGCGACGGGACCGTCGGGGCGCGGCCCGGGGGCGGGGTGGTCGGCTGCGGTCACGGCGAGCACCGTACCGCCCGCCCGCACCGCCGTGGCACCGCCGACCGGCCCGCGCCGGACGGTCCCGACGCCGGTTGCGGGACTCGTCGCCGAAGCAATCTGCCGTCGCGTTGAACGACCGGCGGGCCAACCCCGTACGTTCCGGTGAAGGGAGCTGCCCCATGAAGCGCATGACCCCGCTGCTGACGCTGGTGACCGGAGCCGGAATGGCGGCCGTACTGTTCGCGATGAGCGCGCAGGCGGCACCGACGGCCGCGCCGCCGAAGGTGGACGCCGCGCCCCCGGCCAGCGCCGCCGACGCGCCGCCGGCGCCGTCCGGGAGCCAACCGCCCGAGCTGTCCCCGGGTGCCTCGGCGCCCCCGTCGGCGGCCCCCGGCGCGACGGACGTCCCGGCCGCCGGCACGCCCGAACAGAAGGTGGACGCGAGCTGGACCGGCCGCCTGAACAACGGCGCCAGCATCGCCATCACCTCCCGCGACGGCGCCGCCGAGGCGTACGTGTGCGACGGCAAGGACATGGAGCTGTGGCTGCGCGGCACGGCCGCCGACGGAAAGCTCGCACTCGACGGCAAGAACGCGAAGCTCACCGGGACGTTCGACGGCTCCGAGGCGACCGGCAAGCTGACCATCGGCGGCGACACGACCACGTTCACCGCGAAGGCCACGGCGGGAACCGCCCCCGTGGTCTACCGGGCGACCCCGCAGCTACGGGACGCCGGGGTCGACGGCGGCTGGATCCTGCGGCCCGACGGCACCCAGATCGGCGTGCTCACCTGGAACGGTCGGCCGATCCCGGCGCCGCCGCTGGACCCTGCGTTCGGCACCACGATCGTCGAGGGACTGACCGTCACCGCCCGGCCGGTGATCCCCGCGCCGGAGCCCGGCCGGTGACCAGCGGCGACTGGCGCGCCGGCACGGACGTCGCCCCGGCCGGCGACGACTGGGACAGCGGCACGAAGGCCCCGCCCCGCGTCGACTGGGACACCCCGCCCGAGGTCGACGTGTGGGGCGGCGACGCGGACAGCGCGCCCCGGGCCGCCGCCTGGGACGGCGGGGACGACGGCCCGCGGGCCGGCGGGTGGATCGGCGACAGCGGTGACGCGCCGCGCGCCGGCAGGCCGGGCCGTGGCAGCGACGACCTGCCCCGCGCCGGGGCGTGGGGCGACGGCCCGGACACCGGGCCCGAGGTCGACGTATGGGCCACCGGGACGGGTGCCCGCCCCGGTGGCGACCGGTGGGACGCCGGGCGCAAGAAGGCGCGGCCCGAGGTCGACACCTGGCCCACCGGCCGCGCCGGCGGGCCGGACGCCGACCGGTCCCGCGACGACCGGGGCCCCGGCGACGACGATCGGGGCCTGCGGGTGCTGCCCGACCCCGCCGCGTTCGCGGCGCGGCTCGCCGCCGAGACCGAGCCGGCCCGCACGGCCTCGCTGCTGCTGCCGGTGCTCGCCGGCGCGGCGGTCGCCGTGGCCACCGGCGTCTACGCGAAACTGCACCAGCCCACCGGCATCGCCGTCAACGTCGCCGGCTTCACCGGGCCGATGCAGGTGAAGGTGTGGCTGGGCAGCGGCGCGATGGCCCTCGCCGTGGTGCAGGTGCTGTCGGCGCTGGCGATGTGGGGGCGGCTCGGCGGCTTCCGCCCCTCCTGGGCGGGCGTCGCCCACCGCTGGTCCGGCCGGGTGGCGTTCCTGCTCGCCGTGCCCGTGGCCGTGCACTGCCTGTACGCCCTCGGCTTCGCCGCCTACGACCTGCGTACCCTGGCGCACTCCCTGTTCGGCTGCTTCTTCTTCGGCGTGTTCACCACGAAGATGCTGGCCCTGCCGAAGCCGGGGCTGGCCGGCTGGGTGCTGCCCGTCACCGGCGGGGCGGTCTTCGTCGCCCTCACGGCGATCTGGCTGACCTCGTCGCTGTGGTACTTCACCACCTTCGGGATCACCCGGTGACGGCGCCCGGCGCCGCCGGCAGGACACCGGCCGCACCGACCACGCCCCGGAGGGCGGCACCGGCCACGGGCCGCCCGTCGACGCCGACCGCAGCGAGGAGGACCACCCGATGACCGAGGAGCACCGGCCCTGCCCGTCCCGGCGGGCCGTCCTGTGCGCCACCGGGGCGGCGGGCGTCACCGCCCTGCTGGCCGGCTGTCAGACGTACGGGCAGCCCGTCGCCGCGCCGGTGGCGGCCGATCCGCCCGGCGGCGACGCGCCGGCCAGCGGTGACCCGGTGGCCGAGCCCGCCGGCAGCGGCGACCCGGCCGACGCCGACGCCCCCGGCGAGGCTCCCGACGACGCCCCCGCCGGCGGGCAGGCGGCGGCGCTGGCCGCCGTGGCCGACCTGCCCGTCGGCGGCGGCCGGATCCTCGCCGACCGGGGCGTGGTGCTGACCCGGCCGACGCAGGAGACCGTCAAGGCGTACTCCGCCACCTGCACCCACGCCGGCTGCACCGTCACCCGCGTCGATGGCGGCACCATCGTCTGCGGCTGCCACAACAGCACGTTCGACATCGCCGACGGGTCGGTACGCGGCGGGCCGGCCGGCTCGCCGCTGCCGTCGGTCGCGGTGTCGGTGCGCGACGGTCAGGTCCTGCTCGCCTGACGGCGGCCCCCACGACGCCACCGCCGGCCCGACGGGCCGCACCCCCGGCACGACGAAGGCCCGCCCCGAACTTCTCGGGGCGGGCCTTCACGTCGTCAGCCTCGTCAGGTCATGTCGTCGTAGCGCCGGTCGATCGGCGCCGGCGCGGCCACCGGCTCCGGGACGCCGATCGGGTCGACGGCCTCGATCCGCTGGCCGGGCGGCACCCGGTCGTCGTTGAGCTCCAACGGCGACACCTCGTCGTCGGCGATCCCAGCGTAGATCTCCTTGCCCCGCCCGCGCCGCCTGTCGTTGAGGAACGCGACACCCACGGCGGCGAAGTACAGGGCGGACAGGCAGACTGCCAGAGCCGTCATACCGAACGGATCCGGCGTCGGGGTGACCACCGCCGAGAAGGCGAAGAACACGAAGATCGCGACCCGCCACCAGCTGAGCAGCCGCTTCGCGCTGGCCAGCCCCACGAAGTTGAGCATCAGCACGATCAGCGGGAACTCGAACGCCACCCCGAATAACAGGATCAGGTTGGTGACGAACGAGATGTAGCGGGTCACCTCGAGGTTGGTCGAGATGTCGTCACCGGAGACGTTGAGCAGGAACTCCAGCCCCTTGGTGGTGACGAAGAAGGCCAGTACCGCGCCTGCGGCGAAAAGCGGCGCCGCCAGCGATGTGAAGACGTAGGCGTACCGCCGCTCGTGCCGGTGCAGACCCGGCGCGATGAACGCCCACAGCTGGTAGAGCCAGACCGGGGCGGCGATGACCAACCCGACCCAGAGGCCGATCTTCAGGTTGAGCAGGAAGACGTCGGCGACACCGAGCTGGACGAAGTTGCATTTGCCCGTGTCGGGGTCGATCGAGGCCGGCAGGTCGCAGTACGGCTTCGACAACAGCAGCCGCACCGGAGTCGCCAGCCAGATACCGAAGCCGAAGCCGACCATGATCGCCAGCGACGCCCGGAACAACCGGGAGCGCAGCTCACGGATGTGGTCCATCAGCGTCATGGAGCCGTCGGCGGCCTGCTCAAACTTGCTCGGTCCGCGTTTACGAAGGGCGAAGGCCACGGTGGTCGGGCCCCTCGGTCAGTGGTCGCGGACGCGCTGCACCGGGTCGATGACCGGCTGCTGCGGAGCCTGCGGCGGGGCGTACGGCTGCTGCTGCGGCTGCGCGTACGGCTGCTGCGCATACTGCTGCTGCTGCGGCTGCGCGGCGTTCGGCTGCAGCGGCTGGTAGCCCGCCTGGGCGTCGGCCTTCTCGGCCAGATCGCGGTCGTCGTCGTGCAGGCTCTTCGTCTCGGCCTTGATGATCCGCAGCGAACGGCCCAGCGAGCGGGCCGCGTCGGGGAGCCGCTTCGCGCCGAAGAGCAGGATCATCACGACCACGAGTACGGCGATGTGCCACGGCTTGAGGGCACCCATGGGAAGCTCCAGTCGCTCTGTGTCGTCGTGGGGGTGTTTCCGGAGCCCATCGTACGTCCGTCGAGGGCCGTTGCCACCCGCCGGACGCTGGTGGTTTCGACCGGCCGGTGAAGTGTTGACCAACTTCGCGCGTCCCGTCAACCATTCGAACCGGGATCCCACCTGCGGGTACCCGCCCCGCGCCGGCCGCCGGGCCCGCGCGCAGCGGCCCGGGTCGATCTAGTGGCCGCGCTTCGCCTTGATCACGGCCAGACGGCGCTGGGTGAGCTCCACCTGCCCCTGCATCGCCTCCGCGCGCTCCTGCAACGCCTCGGCCGACACCCGCAGCGCCTCCGCCTCCGCCTGGCGGCCCTGCAACGCCATCGCCGCCCGCCGCAGGCGGGGCAGCCGGGTCAGCACCGGCCGCACGGCCAGCGCCAGCACCACGAACGCGAACAGCACCACCGCGACCACGATCCACTTCACCACGGCGGCCAGCCTACCGGGGCGACGCGGCCCCCGCCGGATCACCCGACGGCGCGCCGTCCGGGCTGGCGTACGCCTCCAGCGCGGCGACCGCCTGCGCCCGCACCTGCTCGGCCAGCTCCGCCGGGGCGACCACGGCCACCCCCGGGCCCAGCCCCAGCACGAACCGGCGAGCCCAGCCCAGGTCGGTCACCCGCAGCGACACCAGCCACTGGTCGCCGTCGCCGCGCTCGACCCGCTCGCACGGATAGTATTCCGTGATCCACCGCTCGCCCCGGCCGATCCGCAACGTGATCAACGGCAGGTCCGGCGACGGCCGGAACACCCCCTCGGTGAGGTCGTGCGGGCGGGCCTGCGGCGGCACCGCCGCCGGCTCGTCCAGCTCGACGACCGCGTCGATCCGGTCGGCCCGGAACAGCCGGACCTCCTCCGCGCGGCGGCACCACGCCTCCACGTACGCCCGGCCGCCCACCATCAGCATCCGCAGCGGGTCGATGACCCGCTCGGTCGTCTCGTCCCGGGCCGGCGTGTAGTAGGTGATCCGCAGCGCCCGCCCCCGCCCCACGGCGGCCCGCAGCTGCTCCACCCGCCGGCCGTCCGCCTGCAGGCGCACCTCCACCGGGGCGCCGACCAGGTCGCCCGCCGCGTTCTCGATCTTCGCGAGGGCCCGCTCCACCGCCTCCCGGTTGGCCACCCCCGGCGTCTCGGCGAGCATCCGCAGCGCCACCACCAGCGCCAGCGCCTCGTCGGGGGTCAACCGCAGCGGCCGGTCGATGCCCGCGTCGTAGGTGATGGTCACCCGGTCGCCGTCGAACGCCATGTCGATCAGGTCGCCCGGGCCGTAACCGGGCAGCCCGCACACCCACAGCAGCTCCAGGTCCTCCCGGAGCTGCCGCTCGGTCACCCCCAGGTCACCGGCCGCCTCGGCGATCTCGATCCCCGGCCGGGCCAGCAGGTAGGGCACCAGGTTGAGCAGCCGGGCCAGCCGGTCGGCCGACGCCCGGTTGCCGGCGGCGCGCGGGCCGGTCGGGCGGGCGGCGGGACGGGTCGCCGGGCGGGTCATCGGGCACCTCCGGTCACGGTCAGCTCGTCGTGCCGGGCGGCGATCTCCTTGAGCCGCTGGATCACCGCCTCGCGCACCTCCGGCGGGTCGAGCACCCGCACGTCCGGGCCGTACCCCACCAGCTTTGCGGCCAGCGACTCCGCGTCGGCGTACGGCAGGACCAGCCGGTCCCCCGTGGGCCCGGAGCCGCTGTCCACCGCCCAGCGGCGCAGCCCCGCCGCGCGGCCCGGACGGACCAGGACCGTCGCCCGGCCCGTGCGCTCCACCGGCCCCGACCAGCGCGCCACGTGGCTGATCAGATCCTGCCCCGGCGGCGGCTCGTAGCCGCCCGGGGCCCCGACCACCCGGACCGCGCCCACCACCCGCGACAGCCGGAAACAGCGGGTCGCCGCCCGGTCCAGGTCGTGCCCCACCACATACCACCGGCCCCGCCAGCAGACCACGCCCCACGGCTGGACCCGGCGGCGGGTCGGATCGTCGCGGTCGGGCACGCGGTAGTCGAAGCTCACCTCGCGGCGGTCCCGGGCGGCGGCCGTCAACGGCGCGAACGCCGGGTCGACCGTCACCATCGGCTCCAGTCCCAGCGTGGCCTGCGGGTCCACGTCCACCCCGGCGGCCCGCAGCTTCGCCAGCCCCGACGACGCGGCGGCCGCCAACCCGGCGTGCTGCCACAACCGGGCCGCGATGCCGACCGCCGCCGCCTCGTCCGGCTCCAGCGGGATGTCCGGCAGCGCGTATTCCCGGTGGGCGATCCGGTAGCCCGGCTCCGAGTCGAAGACGCTCGCCGTCCCCGTCTCCAGCGGCACCCCCAGCTCACGCAGCTCCGCCTTGTCCCGCTCGAACTTGCGCTGGAACGCTTCGTGATCCTTCGCGTCGTCCGGATCGTGCTCGTAACCGGGCACGGTCGCGGCGATCTGCGCGGCGGTCAGGAACCGTCGCGTCGACAACAGGCAGATCACCAGGTTGACCAGGCGTTCGGTGCGGGTCCGCGACACGTGTGCACGCTAGCAGCCCGCGCCGCGCGGGCGCGCACCCAATCCGGGCGCGTCGCGGCAACGCCACAACACTCACCCTGGGTGACCACAAGGGCACCGCAGCGGGCCGCGCCCGGCGGCCATAGGGTGACCCCATGCCCGAAGCGGACGTCAAGACCGAGAGCGTGGGCACCGTCGTCGTGGCCGGCGCGGCGAACCTCGCCATCGCCGTGGCCAAGCTCGTCGCCGGGCTGATCTCCGGCTCCGCGGCGATGCTCTCCGAGGCCGCGCACTCCGTCGCCGACACCACCACCGAGGCGCTGCTCTACCTCGCGCTGCGCCGCGGCGCACGACCCGCCGACGTCCGCCACCCCTTCGGGTACGGCAAGGAGAGCTACGTCTGGGCGTTCCTCGCCGCGCTGTTCACCTTCGTCGCCGGGGCCGGCTTCGCCATCACCCACGGCGTCACCACCATCCTCGTGCACGAACACAGCGGCGACTACCTCGTCGCGTACGTCGTGCTGGCCGTGTCGTTCGCCGTCGAGTCGGTCTCCCTGGCCCGGGCGACCCGGCAGGTCCGCGCCGAGTCGCGCCGCTGGAACACCACGCCGAGACGGTTCCTGAAGCTCACCGCCGACACCACCATCAAGGCCGTCTTCCTGGAGGACAGCGCCGCCCTGATCGGCCTGCTGCTCGCCGCCGTCGGCCTCGGCCTGTCCCACCTCACCGGCGACGAGCTCTACGACGGCCTCGCCTCCATCGCCATCGGCCTGCTGCTGCTGGTCGTCGCGATCACCCTCGCCAAGGCCAACATCTCGCTGCTCGTCGGGCGCTCCGTGCCCGAACGGCTGCGCCACGAGATCGCGGCCGAACTCGACGGGCTGCCCGCCGTCGAACGCATCGACACCCTGCTCACCATGCAGCTCGGCCCCGAGGACATGCTCGTCGCCGCCAAGGTCGACTTCCGCGACGACGCCACCGGCGCCGACATCGAGGCCGCCGCCGACGAGGCCGAGCGCCGCCTCACCGCCCGCTACCCCGAGATCGGGTACGTCTTCCTCGACCCCACCCCGTCGCGCCCCGAGACCCGCAACCGGCGCACCCGACACATCCAGGACGAGCCGCCGCGCTGACCCCGCCGCCGCGCCCCGCCCCCGGCAACCGCTAGCGTGCACCGCATGGTGCGATGGCGGGCGGGAACCGTGACGGCGCTACGGCGCGAGTGGACCGGCGCGATCGAACTCGACGTCACACTCGCCGACGGCACCACCATGCGGGCCCTGGCCTACCCGCACCTCGTCGGCCGCCCCGCCCCCGGCGACCGGGTGCTGCTCAACGCCGGGGCGCTGCTCATGGGCCTCGGCACCGGCGGATACGCCCTCGTCGTGGCCCTGCCCGACCGGCTGCCGCCCGACCCGCCACAGGCCGGCGACACCCGCGACGCCGGGCACCTCGTCAAGGCCCGCTACACGCCCCTGCAACCCATCCTGCTCGGCGTCGACGAGGAGGCCAGCCCGCACCACGCGACGCTCGCCGCCGCCGAGGACGTCGCCGGCCTGCCCGTCGTCACCGCCGACCTGCACTCCGCCCTGCCCGCCATCCTCGCCGGCATCCACGCCGACGCCCCCGACACCCGCGTCGCCTACCTGCTCACCGACGGCGGCGCGCTGCCCGCCTGGTTCTCCCGCGCCCTCGACGGGCTGCGCGGCCGGCTCGCCGGCACGATCAGCGTCGGGCAGGCGTTCGGCGGCGACCTGGAAGCCACCACCGTGCACAGCGGCCTGCTCGCCGCCCGGCACGTGCTCGACGCCGACGTGGTCATCTGCGCCCAGGGCCCCGGCAACCTCGGCACCGGCACCCGGTGGGGCTACTCCGGCGTCGCCGTCGGCGAGGCCGTCA
Source organism: Micromonospora carbonacea (assembly GCF_014205165.1). Classification (NCBI taxonomy): domain Bacteria; kingdom Bacillati; phylum Actinomycetota; class Actinomycetes; order Micromonosporales; family Micromonosporaceae; genus Micromonospora; species Micromonospora carbonacea. The sequence continues at coordinate 2,863,124 of NZ_JACHMZ010000001.1, read as the reverse complement.
ACGCCGTCGCCGCCCTCGGCGGGAAACCCGTCGGCTCCCTGCGCATCTCCGACGCCGACCCCCGTCCCCGGCACCGGGGCGTGTCCCACCACAGCCTCACCGCGTACGGCCGCGTCGCCCTCGCCCCCGCCGACCTCGTCGTGCCCGCCGGCCTGCCCGCCGCGCTGGCCGGCGACGTCGACGCCGCGCTCGCCCCCCTCGCCGGGCGACACCGCATCGTCCGGGTCCCCACCGACGGGCTCGACGCCGCGCTGCGCGCCAGTCCCGTGCCCCTGTCCACCATGGGCCGCGGCCTCGACGCCGACCACGCCTACTTCCTCGCCGCCGCGGCCGCCGGCCGGCACGCCGCCGCCCTGGCCCGCTGACCCCGCCGCGAATCCGGTTCGGGCGGGGCGGCGGTCAGGCGGTCTGCGGCCACGGCCGGGCGGCGGTGCGCGGCGGACGCCCTCAGGCCAGGAAGATCAATGCCAGCCAGCCGCCGACGAGCACCACCAGCGCCACGGCCAACACCCACGTCGGCACCGTGTACTCGCCGCGCCGGTTCCGCTCCACCTCCGCGCGGATCTTCTCCCGGCGGCGGTCGATCCAGTTCAACTTCTCGGCGCCGCGCTCGCGCCCCGGAGGTTCAGACATCATGGCAGCGCCAGCCTACCCGGACGGCCCCCTCCCGCCGCGACCAGCGCCGCACGAGGGGGCCCACCGGATCACATGCTGGCGATCAACCGCTCCACCCGCTCGTCGTACGCCCGGAACGGGTCCTTGCACAACACGGTGCGCTGCGCCTGGTCGTTGAGCTTCAGGTGCACCCAGTCGACCGTGAAGTCACGCCGCTTCTCCTGCGCGTGCCGGATGAACTCCCCCCGCAGCCGCGCCCGCGTCGTCTGCGGCGGCGTCTCCTTCGCCTCGAAGATCTCCGGATCCGTCGCCACCCGGTCCACCTCCCCGCGCCGCTCCAGCAGCCCGTACAGGCCCCGCCCGCGCCGCAGGTCGTGATACGCCAGGTCCATCTGCGCCACCCGGGGATGCGACAACGGCAGGTCGTGCTTGCGCTGGTACCGCTCGATCAGCCGCAGCTTCGACACCCAGTCGATCTCCCGCGACACCGGCTCCAGGTCACCGGTCTCCACCGCCCGCAGCACCCGGCCCCACAGCTCCACCACCCGCTTGGCCGTCTGGTCCCCGCCCCGGCGCTCCACGAACTCCGTCGCCTTCGCCAGGTATTCCTGCTGGATCTCCAGCGCGCTGACCTCCTTGCCCGAGGCCAACCGCACCTTCCGCCGACCCGTGATGTCGTGCGACACCTCCCGGATCGCCCGGATCGGATTCTCCAGCGACAGGTCCCGCATCACCACCCCCGCCTCGATCATCCGCAGCACGATGTCCGCGGAACCGACCTTCAGCAGCGTGGTGACCTCGTTCATGTTCGAGTCACCCACGATGACGTGCAGCCGCCGGTACCGCTCCGCGTCCGCGTGCGGCTCGTCCCGGGTGTTGATGATCGGCCGGCTCCGGGTCGTCGCCGACGACACCCCCTCCCAGATGTGCTCCGCCCGCTGCGACAGGCAGTAGACCGCGCCCCGGGGCGTCTGCAACACCTTGCCCGCCCCGCAGATCAACTGCCGGGTCACCAGGAACGGAATCAGCACGTCCGCCAGCCGGCCGAACTCGCCGTGCCGGGAGACCAGATAGTTCTCGTGGCAGCCGTACGAGTTCCCCGCCGAGTCCGTGTTGTTCTTGAACAGGTAGATCTCACCCGCGATGCCCTCGTCGTGCAGCCGCTTCTCCGCGTCGACGAGCAGCCCCTCCAGGATCCGCTCCCCCGCCCGGTCGTGGGCCACCAGGTCCACCACGGAGTCGCACTCCGGCGTCGCATACTCCGGGTGGGACCCCACGTCCAGGTAGAGCCGGGCGCCGTTGCGCAGGAACACGTTGCTCGACCGGCCCCACGACACCACCCGACGGAACAGGTACCGCGCGACCTCGTCGGGGGACAGCCGCCGCTGACCACGGTAGGTGCAGGTGACGCCGTACTCGGTCTCAAGGCCGAAGATTCGCCGCTCCATGAGTTGACATTAGTCCTCTCCGGCCCCGAATGGGCAGGGCTGACCACCCGGACACACACGACCGGCCACCCATCTGGGTGGCCGGCCAGGTGATCACTGTCGTCGAACGGTCACGCCCCGGGCGTGTCGGACCCGCGCTACCCCTCCAGGTCCGCCGAGCCCGCCGACGTCGTCGGCTTCCCCGCCTCCTGCGTCGGCGTCGCCGGAGTCTCCGGACGCTCCTCGGTCGCCGGCTCCGTCGACTCCTCCGCCCCGGCGTCCAGCAACGCGGTCAGGGCCGCGCCGGTGATCCGCCGGAACGTCCGGCCCTTACGGTGCCGGTCCAGGACCGCCACCTCCAACTGGTGCGCCGCGATCGTCCGCGCCGCCCCACCCTCGCCGCCGACGCTGCCCAACGCCGCCACGGCCACCCGGACCGCCTCACCGAGCGACATGTCCGGCCGGTGCTGCGACTTGAGCACACCGGAGATCGCCTCGGCCTGCCCGCCCATCGCCATCCGGCCCGGCTCGTCGTTGACCGAACCGTCGTAGGTCAACCGGTAGAGCGCGTCGGCCTCCGGCGTCGCGCCCACCTCCGCCACGCAGATCTCCACCTCGAACGGCTTCGACTGCTCGGTGAAGATGGCGCCGAGGGTCTGCGCGTACGCGTTGGCCAACGCCAGACCCGTCACGTCCCGCCGGTCGTAGCTCAGGCCGTTGAGGTCGGCCATCCGGACCCCGGCGCGACGCAGATTCTCGAACTCGTTGTACCGGCCCACGGCGGCGAAGCCGATCCGGTCGTAGATCTCACTGACCTTGTGCAGGGTGCTGGAGAGGTTCTCCGCGACGAAGAGCACCCCGCCGGAGTAGCTCACGACCACCGCGCTGCGGCCCCGGGCGATGCCCTTGCGGGCCAGCTCGGAGCGGTCGCGCATGATCTGCTCGGGCGAGGCGTAGAACTGCATGGCCACGGCGGCGGTTCTCCTTTGGGCGCTGTGCTGACGACGACTGCTGACTGGGGCGGAGGCGGGGCTCAGCCGCCCGGGTTCTCCATCCGGCCGGCCACCACGGCCTCGGCGATCGCGGCCGTCTCGGCGTCGGTGAGCCGGTGCGTGCCCTCCGCCGTCGCCGTCATCACCACCGGGTAGATCCGGCGGGTCAGGTCCGGGCCGCCGGTGGCCGTGTCGTCGTCGGCCGCGTCGTAGAGCGCCTCCACCGCGAGCCGCACCGCGTCGTCGACCGACAGGCCCGCCCGGAACCGCTTCTTCAACGCCGACCGCGCGAAGATCGAACCGGAGCCGATCGCGTCGTAGCCGGTCTCCTCGTAGGGGCCGCCGGTGACGTCGAAGCTGAAGATCCGCCCGGCCCGCGCCGGGTCGGCGGCGGCCAGGTCGAACCCGGCGAACAGCGGGATCACCGCGAGGCCCTGCATGGCCGCGCCCAGGTTGCCCCGGATCATCGACGCCAGCCGGTTGGCCTTGCCGTCGAGGGAGAGCATCGCGCCCTCGATCTTCTCGTAGTGCTCCAGCTCCACCTGGAACAGTCGCATCAGCTCGATGCCGATGCCCGCGGTGCCCGCGATGCCGACCAGCGAGTACGCGTCGGCCGGGTGCACCTTCTCGATGTCCCGCTGGGCGATCAGGTTGCCCATGGTGGCCCGCCGGTCGCCCGCCATCACCACTCCACCGGCGGCCGAGATGGCCACGATGGTGGTCGCGTGCGGCGCCAGGTCGGCGGCCATGCCGGGCGGCAACGGCCGACGGCCGGGCAGCATCTCGGGGGCCACCCTGCTCAGGAAAGACGTGAAGGACGACGTCCCCGCGTTGGTGAACACATCTGGTAGACGCCCGGATGGATCAAAACCCGCTGCCACGTGGTTCCCTTCAGGTACGTGATCGCCCTGGCCAGCCTCGTAGGACTGTCACGGAACTGGCCAAGACCACCGTTGCAATTGAAGCAGAGTATCCCGCGCACCCAGCCGGTGCGATGATCGTGGTCCAGATGTTGCGGGTCCGCGCCACCACAGATCGCGCAGACCCCGCCCTGCTCGGCCAGGAGCTCGTCGAACTCCTTCTGCCCCACCCCGTAGCGGCGACGGAGGTGGTATTCGCGGGTGCCGCCGTAGAGCCGCTGCACCGTTTCCCTGCCACGGGCGTTGTGGCACGGTTTGCAGTACGTGTGCCGCCCGCCGGCCTTCCTGGTGCGCGGAAAGTCCTCAAGCGGCTTGATGTCTCCGCAGTCGGGACACCATTTCAGCCCGACGGGGACCGGAACCGGAGCCCTCTTCGGCGCGCTGATCCCGCGCTTGCGGCGGCTCGCCTCCGAGCGGGCCGCCGCGCAGCTCTTGCAATAGAAAGCCAGCCCGTCCGCGCGCCGCCGGTTGCGGTGGAACTCGGTCGTGGGCAGCAGGCGCTCACACTGGGGACACCTCCTGTCCGATGCGCTGGGCAAATTGGACATACAGTATCATTCACCCCCTTTCTGGACGTATCCCCTCACGAACTCTTCTGCGTTCTCCTCCAGGACGGAGTCGATCTCGTCGAGCAGGTCGTCAACGTCCTCGGTGATCTCGGCGTGCCGCTCGGCTACCTCCGGGTTCGCCTCGGTGGTGACGTCCTCGATCTCCTCGCCCTGCCGGGCCTTGCCCGACTGCGACTGCCCGCCGCTGTCACGAGTGGCCATTGCTGCCTCCTCCACGATCGTCTCCGACGAACTTACCTCGCGGAGGCGACGAAAAGCCCGCCGCGCGCCGGCTTGGCGCGGGGCGGGCTTTCGGGCCCTCGGCAGGGTCAGCCGCCGGTCAGCGTCTCCAGCAGGTCCTTCGCGCTGACGCACCGGTCGAACAGCGCGCCGACGTGCTTTCGGGTGCCCCGCTCCGGCTCCATCATCGGCACCCGCACCAGCGACTCCCGGCCCACGTCGAAGATCACCGAGTCCCAGCTCGCGGCGACCACCTCCGAGGCGTACTGGGCCAGGCAGCGGCCCCGGAAGTAGGCCCGGGTGTCCTCCGGCGGCTCGGTCATCGCCGTGCGGGTCTGCTCGTCGGTCAGCAGCGTCTTCATCGACCCGCGCTGCACGAGCCGGTGGTAGAGGCCCTTCTCCGGCCGCACGTCGGAGTACTGGAGGTCGACCAGTTGGAGCTTGTGCGAGCCCCAGCCGAGTTTCTCCCGCTCCCGGTAGCCCTCCAGCACCCGCAGCTTCGCCACCCAGTCCAGCTCGTCGGCGCACTCGAACGCGTCGCGGCCGAGCCGGTCGAGCACGCTCTCCCAGCGGTCGAGCACGTCGGCGGTCTGCTCGTCGACGTCGGCGCCGTACCGGTCGTCCACGAAGGAGCTGACCCGCTCGAAGTAGGCCCACTGCACGTCCAGGGCGGTCAGTCGCCGCCCGTCGCGCAGCCGCATCAGGTGCTTCAGCGACGGGTCGTGGCTGACGGCGCGCAGCTCGCCCACCGGGTCGGCGATGCCCAGGTCCGGCCCGAGCGCCTTCTCCTCGATCATGGTGAGGATCAGGGCGGTGGTGCCGACCTTGAGGTACGTGGAGATCTCCGACAGGTTGGCGTCGCCGATGATGACGTGCAGCCGGCGGTATTTGTCGGCGTCGGCGTGCGGCTCGTCGCGGGTGTTGATGATGGGCCGCTTGAGCGTCGTCTCCAGGCCGACCTCGACCTCGAAGAAGTCGGCGCGCTGGGAGATCTGGAAGCCGCTGGCGCCGCCGTCCTGGCCGATGCCGACGCGGCCGGCGCCGCAGACGATCTGGCGGGTGACGAAGAACGGCGTCAGGTACGCGACGATGTCGGCGAACGGCGTCTGCCGGCGCATCAGGTAGTTCTCGTGGGCGCCGTAGCTGGCGCCCTTGTTGTCGGTGTTGTTCTTGTAGAGGTGGATGGGCTGGGTGCCCGGGATGGTGGCGGCCCGGCGGGCCGCCTCGGCCATCACCCGTTCGCCGGCCTTGTCCCACCGGACCACGTCGAGGGGGTTGGTGACCTCGGGGGTGGAGTATTCGGGGTGGGCGTGGTCGACGTAGAGGCGGGCGCCGTTGGTGAGTATGACGTTGGCCAGCCCGAGGTCCTCGTCGGCGAGCGCCTCGGCGGGGTCGTACGCGGCGCCGGAGTAGGTGAAGCCGCGGGCGTCGCGCAGCGGCGACTCCTCTTCGTAGTCCCAGCGGGCCCGGCCGCCCCGGTTGAGTTCGGGGCGCGCCCCGTAGGCGTTGACCACCTGGGAGGAGGTGACCATCGGGTTGGCCCCCGCCTGGCCGGGCACGGAGATGCCGTACTCGACCTCGGTGCCCATGATCCGTCTTACGCTCATCAACCTACCCGCTTCGCTCGCCGACCCGGTCCCCCGTCACGTCGAGCGTAGTCCGCGCCGCGCGGTGCGGGGGTGCGGCGGGCGGCCACGTCGGGGCGGTGTCGTGCCGGGCACGGGTACGCGACGGGGCCCGCGACGTCGGTGTCGCGGGCCCCGGGCGTGTCGTCGGGGGTTTACAGGTATTGGCCGGTGTTGCTGGCGGTCTCGATCGACCGGCCGGCCTCGGTGCCCTTGCCGCCGGAGACGAGCGTGCGGATGTAGACGATCCGTTCGCCCTTCTTGCCGGAGATGCGGGCCCAGTCGTCGGGGTTGGTGGTGTTGGGCAGGTCCTCGTTCTCACGGAACTCGTCGACGCAGGCGTCGAGGAGGTGCTGCAGGCGCAGGCCCTTGCGGCCGGAGGTGAGGAACTCCTTGATCGCCATCTTCTTGCCCCGGTCGACGATGTTCTGGATCATCGCGCCGGAGTTGAAGTCCTTGAAGTAGAGGACTTCCTTGTCGCCGTTGGCGTAGGTCACCTCGAGGAAGCGGTTCTCCTCGGTCTCGGAGTACATCCGCAGGACCACCGCGTCGATCATGGCGGCGACGGTGGCCTGGGCGTCGCCGCCGTGTTCGGCCAGGTCGTCCGGGTGCAGCGGCAGCCCGGCGAGGATGTACTTGGAGAAGATGTCCTTGGCCGCCTCGGCGTCCGGCCGCTCGATCTTGATCTTCACGTCGAGCCGGCCGGGGCGCAGGATGGCCGGGTCGATCATGTCCTCCCGGTTGGAGGCGCCGATGACGATGACGTTCTCCAGCCCCTCCACGCCGTCGATCTCGCTGAGCAGCTGGGGGACGATCGTGTTCTCCACGTCGGAGGAGACGCCGGAGCCGCGGGTGCGGAAGATGGAGTCCATCTCGTCGAAGAACACGATGACCGGCGTGCCCTCGCCGGCCTTCTCCCGGGCCCGCTGGAAGATCAGCCGGATGTGCCGCTCGGTCTCGCCGACGTACTTGTTGAGCAGCTCCGGGCCCTTGATGTTGAGGAAGAAGCTGGTGTGCCTCTCCTTGCCGAGCCGCTCGGCGATCTTCTTGGCCAGCGAGTTCGCCACCGCCTTGGCGATGAGCGTCTTGCCGCAGCCGGGCGGGCCGTAGAGCAGGATGCCCTTGGGCGGGCGGAGCTGGTGCTCACGGAACAGGTCCGCGTGCAGGAAGGGCAGCTCCACCGCGTCGCGGATCTGCTCGATCTGCGACTGGAGGCCACCGATGTCGGTGTAGTCGACGTCGGGCACCTCCTCCAGGACCAGCTCCTCGACCTCGCTCTTCGGGATCCGCTCGTACGCGTACGCCGAGCGGGGCTCGATCATGAGCGAGTCGCCGGCCCGGATCGGCGAGCCGATCAGGGTCTCGGCGAGGTGCACGATGCGCTCCTCGTCGGAGTGCGAGACCACCAGCGCCCGGTCGCCCGGAGCGCCGTCGGGGCCCGCGAGGATCTCCTTGAGCATCACCACCTCGCCGACCCGCTCGAACCCGAACGCGTCGACGATGTTGAGCGCGTCGTTGAGCAGGACCTCCTGGCCACGTCGCAGCTCCGCGACGTCCAGCGAGGGAGAGACGGCCACCCGGAGCTTGCGCCCCCCGGTGAACACGTCCACCGTGCCGTCCTCGTGCGCTGCCAGGAAGACACCGTAGCCACTCGGCGGTTGCGCGAGGCGGTCGATCTCCTCCTTGAGCGTCACGATCTGCGCTCGGGCCTCCTTGAGAGTGCTCACGAGCCGTTCGTTGTTCTCGGTCAGCCGCGCCAACTGTGCCTGGGTGGCCGCCAGCCGCTCTTCGAGCTGCCGGACGTGTCGGGGGCTTTCGGTCAACTTGCGCCGCACCAGAGCGAGTTCCTCTTGAAGGAACGCGACCTGCGTGGAGAGATCGTGGGCCTCCTTCTCCCACCGTGCGGCGCGCGAGTCCGCGTCGTCGCTGCGTGCCACGTCCCACCTCCCCGGGGGGCTTGAACGTTCTGCCCTAACACTAGCCGCTATGAGGCCGATTCGGTCCCACGCAACGCCCTCGTCACTGAACCTTGATCGCCAGGGTGGCCGCAGGGGCAGGTCGGAGCGTTCGGGTACCGTCGTGTCGTGGGACGGGAGAACATGGGGGTACGCCGGTGAGCGAGGTCGCGACCGACCAGTTGCAGGTCTGGGTTGACCAGGACCTCTGCACGGGTGACGGCCTGTGCGTGCAGTACGCGCCGGAGGTCTTCGAGTTCGACGTCGACGGGCTGGCCTACGTCAAGGGCGCCGACGGCGAGCTGAAGCTCGCCCCGGGCAGCCGGGTGGGGGTGCCCGGGCACCTGCGCCTCGAGGTGATCGACTCGGCGAAGGAGTGCCCGGGCGAGTGCATCCACGTGGTGCGGGGCGACGGCGTCGAGGTCGCCGGCCCGGACGCCGAGGACGACTGAGCCCGGCCGCCGCGGACGACCGACGACCGCCCGCCCGGGCCGCCCCGGGCGGGGCGACCCGGGCGGCGACGCCCGGCGCGGGCCGGGCTCAGAGCAGCGGGCGGCCCACCACGGCGGCGACCGTCCGGGCGAACTCCTCCAGCCGGGCGATCTGCCCGGCCCCGCCGTCGTCGAGGGTCTTGCCGAAGCGCAGCGCGTCGTGCCGCGGCACCCCGCCGATCTCGTCGCCGGGCGGGGCCTCGTCGAGCGAGGTGAGCAGCAGGTAGACGTCGATGCTGTCGACCCGGATCCGGCCGTCGTCGGTGCGGGTGAGCCGCCGCCGGCAGCCGACCTCGGTGACGGTGGAGACCGGCACCACCCGCAGCGACGAGGTCATCGACCCGGGCGGCCCCTCCCCCGGCGGCACGTCCTCGCCGTGCCAGAGCACGAGGCGGCTGCCGTCGCAGACCACGACCTCCTGCCACACCCCGTTGACCTCGTTGACGAACCGTTCGAGGGTGAAGCCGAGCACGGAGGCGCCGCGCAGCACCCCGCCCAGGGCCTCCAGGGCGACGTCCGGGTCCCGCAGGTAGGCCCGCGCCGCCGATTCGAGGTCGGGGTAGGGCGACCAGTCGGGGAAGACCGCCGGCACGTCCTGGCCGCCGAAGCCCGGCTGGCTCATCCGGCCACCCCACGCTCCTCCGCCGTGTCGGGCAGCGCCCCGGCGGCCTGGGCGGCGGCGGCCTGCCGGGCCTCGGCGGCCGCGCGCAGCGCCTGCTTGCGTTCGGCGTACGCCTCGGCGCCCTTGCTGGGTTTGCGCCGCCGGGGCGGGGCGGTGACGCCGGGGGCGAGCCGGCGGGCGGAGACGAGGAACGCGGTGTGCGCGATCATCCGGTGGTCGGGGCGCACGGCCAGCCCCTCGGCGTGCCAGTCGCGCACCAGGGACTCCCAGGCGCGCGGCTCGGTCCAGCCGCCGCGCTCGCGCAGCGCCTCGACCAGCTCCGAGAGCTGGGGCGTGGTGGCGACGTAGCCGATGAACACCCCGCCGGGCACGAGCGCCCGCTCGACCATGTCGAGGGCCTCCCAGGGGGTGAGCATGTCCAGGATGATCCGGTCGAAGCCGGTCTCCGCGCACGCGGCGACGTCGCCGACGTGCAGCCGCCACGCCGGGTGCGGGCCGTGGAAGAACGCCTCGACGTTGCGGCGGGCGATCTGGGCGAAGTCGTCGCGCAGCTCGTAGGAGTGCAGTTCGCCGGTGGTGCCGACGGCCCGCAGCAGGGAGCAGCTCAGCGCGCCGGAGCCGGCGCCGGCCTCGAGGACCTTCGCGCCGGGGAAGATGTCGCCCATGGCGACGATCTGCGCCGAGTCCTTCGGGTAGATCACCTGGGCGCCGCGCGGCATGGACAGGACGTAGTCCGACAGCAGCGGGCGCAGCGCGAGGAACGCGGTGCCGCCGCCGGAGGTGGTGACCACGCTGCCGTCGGGCAGCCCGACGAGCGCGTCGTGGGCGAGGATCCCGCGGTGGGTGTGGAACTCCTTGCCGGGCTCCAGGGTGACCGTGTGCATCCGCCCCTTCGGGTCGGTCAGCTGCACCCGGTCGCCGGGGCGGAAGGGCCCCCTGGCGTGGCGGAGGCCCGGCGCGTCGCTGCCGTGGGCCGCCGGCACGGGCGGCGACGCCGGGCTGTCGGCGGACGCCGGCGCGTCGGGTTCGGCCGGGAGGGTGGGGGGATGTGCGGTCACGTGTTCATCTTCCGTTTGGGTTCCAGGAGCTGCGCCAGGTCCGCGATGTGCAGAACGCCGACGACATCTTCGCCTGCCGTCACGACGTACTGTGCGCCCGGGTGGGTCCGCACGGCCTCCATCACCCGTTCCCCGTCGAGGCCGGCCGGCAGGACGGGCAGCCCGGCCAGAGCGCGGGCGACGGCGTCGACGGCGATCCAGGGCCGGCGGGCCGGCGGCACGGCGTCGGCGGCGACGGGGTCGACGAGCGCGACCGGCCGGCCCGCGCCGTCGGTGACGGCGAGCGCGGCGTCGGGGCGGTCGCCCTCGGCGCGGCGGCGCTGCGCCTCGGCCAGCGGCGTGCCGGTGGGCACGGCGAGGACGGGGCGGGCCAGCCGGCGCAGGTCGATCAGCGGGAACCGGCGGCTGATCCGGGCCAGCCGGATGGACTGCCCCGCCCCGCGCCACAGGGTGACCGCGACGAGCAGCATCAGCGGCAGGGCCAGGGGCGCCAGCAGCCCGGTGACGGTCAGCGCGAGCGTCGCCGCGACGGTGCCGACGGCGACGGCCCGGCCGACCCAGCCGGCGACCTCGGTGCCGGTGTGCCGGTCGCGGGTGAGCGCCCACACGGCGGCCCGCAGGGCCCGGCCGCCGTCGAGCGGCAGCCCGGGCAGCAGGTTGAACAGCGCGACGATGACGTTGCTGACCGCGAGCTGGAAGGCGAGCTGGTTGGTCAGGGTGCCGTCGGGCAACGCCAGGGTGGCGGCGACGGCGGCGACGCCGAGCACCGCGGAGACGGCCGGGCCGGCCAGCGACACCAGCAGGTCGACGCGGGGGCTGGGGGCGTCGCGGTCCATCTCCGTGTATCCGCCGAGCAGTTCCAGGGTGATGCCTCGCACGCCGATGCCGTGGCGGCGGGCGGTGAGGGCGTGGCCGAGCTCGTGCAGCAGCACCGAGCCGAGCAGCGACACGACGAACCCGACGCCGATCAGGTACGCGCCGAGCTGGGACAGGTCGAGCTGGCGGCGGGCGAACTCGGCGTAGGTCACGGTGACCAGCAGGGCCAGCAGCAGCATCGACCCGTTGAGGTGCAGCGGCACGCCGAAGACCCGGCCGACGGTGAGGCCGGTGCGGGTGGGACGGCGCGGCGGTCGGTCGCTCTGCGGCTGCTCCATCGCCCCGATGCTACGGACCCGACGCCGACGGCGACCCGGCGGAGCGGCGCGGCAGGCTTGTCGGACCGGTGGCCTAACCTTCCGGACATGACGGCGGAACCGGTGATCGACCAGCAGCAGGCGCGGGCCACGGCGGAGGTGCCGGCGACGGTCCGGGCGTCGCTGTCGCCGTCGCGGGCGGCCGACTTCAAGACGTGTCCGCTGCTCTACCGGTTCCGCAGCATCGACCGGCTGCCCGAGCGGCCGAGCGTGGAGCAGGCCCGGGGCACGCTGGTGCACGCGGTGCTGGAGCGGCTGTTCGACCTGCCGGCGGCGGGGCGCACCCCGGAGGCGGCCGGTGACCTGGTGGCCCCGCAGTGGGACCGGCTGGTCACCGAGCAGCCGGAGCTGGCCGCCCTGTTCGACGCCGCCGATCCCGATGGCACGGCCGAGTTCCTGCGGTCGGCGTCCGGGCTGCTGGGGGGCTACTTCGCGGTGGAGGATCCGCGCCGGTTGGAGCCGGCCGAGCGGGAGGCGTTGATCTCGGCGGTGGTCGACGACGAGCTGCTGATCCGGGGCTATCTGGACCGCCTGGACGTGGCCCCCGACGGGGCGCTGCGGGTGGTCGACTACAAGACCGGCGGCGCTCCCCGGGAGGCGTTCGAGGCGCGGGCGTTGTTCCAGCTCAAGTTCTACGCGCTGGTGCTGTGGCGCACGCGTGGGGTGGTGCCGCGGGTGCTGCGGCTGCTCTACCTCAAGGACGCGGAGGTCTGCGACTACGCCCCCGACGCGGAGGAGCTGGCGCGGTTCGAGCGCACCGTGGTGGCGTTGTGGCAGGCGATCGAGGCGGCGACGGCCCGGCAGGACTTCCGGCCCCGGCCGAGCCGGTTGTGCGACTGGTGCAACCACCAGGCGCTGTGCCCGAGCTTCGGCGGCACCCCGCCGCCGTTCCCGGCGGCGGCCGCCTCGGCGGACCCGCTGGTCGACGCCCGGTCCCGGCCCAGCCCGCCCGGCGCGGACGAGTGAGGCTCCTCCCTGAGGAGGAGGCCGGGTTCACCGTCGGCGACGACCGATCGCGTGCGGCGGCGGCTAGCGTTCCCCTATGACCGCAGGGTTGAGGGCGTGGCTGCGCGGCCGCCCGCTGGCCTCCGACGCGCTGCTCGCCGTCGCCGTGGTGCTGGTGGACGCCCTCTTCGTCCTGCTCACCCCGGTCGACTTCCGGCCCGGCCCGCTGCCGGCGGCGCTGGGCTGGAGCGTGCTGTGCGCCGCCCCGGTGGCGCTGCGCCGGGCGGCGCCGTGGCCGGCGGTGGCCGCCGCCGTGGCGAGCCTCGCGGTGCCGGTGCTGTTCGGGCACGCCCCGAACACGCAGAACCTCGCCTTCGTGGTGTTGACGTACACGATGGCGGCGCACCACCGGGCCCGCCCGGCGGCGCTGGCCACCGTGGCGCTGTGGACGCCGGTGGCGGCGGTCAACGTCCTCGACCCGATCGACGACACGGTCTTCGAGGTGGGCCCGGCCTACCTGGTGCTCAACAACGTGCTCGTCGCCGTGGTGGCGTACGCGGTGGGCCGGGCGGTGCACGCCCGCCGCGCCTCCACGGAGGCGCTGCGGGAGCGGGCCCGGGTGGCCGAGCAGAACCAGCGGTCCCTGGCCGAGCAGGCGGTCGCCGACGAGCGGCGGCGCATCGCCCGGGAGCTGCACGACGTGGTGGCCCACCACGTGAGCGTGATGGGGGTCCTCGCCACCGGGGCGCGGCGGGTGCTGCGCCGCGACCCGGACGCCGCCGACGAGGCGATCGCCACGATCGAGGACACCGGCCGGGCGACGCTGCGGGAGCTGCGCCGGCTGCTGGACGTGCTGCGCACCGACGCGGAGCCGGCGGCCGACCTGGCCCCGCAGCCGGGGCTGGCGGGCATCGGGCCGCTAGTGGAGCAGGTGCGCGAGGCGGGGCTGCCGGTGACGTTGCGGGTCGAGGGCGAGCCGGGGCCGTTGGAGGAGGGGGTGGCGTTGACGGTCTACCGGATCGTGCAGGAGGCGCTGACCAACGCCCTCAAGCACGCCGGGGAGGCGACGGCGGTGGTGCGGTTGACGTTCGGCGCGGCGTACCTGGCGGTGGAGGTCACCGACACCGGTCGGGGGCCGACGCCGGGCGCGGTCCGGATCGGGCACGGGCTGGTGGGCATGCGGGAACGGGTCGGCCTCTACGGTGGGACGCTGCGCACCGGGGCCCGGCCCGGCGGCGGCTACCGGGTGTACGCGAGGATTCCGGTGGAGCAGCTCGGGGCGGTGCCGGTGTGACCGGGCCGCGTCACGACCAGCCGGCCGGGCCGGCGCGACGGGGGGACCCCAGATGACCGAAGAGGGCGCGCCGCCGCCGCGGCCGGTGCGGATCCTGCTCGCCGACGACCAGCCGCTGCTGCGCACCGGCTTCCGGATGGTGCTGGGCTCCGAGGAGGGGCTGGACATCGTGGCCGAGGCCGGCGACGGCGTGGAGGCGGTGGAGCTCTCGCGCCGGCTGCTGCCGGACGTGGTGCTGATGGACATCCGGATGCCCCGGATGGACGGGGTGGCCGCGACCCGGGCCATCGTCGAGGCCCGGCTGCCGGTGCGGGTGCTGATCCTGACGACGTTCGACCTCGACGAGTACGTGGTGGGGGCGCTGCGGGCCGGGGCCAGCGGTTTCCTGGCCAAGGACGTGCCGGCGGAGGACCTGGTGACGGCGATCCGCACGGTGGCCGCCGGGGAGGCGGTGGTCGCCCCGCGGATCCTCAAGCGGCTGCTGGACCGCTTCGCCGACTCGCTGCCCGATCCGACGGCGACCCCGCCGCGGGCGCTCAGCACGCTCACCGAGCGCGAGCGGGAGGTGCTGGTGCAGGTGGCGCGGGGGCTGTCCAACGCGGAGATCGCCCGCGAGTTGACGGTCAGCGAGACGACGGTGAAGACCCACGTCGGGCACGTGCTGACGAAGCTGGGGCTGCGCGACCGGGTGCAGGCCGTGGTGCTCGCGTACGAGTCGGGTCTGGTGCGGCCCCGGGGATAGCCGGCGGCGGCACGCGCCCGTAGCGGTCAGGGGCAACCCTGAGCCGGCATCCGGGCCCACCCGCAGCGGGATTTCCGCCGCAGGTCCGCCCGAAGTCGGAGGGTTCGGCGGCGGCGGGGGCCGAGGATGGGCTCATGCCCGCACCGGGCCAGCGGGGGCCGGTGCGGCCCAGCCCGACGGAAGAGGTAGATGACGTGACCGCGACGACAGGCCGGCAGGCGCAGGCCGCTGCCCGGGCCAGCGACGTGTGGAAGGTGTACGGCAGCGGCGAGGCGCAGGTCGTCGCGCTGCGGGGGGTGAGCGCCGAGTTCGAACGGGGCCGGTTCACCGCGATCATGGGCCCGTCGGGGTCGGGCAAGTCGACGCTGATGCACTGCCTGGCGGGCTTGGACGCGGTGACCCGGGGCACGGTGGCGATCGGCGACACGACGGTGACGGGGCTCGGCGACGCCGGGCTGACGAAGCTGCGCCGCGACAAGGTGGGCTTCATCTTCCAGCAGTTCAACCTGCTGCCGACGCTGACGGCGAAGGAGAACATCCTGCTGCCGTTGTCGATCGCCGGGCGCAAGCCCGACCCGGCCTGGTACGACGTGGTGATCGCGACGGTGGGGTTGCGCGACCGGCTCGACCACCGCCCGGCGCAGCTCTCCGGCGGGCAGCAGCAGCGGGTGGCGTGCGCGCGGGCGCTGGTCGCCCGCCCCGAGGTGATCTTCGCCGACGAGCCGACGGGCAACCTGGACTCCCGCTCCGGCGCGGAGGTGCTGAGCTTCCTGCGCAACTCGGTGCGCGAGCACGGCCAGACGATCGTCATGGTGACCCACGACCCGACGGCCGCCGCGTACGCCGACCGGGTGGTGTTCCTCGCCGACGGGGAGATCGTGTCGGAGCTGATCGAGCCGACGGCCGACACGGTGCTGGACACGATGAAGAAGCTCGACGTCCCCGCCGCGACCGAGGTGGGCAACTGATGTTCCGGGCGACCATGAAGAGCCTGCTGGCGCGCAAGGTGCGCCTGGTCCTGTCCGGCCTGGCGGTGGTGCTCGGCGTCATGTTCGTCTCCGGGGCGTTCGTGCTCACCGACACCCTCGGCCGGTCCTTCGACGCGATCTTCTCCGACGCGTACGCCGGCGTCGACGTCAACGTCGCCGCGAAGCCGAAGCTGGAGGTGGGCGAGGGCGAGGGCGAGCAGGTGTCCGCGCCGTTCCCCGCGGACGTGGTGGACCGGGTGCGGGCGGTGCCGGGGGTGGCGTCGGCCACGGGCCTGGTCAACGCCGACGGGGCCCGGCTGATCGGCAGCAACGGCAAGGTGGTCACCTCGTTCGGTCCGCCGCAGCTCGGCACGAACTGGACCGGCGAGTCCGACCTGGTGCGGCTGCGCGAGGGGCGCGGCCCGCAGGCCGACGACGAGATCGCGGTCAACGCGGCGCTGGCGAAGGCCGCGAAGGTGAAGGTGGGTGACCGGGTCGGCGCGCTGACCGCGTTCGAGTCGAAGCGGCGCGAGTTCACCCTGGTCGGGGTCTTCGGCTACAGCAACGGCCGGGACACCATCGGCGGGGCCAACGAGGTCGCGTTCACCACGCCCGCCGCCCAGCGGCTGATGCTCGGCAAGCCCGGCACGTTCAACAACGTCACCGTGCGGGTCGCCGACGGGGTGCGCGCCGAGACGGTGCGCGACGACGTGGCCCGCGCGCTGGGCACCGGCTACAACGTGAAGACCGGCGCGGAGCTCTCCGCCGCGTCGTCGGCCGACCTGAAGGAGGACCTGTCGTTCTTCAACAAGGTGCTGCTCGGCTTCGCCGCGGTGGCGCTGCTGGTGGGGACGTTCCTGATCCTCAACACGTTCTCGATCATCGTGGCGCAGCGGACCCGGGAGCTGGCGCTGATGCGGGCCATCGGCGCGAGCGGGCGGCAGATCATCGGTTCGGTGGTGCTGGAGGCCCTCGCGGTCGGCCTGATCGCCTCGGTCCTCGGGCTGGGCGCGGGCGTCGGGGTGGGCGCGCTGCTGGCCTGGGCGTTCGGCCGGTTCGCCGGCGGGCTGGAGCTGGCCGGGATCGGCGTGCCCCCGGTGGCGGTGGTCAGCGCGTTCGCCGTCGGCATGCTGATCACGGTGGTCGCGGCGCTGCTGCCGGCGCTGCGGGCGGCGCGCATCCCGCCGATCGCGGCGATGCAGGACGTGGCCACCCCGGACCGGCCGCTGACGAAGGTCACGGTGTCCGGGGCGGTCGTCACCGCCCTCGGCGGCGGGCTGCTGGCGGTGGGCCTGACCGGCAACGCGGGCGGGGCCACGCTGACGGTGATCCTGGCCGGGGTGCTGTTCACGTTCATCGGGGTGGCGCTGCTGACCCCGCTGATCAGCCGCCCGGTGGTGTCGCTGCTCGGGGCGTTGTTCGCCTGGTCGGTGCCGGGCCGGCTGGGTCGGCTGAACTCGGGGCGCAACCCGCGCCGCACGGCGATCACCGCCGCCGCGCTGATGGTCGGCATCGCCCTGGTGACCGGGGTGACGGTGATCCTGGACTCGGCGAAGTCGAGCATCTCCGCCTCGGCGGAACGCACCGTCGACGCGCAGCTGGTGATCTCCGGGGAGCAGACGGGGCCCCGGCCGCCCACGTTCGACGCGTCGGTGGTCGACAGGGCCGCCGCGCTGCCGGGGGTGGACGCGGTGCTGGGCGTCTACAACGACAACGCGATCGTCGACGGCGACCGGACGTACGTGGTGGCGCTGACCGACCTGGCCGCGATGGCCCGCATCTACGGCACCGTGCCGCAGTCGGGCACGGCCGCCACCCTCAAGCCGGACCAGGTGGCGCTGAGCGTGTCCGGCGCGAAGGAGCTGGGCAAGTCGGTCGGTGACCGGCTGACCGCGCAGTTCGCCCGGGGCGAGGGGTCGCACACGTACACGGTGGCGGCGGTGCTGCCCGACGAGCGGTCCATCGGGTCGATCATCCTGCCCCGGCAGGCGGGGCCAGAGTTCACCAACCCGGAGCCGTTCACGGCGCTGGTGCGGCTGACCCCGGGCACGCCGGTGTCGCAGGTGCAGCCGCAGCTCGACGCGCTGGTGGCCGACAACCCGGAGGTGTCGGTGGCCGACCGGGCCAGCTACATCGAGCAGCAGACCAGCGGCTTCGACACCCTGCTCACGATGATCCAGATCCTGTTGGCGCTGGCCATCGTGATCGCGGTGCTGGGCATCATCAACACCCTGGCGCTGTCGGTGCTGGAACGCACCCGGGAGCTGGGGCTGCTGCGGGCGATCGGGCTGCGCCGGGCGCAGACCATGCGGATGATCACCGTGGAGGCCGTGGTGATCTCCGTGTTCGGCGCGCTGCTCGGCGTCGCGGTCGGCACCGGCCTCGGTGCGGCGGTGGTCCGCGCGCTGAAGGACGAGGGGATCACCGACCTGGTGCTGCCGTGGTCGCAGATGGGCATCTTCCTCGGCCTGGCCGCGCTGATCGGGGTCGTCGCGGCGGCGCTGCCGGCGGTCCGCGCCGCCCGGATCAACGTCCTGGGCGCGATCGCCCACGACTGAGTCGCAAGGAAGGGCCCCCTGTTAACGCCTTCGGCATAGCAGGGGGCCCTTCTTAACGCCGAGCGCCGGGCCCGGTCGCCCACGGCGGGGCCGGGTCGGGTCGCCCACGGCGGGGCCGGGACCGGTCGCCCACGCCGCTCGCCCTGGCGGGGTCGCCCAGGGCGGGCGGCTGGTCGCGCGGACTACGACGGGATCGGCTGCCCGGGGGCGTCCGTTCGGTCCCGACCCCGGGCCGTCGGGGTCAGCCCCACCGTCAGGGCCAGCGCCACCAGCAGGGCGCTGACCCACAGCGGGGACCGGTAGCCCAGGCCCGCACCGATCGCGGCGCCGCCCAGCAGGGGGCCGATGGCCGCGCCCACGTTGAGGGCGACGGTGGCGAAGGAGCCGCCCAGCGACGGCGCGTCGGCGGCCCGATACAGCACCAGCGTGATCAGCGTGGCCCCGACGGCGAACGACAGCGTCCCCTGCACGAGGACGAGCAGGAACGCCACCGGGGCGATCGCTGCGGTCGCCGCGAACAGCAGCCAGCCGGCGAGCAGGGCCGGGCCGCCGGCCACCAGGACCGGCATCGGCCGGCTGTCGGAGAGCCGGCCGGCGACGGTGACGCCGGCGAACGATCCCAGGCCGAAGGCCGCCAGCAGCGCCGGCACCCACGCCCTGCCGTACCCGCTGACCTCGGTGACCAGCGGGACCAGGTAGGTGAAGGTGCAGAACGTCGCGCCGTTGACCAGCGCGGCCAGCAGCAGGGTCACGGCCAGTCGGGGACGGCGCAGGGCGCGCAGCTCCCGCCGCGCGTCGGGCACGGGCGTGCCCGGCGGCGTGGGCGGCACGGAACGCAGGATCGCGAGGGCGGCGGGCACGGAGACGGCGGCCACCGCCCAGTACGCCGAGCGCCAGCCCCACAGGTTTCCGAGCACGGCGCCGACGGGCACGCCCGCGACGCAGGCGAGGGTGACGCCCCCGAGCAGCACGGCGGCGGCCCGGCCCTTGGCGTGGGGCCCGGCCAGGCCGGTCGCCGTGGCGAGGCCCACGGCCAGGAACCCGGCGTTGGCCACGGCACCGACGACGCGGGTGGCCAACAGGATGCCGAAGCTGCCGGTGACGGCCCCGACGACGTGGACGGCGATGAAGACGGTCAGGAAGACCAGCAGCGCCGAACGGCGGGGCCAGCGGAGGCTGAGCACGGCCATCAGCGGTGCCCCGACGATCATTCCGGCGGCGAAGGTCGAGGTGAGCGTGCCGGCTGCCGGGACTGAGACCCGCAGGTCGGCGGCGATGTCCGGGATCAGGCCGGCCAGCATGAACTCGGATGTTCCCTGGGCGAAGACGGCGAGCCCGAGAATGTAGATCACAATTGGCATGACGACTCCACAACCGCGTCGTGGGTGGATGGCGGGAACGCGGCGGGCCACGGCGCGGCGGATCGGTCCAGCCGGGCGCACGGGCACCGCCGCGCGAGGCGACCGGGAGCGACGGCAGCACGGGCCCGATAGGTCAGGGCGGCGGCTACGGCATCCCGGGCAACAGCGGCGGCGTGGGTGACGGCACGGCGACGAGGCGCGCTGGCTCAGCCTGGGCCGAGCTGCACCGCGCCCTCGTCGGGGCCAGCCACCGCGCAGCGGTGGCTAGCGTCTGGATGCCTTGGGGCCGGACACGCAGCGGAGCGTAGTTGCCACGCCCAGCACCGTCAACAGAGATCGACATGGGCGCAGGGAGGCCGGCGGTCAGGCGGGCGGGTCGCCGAGCAGGGCGGCGAGCAGCTCCAGGTCCGCGCCGGTCAGGCTGTCGAGCTGGTGTACGCCGTCGGCCGGCGCGATCGGCACCTCCGCCGGCACCGCCAGCACGGCCGCGCCCGCGGCGAGGGCACTGGCCACCCCGGTCGGGGAGTCCTCGATCGCCACGCACCTGTCGATCGGCACGCCGAGCAGCCGGGCGGCCGTCAGGTACGGCTCGGGGTGCGGCTTTGCCGCGTCCACCTCGTCGCCGCAGACCACCGCGTCGAAGCTGTCCCGGCCCAGGGTGTCCAGCGCCACCTCCACCAGCGGCCGGCCGCTGGAGGTGACCAGGGCGGTGGGGATGCCGGCCGCGCGGACGGCCCGCAGCAGCGCCAGGGCGCCGGGCCGCCACCGCAGCCCGGTGCGGAACAGCTCCAGGATCCGGGCGTCGATCCACGCCGCGCTGGCCTGCGGGTCGCGGTGCGGCTGGCCGAGGTCGTCGTGCAGGATCCGCATCGCGTCGGCCATGCTGGTGCCGATCAGCGCCTTGCGCCCGGCGTCGGAGAGGGTGGCGCCGTACTCGGCGGCGAGCTCGCGCAGCGCGACGTCCCACAGCTTCTCGCTGTCGACCAGGGTGCCGTCCATGTCGAAGAGCACGGCGGCGGGGTAGTGGCTGCTCAGGGGGTCCTCCAGGCGTCGCGGGGTCGACCCGATCCTTGCAGCCGGCCCGCCCCGGCCGAGACCCGGTCCCCGCCCTGACCTGCGTCGGCCCGGTCGCCGCCGGGACCCGGTCCCCGCCGGGGACGCCGTCGGCCCGGCTCCCCGCCCGCCCTCAACCCAGGTTGCAGGCCGCGAGGCCCTGCTCGTAGCCCCGGAAGAAGTGGTCGGTGCGTTGCTCGGCGGTGCCGTGCGCGCCCTCGGCGAACCACGGCTGGTCGGGGTCGTCGCCGACGGCGAGCAGCCCCTCCCGGAACTCGTCGAGGTCGCCGTCCTCCAGCCGCAGCTCACCGGCCTCGATCGAGCCGCCGATGTACGCCCCGGCCAGGCAGTCGGCCTGCAACTCCTGCTGGATGGTGAACTGGGCACGGAGGCCGAGCCGCACCTGGATGCCGTGGGCGTACTCGTGGCCGAGCAGGTAGTAGAGGAACGCGTCGCCGACCTGCCGGAACGCCGCGACCGACCAGCGGACGTCGTAGGCGATGAAGTCGCCCGCCGAGCAGTACACGGCGTTGTTGCGGGGCAGGGCCTGCCCGGCGCAGGAGACCTCGCCCTCCCGCTGGTAGGGCACGACCCGCCGGACCGGCTGGAACCGTCGGCCCGACGCCCGGAACTGCGCGGTCCAGTAGATCTCGGCCTTGTCCACCGCGACGGCCATGTCCTCCTCGAACTCGGCCACGCTGGTGGTGCCGTCGGCGCGGGTCTGCTCCCCCTGGGGCGAGCTGGGCTGGCGGGTCGACCGGGGCAGGGGTTGCTGCGGCGCGCCCTCGTTCACCCCGCCGACCACGCAGCCGCTGGCCAGCACCAGCGCCGCCAGCAGACCGGCCAGCGGGCCGCCGGGTCGACGTCCCGACCGTGCCGTCACAGTGCCTCCCGGGCTCGTCCCACCGGTCCACTACCCCGGCTCCCTGTCGATCATGCCCGGCCGGCGACACGGTGACCATCCCCGATCGCGGTCGACCGGGGCCGCACCCGTGGGCCGGGCCGCGCCGGGCCGGCGCGCGGCCCGCAGGGGTGGCGGCGAGGAGTCAGGGACTGGCGGCGAGGAAGACGAACGCGGCCAGCAGGACCAGGTGCACGCCGCCCTGCAACAGGGTGGCCCGGCCCGGCACCACGGTCAGCACGCCGGTGACGACGGTCAGCGCCAGCAGGGTCAGCTGGGTGCCGCCGAGCCCGAGCAGCAGCGGCCCGTCGAGCCAGATCGAGGCGATGGCGATGGCGGGGATGGTCAGGCCGATGCTGGCCATGGCCGAACCGAGGGCCAGGTTGAGGCTGATCTGCACCCGGTCGCGGCGGGCGGCGCGGGCCGCCGCGAGGGTCTCGGGCAGCAGCACCAGCAGCGCGATCACCACACCGACGAACGCCTGCGGCAGGTTCGCCGCCGAGACCCCGGCCTCGATCGCCGGGGACACCATCTTCGCGAGGCCCACCACGGCGATCAGCGCCACCAGCAGCATGACCAGGCTGGCCAGGGCGGCGCCGGTCGACGGCGGGTCGGCGTGTCCGTCGCCGTCGGCGTCGGCGACGGTCCCGTCGGAGGTGACCGGCAGGAAGTAGTCGCGGTGCCGGCCGGTCTGCACCAGCACGAACAGCCCGTACAGGGCGAGCGACGCCACGGCGGCGAAGACGAGCTGCGGGGTGGAGAACTCGGGGCCGGGCCGGCTGGTGGTGAAGGTCGGCACGACCAGGCTGAGCGTGGCCAGGGTGGCCACGGTGGCCAGGGCCCCGCCGGTGCCCTCGGGGTTGAACACCGCCACCCGGCGGCGTAGCGCCCCGAGCAGCAGGGACAGGCCGAGGATGCCGTTGCAGGTGATCATGACGGCGGCGAAGACCGTGTCCCGGGCCAGCGACACCGTCTTGTCCCCGCCGCTGATCATCAGGGTGACGATCAGGGCCACCTCGATCACCGTGACCGCGACGGCGAGGACCAGCGAGCCGAAGGGCTCGCCCACCTTGTGGGCGACCACCTCCGCGTGGTGCACGGCGGCGAGCACCGCCCCGGCGAGGAACGTCGCGACCACCCCCACGACCAGCGGGGGCAGCTCCCTGCCCCAGGTCAGAGCCAGGATCACCACGGCCAGCACGGGCACGGTGAGGGTCCAGTCGGTGACACGGGAACGCAGGAGGGCCGGCATGGTGTCAACCCTGCCAGAAATCACGATCATCGCCCACAGTTCGGGACGCGCCCCGCTCCCGCGTCGGCTCGTCGCGGCTGGGCTGTTTCGGTCACGGCCGATACCCGACAATGATGCCCGACAATACGGGAATGTGACTCGGGTAAGGGCTTCCCGCGCTCCGTAAGCAGGAGATGAACAAGCCTCACGACTGATGCGCGACTCAGTCAACGGTCGATAGGTTGTGACGCCCCCGAGTACCGGAGTCACACCATGTCATCTGGCGCCGCAACGCCACTGATCTCCGTCATCGTCCCCACCTACAACCGTGCGCCCCTGCTGCGCGGCACCCTGACCGCGCTCGCCGGCCAACGGATGCCCGCCGAGCGGTACGAGGTCGTCGTCGCCGACGACGGCTCCACCGACGACACCCGGCAGACCGTCGACGCGTTCGCCGACCGGCTGCGCCTGCGCTACCACTTCCAGCCCGACCTCGGCTTCCGCGCCGCCGCCGCCCGCAACGCCGGCGCCCGGCTGGCCACCGGCGACGTCCTCGCGTTCGTCGA
This sequence comes from Micromonospora carbonacea, assembly GCF_014205165.1. NCBI lineage: Bacteria > Bacillati > Actinomycetota > Actinomycetes > Micromonosporales > Micromonosporaceae > Micromonospora > Micromonospora carbonacea. The sequence continues at coordinate 2,839,819 of NZ_JACHMZ010000001.1, read as the reverse complement.
CACCGGCGTGCTGCCCGGCCCCGACTTCCTCGCCGCCCACCTCGCCGCCCACGCCCGGCCCGGGCCGCCCCGCGCCGTCCTCGGCTACACCTTCGGCTACCAGCCCGGCGATCCGCTCCCCGGGCTGGAGGCCGCGACCCGCGACCGCAGCCCCGAGGAGATCGTCCGCGCGTTCGGCGCGCTGCCCTCCTTCCAGGACGGCCGGCACGCCACCTTCGCCAGCACCGCCTTCGACCTGTCCCGGGTGCCCCTGGCCTGGCAGCTGTTCTGGTCGCTCAACTGCTCCGTGCCGGCGGCGGGCTTCCACGCCGTCGGCGGCTTCGACGAGGACTTCCGCTCCTGGGGCGGCGAGGACATCGAACTCGGCCTGCGCCTGGACCGCCACGGACTCGCCTTCGAGGTCAGCCGCGAGGCGTGGGCGGTGGACAGCCCCCACCCCCGGGAGGCCACCGGCGACACCGGCGACAACCCCAGCAACGTCCTGACCATCCTGCGCAAGCACCCCGAGCCGGTGCTGGAGCTGCTCTGGGCCTGGTTCGCCCGGCACCTGCCCCAACTGGAGGACACCCGCGCCTGGCACCTGCGCCAGGAACTGCCCGCCATCCGCCGCGCCGTCAACCGGGTCCGCGCCCTCGACGTCACGGCCGAACTGGCCCGGCTGCGCGACACCGTGCCGCCCGGCGCCCGGATCGCCGTGTTCGGCTGCGGCGGCGAGCTGCCGCCCGGCTTCCCGCCCGCCCACCTGTTCGACTACGACGAGACGCTGCTCGCCAAGCTCCCCGACGACCCGGCGCGCCCGGCCCGCCACGCCCTCGGCATCCGCACCGTTCTGCCCGACGACGCCGTCGACGTCGTCTGGCTGACCTCCCGGATGACCCCGCTGTGGCGGCGCTGGCGCGCCCACCTCCTCGCCGAGACCCACCGCATCGGCGGCTCGGTGCAGGGCCCACTGGTGCAGGGGCCGCTGGTGCAGGTGGCCGCCGCCGCGTCCGTCGCGGCCGGCTGACCGGCCCGCCCCGCCGCGTGCCGCCGGCCGGCCCCCGTGCCGGCCGGCGGCACGCCACCCGGCCGGACCCCGCCACTCAGGCCCGGGGGGTACGCCAGATCCGCACCTCCGTGTCGGGCACCCGCTCGGCGAACCATCCGCCGGGCGACGACGCGAGGAGCAGGGCGCGCAGCTCGGCGTCGAACTCCGCCAGCCGCGTCCCGAACAGGTGCGGGGCCCCGTCCGACCGCGAGTGCACCCACGCCACGACGTCGTCGACCGACCGCCGCGCCACCACGCCGGAGGGCACCCGCAGCCGCGTCGGGCCCGCGAAGCCCGCCCCGGCCAGGACCTGCGCCTCGCCGCCCGGCGTCCCGCCCGGCAGGAACCCCCGACCGGCCCGCCGCACCGGCCCGAGCCAGCGGCGCACCAGGTCGGCGATCCCGTCGTACGGGGGCGTCGGATGCGGCAGCCCCTGCGTCGATGACGGCTCCGTGACCTCGCCGACGTGCACGAACGCCCCGCCCGGCGGCAGCATCCCCCGCACCGTGGCGGCGACGGCGTCCTGCACCGTCCAGTGGAACGACTGCGCGAACACCACCACCCGGAACACGCCCAGCCCGGCGGGCAGGTCCTCGGCCCGCGCCCGTACCCACCGGATGTTGCCCACGCCGTCGCGCGCGGCCCGCAGCCGCGCCCGGGCCAGCATCCCGGCGTCGGGGTCCACGCCCACCGCCTCGGCGAACCAGCCCGCCAGCGGCACGGTCACCGTCCCCGGGCCGCAGCCCACGTCCAGCAGCCGCCCCGACCCGTCGAGCCCCAGCTCGTCGGCCAGCGCCGCCACGAATCCCGCCGCGTAGGGCAGGCGGCCCCGCTCGTAGTGCGCGGAGGCGCCCGCGAACAAGGACTCGTCCCACGTCCACCCGTCCGTCACGGCCGCACCCTACCGGCCGCCGAGACACCCCGCGGCACGCTCACCCGCTCCGCAGCGGCCAGCCGGGATCGTTCCGATCGGGTGCGGTGGGCTGGGCTGTGGTACTCCACAGGCGCAGTTCCGTGGCGGCGCGCAGAACGTCGCGGGCGGCGGTCGCCGCCGGGCAGCCCGCCGTGCGGCAGACCGGGCAGCGCCCGTCGAGCCCGGGGCGGTGGTCGCGCAGGACCCAGCGGGCGGTGAGGATCAGCCGGTTGCGGATCTGCGCCAGGGACAGGAACGGCGCGGTCATCGGATCAGGCCGATCACCGTGGCCAGGTGCGCGACGCCGGCCGGCGCCGGGCCGCCCCGAGCCACCTCGGCGATCACCGTACGCGCCGACGGCCGCACCCGGACCTCGGCCGGCGCGATCCGGTCCGCCTCGACCAGGGCGCGGCCCGCCCCCAGCAGGTCACCGACCTGGAGGTACGCCCGCGCGACGTCGACCAGGTAGGCGGCCCGGTGCTCGACAGGCAGCCGCCGCCATCCGTGCAGCCTGACCGTCTGCGCATGCTGGACGACCGCCCCGCCGCCGTCGCCGAGTTCGACGGCCGCCGCGACCCGCGCCACCCGCACCGCCGCCGCCCCGAAGCCGGTGCGGTGCTGGTCCTGGCCGTCGTCAACCCGCTCGGCGATGTCGGCGGCCTGGTCGAGTAGTTCCGTCACGCTGCGGTGGTCGGCGCAGGTGGCGGCGGCGAGAGCCGCCTCGACCAGCAGAGTGCCGCACACCGCCAGTTCCTGCGGCAGGGCGTCGTGCGGCACGCTCGGCGCGATCCGATGGGCGGCGACGGTCGTCGCTGCCACAGCCACCCGACCCTGCCCTGACGCACGCAACGCCTGACCGAGCGGCACCGCCGCCACCGCCGTCCACACCGGGTCGCCGGTGGACAGAGCCATCGCTCGGTCAGCCGCGAGCCACGCCATGTCCGGCTCACCAAGCTTTACCAGCAGCAAGGCGACAATCTGATAGACCTGCCTCAGCAGGCCCGCCACGTCGCCCTCGCCACCGGCGGCGTGCGCGGAACTGGCGTCGACGAGCAGGGCAGGCACCAGCCGCATCAACTGCGGGTAGTGCGCGTGCTGATATGTCAGCCACGCGTGCTCCACCCGCCGGTGCAACTCGCCCGTCGACCCTACCGGCCACACCTCAGGCCCGGTCGCACGGATGTCGTGGCAGGCGAGCGCCGCCCGGACTCCCTGCACGCCCTCGGTTCCGGCTGTCCCCGCCGGCCGCACGTCACCGCCCAGCAGCACCGCAGCGTCCACCCGCAGCACCTCGGCGACGTCCTGGATGACGGAGAACCTGTCCAAGGCGCGAACGCCACGTTCGACCTTGTCCACCCAGCTCTTGGACTTACCCAACCGGTCGGCGAGCATCTGCTGCGTCATCCGCCGCCGCGCCCGCCACTGCGCCACCCGGCGGCCTATGGGCGGTTCACCGTTGTCCACGACGCCACCGCCGATCCGGCACCGCTCGGGTCGTCTCCTCGACCGGTATCCGTTCGGCCTCGGCCTGTGCGAGGATCCGCTGTCTTGCCGCCTCCCGTTCGTCCGCTTCCGCCTGCTCGCCCCGGCTCGGCCCTGCATCGCGCTGCGTGCCGCCCATCTGCAACCCTTCGGGAAGGGGCGCGGCGGGGTTTCCGGGAAGGACCGCCACCGCCGCGCCGGCTCAAGGCCACGGCGGCAGTCAGATCGAAGCAGCCGCAGCCGTGATCAGAACGCTACGGACAGCACATGCGGTCGCTGGAACGCCTACGCACCACTACCGGACGGCTACTGCACGGTCATGCTCATCCGCTCACACAGGCCCCGCAGTTCCGGCGAGGCAGCGCCCCGGCGCAGCAACGCCCGGGCCGTCTCCCGCGCCGACGTCGACGAACGCGCGTGCTGCGGACCGACTCGTTCCGCCGCGAGCAGCATCCGCACCGCGTCCCGGCCCCGCCCGACCGCCTCTGCGGCCCGGCTCATGTCCAGCCAGAAGTACACCTGCCGTACCGCCGGCAGGCCGTTCACGTCCACACCGGCGACCGTCCGGATCGCCTCCTCCGGTCGGCCCGTGTCGAGCTGAAACGCCATCCGCCACAGCGCCACGTTGCGTGGGCCCCAGGCAAGATCCCAGCTCTCGGTCTCCCCCGTGTGCGCGGCGATCCGCGCCGCCTCGGCGAGGTGCTCCTCCGCGCCCGCCCGGTCACGCAGGCCGGCAAGGTGATGGGCCCGCGCGAGATGCAGGAATCCGAGCACGTCCAGGGCCCCGTCCGCCCCGCTGCCCGCCAGGTCGGCACCCGCCGCGTCGCACCACGCCCGCGCCGGCCCGTACGCGCCGGAGTAGGCCGAAACCCGCGCCCGATTGGCCGCCGCCACCCCTGCCGCCACCGGATCGTCCAGCAGTCCCGCCGCCTCCGCACAGCGTTCCGCCGCGAGCCACGCGTGAGCCGGATAGCCGACGTTGAGCAGGGAACCCATCGCAACCCCGTAGACCGGCACCATCTCCGCCAACGCCGCCCGCCGATCGGTCAGGCCATGCATCGCCGGCACCAAGTCGACAAGCCTGCGCAGGGCACCCGCGTAGTCACACCGCCCGTACAGGGCGCGCACGAGCCCTGCCTCCCGACGCACCTGCTCGACGGTGGCTGGCAGCTCCCGCCTGCCCGCCATCGGCGTGTCCATCATGATCCGCCACACCCGTTCGGCATCGATCCGCGCCGCATCGAGCTGCCGATCGGCCGGCGTGTACGCCTGCCCGGTCAGATCGACCACCGAGCACTCCAGCGCCGCAGCAAGGTCCACCACCATGTACCGATCGGTGCGCTGCTGGCCACGCTCGATCCGCGACCACGATGTATGGGAGATGCCGGCACGGCTGGCGGCATGCCGGATGCTCCAACCGCGCAGCTCGCGACGGATCCGGATGCGATCACCGATCGACGGATCGACGGGTATGGGACGACGGGGCATCAGCGACACTCCCAGGTCGAGGGCTGACCGGCATGCCCGCTGGCATCAACCAGCGGCCATTTCGGACGGTACACTCGAACGCACTGACCGCAGTGTTACCCGGCGGAGCTTCACGTCGGCGGCCAACCGCCACTGTCGCTCCCGTCGCGGTCAATCAGGGGCGGTGCCGGGCGGCGTCGCTCATGGCGCGGGCGCGGGGTGGCGGAGGCCCGCGAGGACGAGGGTGACGACCTGGTCCGCGTCGGCGCGGAAGTCCGGGTGGTCGTACGCCGCGCAGATGCCCTGGAGGGCGATCATGACGGCGCCGGCGCTCACGTCGGCGCGCATGGTTCCCGCCTCGACGGCGGAGGCCAGCAGGTCGGCGACGACCCGGTGCAGGGCCTGGGCGCCCTCGGCCATCGCCTCCGCGCGGGTGGCCATGAGCACCGCGAGGGTGCGGGCGAGGCCCTGATGGGCGTGCAGGTGGGCGACGAGCCCGCGCAGGAAGGACTCCAGCGCCTCGTCGGCCGGGACGGTGGCACGCAGGGTGCGGGCCCGGTCGCACAGGGCGGCGAGCTCCTCGCGGTAGACCGCCTCGGCGAGGGCTTCCCGGGTCGGGAAGTGGCGGTAGAGCGTGCCGGTGCCCACGCCGGCCAGCTTGGCGAAGTCGTCGAAGCGCAGGTCGAAGCCGTTGTCGGCGAAGAGTTCCCGCGCCTTGGCGAGCAGGGCGTCGCGGTTGCGGCGGGCGTCGGCGCGCAGCGGCTTGGCGTCGGTCACGTGCGGCCCCCCGTTGACAAGTGGAGACGGTCTCCATATTTTGGAAGTGGAGATGGTCTCCAATTGTAGCGTACGGAGTGACGCGTGAAGATCTTGATGTTCGGCCGGGGCGTCATCAGCGCCGTCTACGGGTGGGCCCTGGAACGGGCCGGGCACCAGGTCGAGTTCTACGTCCGGCCGGGGCGGGCGGCGGCGTACGGGGAGGCGATCGACCTTGATCTGCTCGACGCGCGACGCCTGCCGTGGGGCAAGCGGGTCACCGAGAAGTGGCCGGTGCGCTACCGCGAGTCCCTGGAGCCGGACCACGACTTCGACCTGATCGTGCTGAGCGTGCAGCACTACAACTTCGCGGAGGCCGCAGCCTTCCTCGGGCCACGCGTGGGCGGGGCCACGGTGCTCGTCTTCAACAACCTGTGGGTCGAGCCGCCGACCGCGATCGCGGCGCTCCCCGCGGAGCAGGTGGCCTGGGGCTTCCCCGGGGCCGGCGGCGGGTTCGGCGACGACGGGGTGCTGCGCGGAGCGCTGCTGCCCGTGGTCTTTCTCGGCACCCTCGGCCGACCGCCGACCGCGCGCGAGCAGGCCGTGCGCGAACTGTTGCGCGGGGCGGGGCTCCGGATCAAGGAGAATCCCGACTTCCGGGGCTGGCTGGCGATCCACTTCGTGCAGAACGCGGGCCTGCACACGCAGAGCCTGCGGCGCGGCTCGCTGTCCACGATGACGCGCCGCGACGTACACGAGGCGATCCTCGCCATCCGCGAGCTGCTGCCGCTGGTCGAGGCGCGCGGCGTCGAGCTGCGGCGGCACCGGGCCGAGCTGCTGCCGTTCACCGCGCCCCTCTGGCTGGCCGCCCCGGCGCTCGCCTGGCTGCTCGCCTGGTTCCCACCGATGCGCCGGGTCACGTCGGCCCACGCCAACCCTGAGGAGCTGCGCGCCATCTGCCGCGACACGCTGGCCGAAGCGCGCAGGCTCGGGGTGCGGACGCCCCGGCTGGAGGCGGCCGAACCCTACTTCACCGACGGGACCCCGGCCGGGGTCGCCGGGACGGACGCGGGGTAGGAAGGCCCCGGCGGCGCAGGACACTCCGGCCGCGCCCCGCCCCGACCCGCGACGCGATCACTTCGCGTTGAAGTAGTTCGCCTCCGGGTGGTGCACCACGATCGCGTCCGTCGCCTGCTCCGGCACGAGCTGGAACTCCTCCGACAACTCCACCCCGATCCGCTGGGCGCCCAGCAGGTCCACGATCTTCGCCCGGTCCTCCAGGTCCGGGCAGGCCGGGTAGCCGAACGCGTACCGGCAGCCCCGGTAGTCGGTGCGCAGCAGGCCCGCCAGGTCCGCCGGGTCGTCGTCGGCCACCGTACGGCCGCCCGGCAGCGTCAGCTCCGCACGGATCCGCCGGTGCCAGTACTCCGCCAGGGCCTCGGTGAGCTGCACCGACAGGCCGTGCACCTCCAGATAGTCCCGGTAGGAGTTGCCGGCGAACATCTTCGCCGTGTAGTCGCTGATCGGCTGCCCGACCGTCACCAACTGCAACGCCACCACGTCCGGGCCGTCGCCGCGCGGCCGGAAGAAGTCGGCCAGGCACAACCGCCGCTCCTGCCGCTGCCGGGGGAACGAGAACCGGGCCCGCTCGGTGCGCCCGTCCTCGCCGAGCACCACCAGGTCGTTGCCCTCCGAGTACGCCGGGAAGTAGCCGTACACCACGGCCGCCTCCAGGACCTTGTCGGCGGTCAGCCGGTCCAGCCAGTAGCGCAGCCGGGGCCGCCCCTCGGTCTCCACCAGCTCCTCGTACGACGGGCCCTTCCCGCCCCGCGCGCCCCGCAGCCCCCACTGCCCCAGGAACGTCGCCCGCTCGTCCAGCAACGCCGCATAGTCCGCCAGCGGCACGCCCCGCACCACCCGCGTGCCGAAGAACGGCGGCGTCGGCACCTCCACGTCGACCGCCACGTCGGAACGCACCGACGCGTCGTCCAACCCCGGCAGCACGTCACCGACCATCGTCCGCTGCCGCTCCCGGCGCTGCCGCCGCGCCGCCAGGGCCGCCTCCCGCTGCGGGTCCACCACCGGCGCGCCGCCCCGCCTGGCCGTCATCACCCGGTCCATCAGCGACAGCCCCTCGAACGCGTCCCGGGCGTAGTGCACCTGGCCGGGGAACGCCGCCCGCAGGTCGTCCTCCACGTACGCCCGGGTCAGCGCCGCCCCGCCGAGCAGCACCGGCCAGCGCTGCGCCACCCCGCGCTCGGCCATCTCGGCCAGGTTCTCCTTCATGACCACCGTGCTCTTGACCAGCAGCCCCGACATGCCGATCGCGTCGGCCCGGTGCTGCTCGGCCGCGTCGAGGATCGCCGAGATCGGCTGCTTGATGCCGATGTTGACCACCTCGTAGCCGTTGTTGGACAGGATGATGTCGACCAGGTTCTTGCCGATGTCGTGCACGTCGCCCTTGACCGTGGCCAGCACGATCCGGCCCTTGCCGCCGTCGTCGGCCTTCTCCATGTGCGGCTCCAGGTAGGCCACCGCCGTCTTCATCACCTCGGCCGACTGGAGCACGAACGGAAGCTGCATCTGGCCCGAGCCGAACAGCTCCCCGACCACCCGCATGCCGTCCAGCAACAGGTCGTTGATGATCGACAGCGGTGACCGGCCCTCCGCCATCGCCGCGTCGAGGTCGGCCTCCAGGCCGTTGCGTTCACCGTCGACGATCCGCCGCCGCAGCCGCTCGTCCAGCGGCAGCGCCGCCAGCTCCTCCGCCCGGGTGGCCCGCGCCGACGAGGCGTCCACCCCCTCGAAGACCTCGATGAACCGCTGCACCGGGTCGTGGCCGGCGCGCCGCCGGTCGTACACCAGGTCCAGGGCGGCCTCGCGCTGCTCGTCGGGGATCTTCGACATCGGCAGGATCTTGCTGGCGTGCACGATCGCCGACGTCAGCCCCGCCCGTACGCACTCGTGCAGGAAGACCGAGTTGAGCACCTGCCGGGCCGCCGGGTTCAGCCCGAACGACACGTTCGACACGCCGAGGGTGAAGTTGACCCCCGGCCAGCGCCGCGCGATCTCCCGGATCGCCTCGATCGTCTCGACGCCGTCGCGGCGGGTCTCCTCCTGACCGGTGGCGATCGGGAACGTCAACGCGTCGATCAGGATGTCGGACCGGCGCAGCCCCCACCGGCCGGTCAGGTCCTCGATCAGCCGCTGCGCGACCCGCACCTTCCACTCGGCCGTCCGGGCCTGCCCCTCCTCGTCGATGAGCAGCGCCACCACCGCCGCGCCGTGCTCGACGACCACCGGCATCACCCGGGCGTAGCGGGAACCCGGCCCGTCGCCGTCCTCGAAGTTGACCGAGTTGACCACGCACCGCCCGCCGAGCATCTCCAGCCCGGCCTCGATCACCGCCGGCTCGGTCGAGTCCAGCATGACCGGCAGCGTGGACGCGGTGGCGAACCGCCCCGCCAGCTCCCGCATGTCCCGGGTGCCGTCGCGGCCCACGTAGTCCACGCACAGGTCCAGCAGGTGCGAGCCGTCCCGGGCCTGGCTGCGGGCGATCTCCACGCACGCCTGCCAGTCGCCGGCCAGCATCGCCTCCCGGAACGCCCTCGACCCGTTGGCGTTGGTCCGCTCCCCCACCATCAGGACGCTGGCGTCCTGCGCGAACGGCACGTGGTGGTAGATCGAGGAGACGCCGGCCTCGGGGCGCGGCTCGCGGACGCTCGGCCGCGCCCCGCGCAGCCGCTCGGCGACCAGCCGGATGTGCTCCGGCGTCGTCCCGCAGCACCCGCCGACCAGCGACACCCCGTACTCGGCGACGAACCGCTCCAGCGCGTCGGCCAGCTCCACCGGGGTCAGCGGGTAGACCGCGCCGTCGGCGGTGAGCTGCGGCAGGCCGGCGTTCGGCATCACCGACAGCGGCACCCGGGCGTGCCGGGACAGGTAGCGCAGGTGCTCGGTCATCTCCGCCGGGCCCGTCGCGCAGTTCAGCCCGATCAGGTCGATGCCCAGCGGCTCCAGGGCTGTCAGCGCCGCGCCGATCTCGCTGCCCAGCAGCATCGTGCCGGTGGTCTCCACGGTCACGTGGCAGATCAGCGGCACGCGCCGCCCGGCCTCGGCCATCGCCCGCCGGGACCCGACGACGGCCGCCTTCACCTGGAGCAGGTCCTGGCAGGTCTCGACGATCAACGCGTCCACACCACCGGCGAGCAGGCCCGCCGCGTTCTGCTGGTACGCATCGCGCAGCGTCGCGTACGCGGCGTGCCCGAGGGTGGGCAGCTTCGTGCCGGGGCCGATCGCCCCGAGCACGAACCGGGGCCACCCGGCGGCGCCCCACGCGTCGGCGGCCTCCCGGGCGATCCGCGCGCCGGCCTCGGACAGCTCCCCGATCCGGTGCTGGAGGCCGTACTCGCTCAGGTTGGCGAGGTTCGCGCCGAAGGTGTTGGTCTCGACGCAGTCCGCGCCCGCCGCGAGGTAGGCGTCGTGCACCCCACGGATCACGTCCGGGCGGGTGACGTTGAGGATCTCGTTGCAACCCTCGTGCCCCTCGAAGTCGTCCAGGGTCAGCTCGGCCGCCTGGAGCATCGTCCCCATCGCGCCGTCGGCGACGAGGACCCGCTCCGCCAGCACGTCCAGCAGCGAAGTCCGCACGCCACTCAGGGTAGTGCGCGGATCCGGGGGCGGGGGCGGGCCGCCGCGCACCGGGGCCCACGGGCCGGACCGGCGCGGCCGACGGGCCGCATCCGGCCCCGACACGTAGGCTGACGGACGTGAAGGACATCAGGGACGTCACCGGGCCCGGCAGGCGGACGACCGGGCCGCAGCCCGGGACCGCCCGCCGACGACAGGGTGAGGTGACGGCATGACCGAGTTCGACGGACTGCCGGTGCTGCGGTCCCCCGTGGCCATCGCCGCGTTCGAGGGCTGGAACGACGCCGCGGACGCCTCCACCGCGGCAGTCGAGCACCTGGAGCAGGTCTGGCAGGCGCGGCAGGTCACCGAGCTGGACCCGGAGGACTTCTACGACTTCCAGGTCAGCCGGCCGACGATCACGATGGCCGACGGCGAGACCCGCCGGGTCGAGTGGCCCACCACCCGGTTCATGGTGGCCAGCCCGGAGGGCACCGAGCGGGACGTGGTGCTGATCCGGGGCATCGAGCCGAGCATGCGCTGGCGCACGTTCTGCGAACAGGTGCTGGAGATCTGCCACAGCCTGGAGGTCGAACGGGTGGTGCTGCTCGGCGCGCTGCTGGCCGACGTGCCGTACACCCGGCCCCTGCCGATCAGCGGCAGCGCCTCCGACGCGGAGGCCGCCCGCCGCTACCAGCTCACCCCCACCCGCTACGACGGCCCCACCGGCATCGTCGGGGTGCTGCACGACGCCTGCACCCGCGCCGAGGTCGACGCCGTGTCGTTCTGGGTGCACGTGCCGCACTACGCGAACAACCCGCCGTGCCCCAAGGCCACCCTCGCGCTGCTGCACCGAGTCGAGGAGGTGCTCGACCTGCCGGTGCCGATGGCCGACCTGGCGGAGGAGGCGGCGGAGTGGGAACAGCGGGTGCGCGGGGCCGCCGAGCAGGACGCCGAGCTCGGCGAGTACGTGCGTGAGCTGGAGGAACGCGTCGGCGACGCGGGTATCACCCCGCTGACCGGGGACGAGATCGCCCAGGAGTTCGAGAAGTACCTGCGCCGGCGCGGTGGTTCCGCCGGCCCGACCGCCGGCTCCTGGTAGCCGGATCCACTCCGAAAGCCCCCGGACCGCCTGGTCCGGGGGCTTTCGCGGGTTCGGGGTGGCGCGCTCACACCCCGTAGGGCATCCTAGGAACCTAGCTGTGATCTCCAGGAGGAGCCATGCAGATCAACCCGGGTGCCGCCGAGTTCCCGCACCGGCAGATCGCCGCGCAGCTCAAGGCCCAGGTGCGCCGCGGCGACTGGGGGCCGGGCGAGCGCCTCCCGTCCATCCCGGCCATCGCCGAGATGTTCGGCGTCGCCAAGCAGACCGTGCAGCGCGCCGTCGACCAGCTGCGGGTCGAGGGCATCCTGATCACCAAGCCCGGCTCCGGCACGTACGTCAGGGGCACCCGACGCCGGCTCAACCGCCTCTCCCGGGGCCGGTACGGCGGGTTCCGCGGCTACCACACGGACCTTGCCGCCCGGTACCGTCAGCAGCTCGTCTCCGTCGGCCGCGCCCCCGCCCCGCCCGAGGTGGCCGACGCGTTCGGCGTCGCCGACGGCACCGAGCTGCTCTGCCGCCGCCACCTCGTCCGCACCGAGGACTCCCCCGTCGAGGTGGGCGCCTCCTGGTTCCTCCCGGCCGACACCGCCGGCACCACCCTGGAACGGGGAGAGGCGTTCGGCCGGCCCCTCTACCAGGAGGCGGAGGAGGCCACCGGCCGGCAGTACGTCACCGCCACCGACACCATCACCGCCCGCCAGCCCAGCCGCGAGGAGGCGGAGACCCTCCAGATCCGCCCCGACACCCCCGTGCTGCACCTGCTGCACGTCGCCTACGACGCCCGGCGCAAGCCCATCGAGGTCGCCCAGGCCACCTGGCCCGGCCCGATGACGACGCTCACCGAGGAATACAAGATCCCGGCCCCCACCCCGACCCCCGACCCGGACCCGGGCCTGATCCTGGGCTAGCCCCCTGCCCCTCCCCTGCCCGATCCCCGCGCCTCCCCCTCCGGCCCCGCCCCGGTGATCAAGAGGTTTGCGGCACCGTGGAGATCGACTCTGACGCGTTTCTCTTGATCACCGGGGCAGGAGGGTGGGGCGACTGGGGGTGGCGGTTCGGGTGGGTTAGAGGCGGATGCCGAGGAGGGCGTCGACGGTCGCGGCGAAGAGGGCCGGGGCCTCGGGGTCCGTGCCCGTGCCGGCGAGGGCACGCTCCGCCCAGTCGTCGGCGAGCGCGAGCGCGCCCGGGGTGTCCAGGTCGTCGCCGAGGCGCTCGCGTACCCCCGCCAGGAAGTCCTCGCCGGACGGCCCGGACGGCGCGGCGGCGGCCCGCCGCCAGCGGGCCAGGCGCTCCTCGGCGGCGGCGAGCAGCCCGTCGGTCCAGGTGCGGTCGGCGCGGTAGTGGCCGGCCATCAGCCCGAGCCGGACCGCCATCGGGTCCACCAGGTCGGCCCGCAGCCGGGAGACGAAGACCAGGTTGCCCTTGGACTTCGACATCTTCTCGCCGTTCAGGCCGATCATGCCGGCGTGCACGTAGTGGGTCGCGAACGGCGACCGGCCGGTGAGCCGCTCGGCGTGCGCGGCGGAACACTCGTGGTGCGGGAAGAGCAGGTCGTTGCCGCCGCCCTGCACGTCGATCGACTCGCCGAGCAGGTTCAGCGCGATCACCGCGCACTCGATGTGCCAGCCGGGCCGGCCCGGGCCGAGGTCGCCGCCGGGCCAGGACGGCTCGCCCTCGCGGGCGCCCCGCCACAGCAGCGGGTCCAGGGGGTCGCGCTTGCCGGCCCGCTCCGGGTCACCCCCGCGCTCGGGGAAGATCTCCAGCATCTCGGCGCGGGACAGGTTGGACTCGTAGCCGAACTCCGGCGCGGCGGCGACGTCGAAGTAGACGTCCCCGGTGCCGTCGTCGAGCCGGTACGCGGCACCGTCCTTGAGCAGGGTGAGGACCTTGTCGGCGATGTCGGGGATCGACTCGACCGCGCCGACGTAGTGCGCCGGCGGGATCATCCGCAGCGCCTCCATGTCCTCGCGGAACAGCGCGGTCTCCCGCATCGCCAGGACCTTCCAGTCCTCGCCGTCGCGCTCGGCCCGCTCCAGCAGCGGATCGTCGATGTCGGTGACGTTCTGCACGTAGCGCACCGTCAGGCCCGCGTCGAGCCACATCCGCTGCACCAGATCGAAAGTGATCATGGTGGCGGCGTGGCCGAGGTGCGTGGCATCGTACGGGGTGATGCCGCAGACGTACATGGTGGCCACGTCGCCGGGCCGGCTGGGATGGGCACCGCGTCGCGCCGAGTCGAACAATGTCAGCGGGCCGCCCCTGCCGGGCAGCCGTGGCACCTCATGTCCCGTCCAAGACTCCATGACCGTCAGCCTAGCCAGCCGCCCCGCGCGCCGGACCCGCCCCACGGGTGACCAACGCGACAACCGCTCACGTCCCTGGTGGGCGGCGCGAGGCGCGCCACCGACGGCCGAGGGGCCCCGGAGGCGGACCGCCGGCCCACCCGGGCCGACCCACGGCTACTCGGCCGGCCAGGGGCCGACCCACGGCTGCCTCGGGCGGCCGGGCGACGGCTACATCGGCGGCCAGGGCATCGCCGGCCAGTCCTGCGGCGGCTGGGGGAACCGGCCGCCGTCGCGCAACCGTCCCACCCGTGCCGTCAGCTCGGCGACCTCGCGGATCGTCAGATGCTCGGCGAGCTCCTCACCCAGCTCCCCGCCGAGCCGGACCGCCAGGTCGGCGAGCATCTCCAGCGCGTCCGGCGGCAGCTCCCGGCCGGCCCAGCCCCAGAGCACGGTGCGCAGCTTGTCCTCCACGTGGAAGCTCACCCCGTGGTCGACGCCGTAGAGCCGGTCGTCCGCGCCGAGCAGCACGTGGCCGCCCTTGCGGTCCGCGTTGTTGATGACCGCGTCGAGCACCGCCAGCCGGGCCAGGCGCGGGTCGTCGGCGTGGGCCAGCGCGTACGCGGCGCCGTCGTCGTCCCGGGCCGCCGCGACCGGGAACCAGCGCGGCGGCACCGCCTCCGCCGGCACGAAGCCGACCAGCGGCTCGGCGTCGTCGGGCTCGTCGATCCACAGTTGACAGGAGCCCGGCCCGAACGGGCCGTCGCGCAGCACCGTCGGCGGGACCAGGTCCCAACCCGTGGCCCGGGAGACCAGGTACGCCGAGACCTCCCGGCCGGCGAGGGTGCCGTCCGGGAAGTCCCAGAGGGGACGCTCACCGCGCACCGGCTTGTAGACGCAGCGGGCACTCGCCCCGTCGAGCGTGAGCGCACCGAGCAGCGTCGCGTTCGACGCGTCGACCAGCCGGCCCTCGACGGTCAGCTCACCGTCACGGAGCAGCCGTAGCGTCGCCGCGTCGTCCTGTCGACGTTCGAGTTCCGACGAGGTCACCGGTGATAACCGTTGTGCCGCGGGCAGAGGTGCCCGGCGGGATCCAGCGGCTGGCCGCAGAGCGGGCAGGGCGGACGGCCGGCGTTGACCACCCGGCGGGCCCGCTCGATGAACTCGCGGGTCGCCTCGGGGGTCAACCGGACCCGCAACCGGTCCAGGTCCTCGTCCGGCTCCTCGTCGTCGTCCTCGTCGTCGTCTTCGTCCTCGTCGCCGCCCAGCTCGACCTCGGCCTCCGCCTCACCGGCGGCGATCGCCTCGATCACGACGGTCGCGGTGTCGACGTCGAAGGCCAGCCCGAGGGTGCCCACGCGGAACTCCTCGTCGACCGGCGTGTCCAGTGGATCGTTGTCACCCACGGAGGCCACCGCCTCGGGCAGCTGCACGCCGAAACGGCGCTGCGCCTCGGTGAGCAGCTCCTCCAGCTTCTCGGCGAGCAACGACACCTGGACCTTCTCCAGCGCGACGCTGACCAGCCGGCCTCCGCCGCGGGCCTGTAGGAAGAACGTCCGCTCCCCGGGCGGCCCGACGGTCCCGGCGACGAACCGCTCCGGCGGCTCGAAGGCGTGCACCTGGTGGGTCATACCCACGACCCTATCCGGCGCGCCACAGCGTCGCGCACCCCACCGACCCGGAATCGCGCGCCCGCGCCACGCCGGTCGCGCCACCCGGCCCGCCCGCCGGGGAGGACGCCCGTCGCCGGCCTCACCGCCCGGCCCCCGCTCCCCCGCCGACCGCGGCGTCCGACTCCGCCGGCCGCGCGGACCGCCGCCGTCGCTTGCGCGGCGGCGGCACCAGCCCGGCCAGGTCGCCGCCGGTATCGTTGAGCCGCAGCAGGAAGGGCCGCAGCGGCGTGTACCGGATCGCCGTGACCGACGCCGGGTCCGCGACGATGCGCTGAAAAAGATCCAGGTGTACGCCGAGCGCGTCCGCGACGATGGCCTTGATCACGTCGCCGTGGCTGCACGCCAGCCAGACCGCCTCGGGGCCGTGCTCGGCGGTGATCCGGGCGTCCCAGGAGCGCACCGTGGCCACGGCGCGGGCCGCCATCGCCGCCATGGCCTCCCCGTCGGGGAAGACGGCGGCGCTGGGGTGCTGCTGGACCACCGGCCAGAGCGGCTCCTTGGCGAGCTTCTTGAGCGGCTGCCCCTCCCAACTGCCGTACCCGCACTCGATCAGCCCCTCGTCCACCGTCGGCGCGGCCTGCGGCAGAGCCAGTTCCAGGGTCTGCCGGCACCGGATCAGCGGGCTGGTCACCACCGCCGCGAGGGGTAGCCCACGCAGCCGCTCACCCGCCGCCGTCGCCTGGGCCCGGCCCGTGTCGTCCAGCTCGACGGGCTGCCGCCCGGCCAGGCCGCCGTCGGCGTTCGCGGTGGTGCGGCCGTGCCGCAGGAGGAGAAGAGTCGCCACGCTGCCCACCCTAGGCGGCCGCGCGGACCGGAACAGGGCGAGGGGTTGCTCGACACTCCATCTCGGGCAGGTGGGGGCATCCCGCCCCGTTGATACCCCCACCTGCCCGACATCCCCTCACCCCGCCACCGGGATGGGCGGATTGTCTGACTCTGGCGGGGCAGTTCAGCCCGGCCCGTCGGCGGGGCTGGGTTGATCGACTTCATGTCGGGCAGGTGGCGGTATCCCGTCCCGTTGATGCCCCCATCTGCCCGGCATCCCGTCACGCCCCCACCGGGATGGGCGGATTGTCCGACTCGGTGGGGTGGGTGGGGTGGGCGGGGAGTGGGTGCGGGGCGTGGGCGTCGAGGCCGGCACCGGCCCGGGCCCCGGGGGTGGGGTGGCCGGCGGCACCCGGGGGCCGGAATCTCGGCGGGGTCGGGGGCGTTACACCTGACGCACGACCGAAGCAGCACCCGCCAGACCCCCGGCCCAGCAGCCCCCGCCCCCAGGGTGGTGGCCGGTCGCCGGGAATGGGTGTGGGTCGCCGGTCGTTACACCTGGACCCGGCGCGGTACCGCACGTGGCAGCCGGCCCGGTCCTTCCTCGTCTTTCCCCCTTTGTTCGTTGTTCGGGCGCCTCGACGTGGTGCTCGCACACCCCTGAGCCTTCCCCGGCGCAGGTGGGTGTGCCGACCCCCGGATTGGAGTCACCCCTCATGAACACGACCATCCTGCGTAAGAGCGTCCTCGGCATCGCCGGACTCGCGTTCGCCGGTGGCCTCGCCGCCGGCCCCCTGAACCACGCCACCACCGACACTGTTGACGCGCGGCCCGTCGCCGCCGTCCAGGCCGACAAGGCCGACAAGGCCGCTGGCGTGGACGCCGGGAAGCTCATCCCGCACGGTGTGCAGGGCGCGCAGTCGCGCATCGACCTCGACCCGGAGCAGACCGCCAACGTCAAGGCCGTCATCGCCGCCACGAAGAAGGCGGGCCTGGACGAGCGCGCCGCGGTGATCTCGATCGGCACGGCGTTGCAGGAGTCGAAGCTGGAGAACCTGGGCCACCTGGGTGACCGCAACGACCACGACTCCCTCGGCCTGTTCCAGCAGCGCCCCTCCAGCGGCTGGGGCACCCCGGAGCAGATCACCGACCCCCAGTACGCCACCACCGCGTTCCTCAAGGGCCTCCGACAGGTCGACGGCTGGCAGGACATGGCCCTGACCGACGCCGCCCAGACCGTCCAGGTCTCCGCCTACCCCGACGCCTACGCCCAGTGGGAACAGCAGGCCGCCGACCTCGTCACCCAGCACTGGAACAACAGCTGACACCAGCACGAACGCCACCGGCCGGGCCCCGATCACAGGGGCCCGGCCGGTGGCATCCCCGCCCCCAGACAGCCGAGGAACGTTAAGAAGGGGCCCCTCCACTACCGGAAGCGTTAACAAGGGGCCCTTCCTTGCACCTAGGTGGCGGCGATCGTGCCCGTCATCAGGAGGGCGAGCACGAGGGTGCCGAGGGCGACCCGGTACAGCACGAAGACGTACAGGGTGTGGTGGGCGACGTAGCGCAGCAGCCAGGCGATCGCCGCGTAGCCGATGACGAAGGCGATGAGCGTGGCCACCACCATCTGCGCCCCGCTCGGCGCGGACGTCCCCGGCGCGGACGGCTCGAAGACGTCGCCGACGCTGAAGATGCCGGACATCACGACCGCCGGGATGGCGAGCAGGAACGAGTACCGGGCCGCCGCCTCCCGGGTGAGGTTGAGCAGCAGGCCGGCGGTGAGCGTGCCGCCGGAGCGGGACACCCCGGGGATCAGCGCCATCGCCTGCGCGAAGCCCATCACGATGCCGTCGCGCATCCGGAAGTTCTCCAGGGTGCGGCTCTGCCGCCCCCAGTACTCGGCGAAGGCCAGCACGAACGCGAAGACGATCAGCGTGGTGGCGACCACCCACAGGTTGCGCCCGGCGGTGCGGATCTGGTCCTTGAACAGGAAGCCGAACAGCCCGATCGGGATCGAGCCGACGATGACGTACCAGCCCATCCGGTAGTCGAGGCTGGACCGCACCGAGCGGTCCCAGAGCCCGACGATCCAGGTCCGGGTGATCCGCCAGATGTCCTTGGCGAAGTAGATCAGCACGGCCGCCTCGGTGCCGAGCTGCGTGACGGCGGTGAACGACGCGCCGGCGTCCCGGCCGAAGAAGATCGCCGAGGTGATCCGCAGGTGCCCCGACGAGCTGACCGGGAGGAACTCCGTGAGCCCCTGGACGACGCCCAGGACGATGGCCTCGATCCAGGTCACTCGCCGACCCCGGACATCTCGAGGGCCTCGGCGACGGTGCGCAGCGTCTGCACGCCGCTGTCGCGGTCGGCGACGAAGAGGGTCACCGACAGGGTGGTGACGCCGGCGGCGGCGTACTCGCGCAGCCGCTCGGCGATGCGCTCCTTGGGGCCGAGCAGCGAGGTGCGGTCGATGAACTCCATCGGCACGGCGGCGGCCGCGTCGCGCTGCCGCTTGGCCAGGTAGAGGTCCTGCACCTCGCGGGCGGCGTCGCCGTAGCCCATCCGGGTGGCGAGCTGGTTGTAGAAGTTCTGCTGCCGGCTGCCCATCCCGCCGACGTAGAGGGCCGCGTACCAGCGGACCAGCTCGGCGCAGGTGGCGACGTCGTCGCCGACGACCACCGGCACCGACGGCACGACGTCGAAGCCGGCCAGCTCCTTGCCGGCCTTCGCCCGCCCGGCGGCCACGGCGGCGAGCTGCTCGTCGGCGAACTCGGGGGCGTAGAAGACGGCCAGCCAGCCGTCGGCGATCTCGCCGGCCAGCTCCAGGTTCTTCGGGCCGACGGCGGCGAGGTAGATCGGGACCTGCTCGCGCGGCGGGTGGAAGCCCAGTCGCAGCGCCTTGCCGGGGCCGTCGGGCAGCGGCAGGGTGTAGAACTCGCCGTCGTACGCGACCTCCTTGCGGGCGACGGCGAGCTTGACGATGTCGACGTACTCGCGGGTGCGGGCGAGGGGCTTGGCGAAGCGCACCCCGTGCCAGCCCTCGGAGACCTGGGGGCCGGAGACGCCCAGGCCGAGCCGGAACCGGCCGCCGGAGAGGGCGTCGATGGTCGCCGCCGTCATGGCGGTCATGGCCGGGGTCCGGGCGGGGATCTGCATCACCGCGCTGCCGATGTCGATCCGTTCGGTCTGGCCGGCGATCCAGGCCAGCATGCTCGGCGAGTCGGAGCCGTACGCCTCCGCCGCCCACACCACCGAGTAGCCGAGCCGGTCGGCCTCCTGGGCGAGCGCCAGGTGGTCGGCGGGTGTGCTCCACGCCGTCTGGTATCCGAGACTGAGCCCGAGTCGCACTGGTCCTCCCCCATCGGCGCACCACAGGTCGCATCAGGTTACGCAATGCGGGCGGCCCGGCCGATCACCGGCTCACCCCGAACGCGCCGCGCGGCCGGGGGTGGGTGTCGCCCGGAGGGCGAGCAGGAACTTGACGGGAGCGAGGATATCCGTGGCGGCGGGTTCGAAATAAGGTTCACCCATGCAACAGCGACCGCTCGGCCGAAGCGGGCTGGCGGTTTCCCGGCTCGCGCTCGGCACCATGACCTGGGGCCGGGACACCGACGCCGACGACGCGGCCGCCCAGCTGAAGAGCTTTCTCGACGCGGGCGGCAACCTGGTGGACACCGCCGACGTGTACGGCGACGGTGACGCGGAGTCGGTCATCGGGTCGCTGCTGGGCAGCCTGGTCCCCCGCGACGAGCTGCTGATCGCGACGAAGGCGGGGCTGCGGCCGGGCAGCGGCCGACGCCGGGACGGCTCCCGGGGCCACCTGCTGCGGACCCTGGACGCCTCGCTGCGCCGGCTCGGCACGGACCACGTCGACCTGTGGCAGGTCCACGGGTACGACCCGGACACGCCCCTGGAGGAGACCCTCGCGGCGTTGGATCACGCGGTGGCCAGTGGCCGGGTCCGCTACGTCGGGGTGTCGAACTTCTCGGGCTGGCAGACGGCGCGGGCGGCGGCCTGGCAGGCGGCCTGGCCGGGGCGGGCCCCGGTGGTGGCCGCCCAGGTGGAGTATTCGCTGCTGGAGCGGGGCGTCGAGCGGGAGGTGCTGCCGGCGTGCGCGGCCCTGGGGCTGGGGGTGCTGCCCTGGTCGCCGCTGGGCCGGGGAGTGCTCACCGGCAAGTACCGGCACGGCCGGCCGGCGGACTCGCGGGCCGCGTCGCCGCACTTCGAGCCGTTCGTGGCGACGTATCTGGAGCCACGCTGCTCCAGCATCGTGGAGGCGGTGGCCACGGCGGCCGGGGGGCTGGGCGTGTCGCCGCTGGAGGTGGCGCTCGCGTGGATCCGGGACCGGCCGGGCGTGACGGCGCCGATCCTGGGCGCGCGGACGGTCGGGCAGTTGCTGGGCGCGCTCCAGGTGGAGCGGATGACGCTGCCGGCGGAGATCATCGTCGCGCTCGACGACGTGTCGGCGGTGCCGGTGGGCTATCCCGAACGGGACGGCTGAGCGGGCCCGGCCGGGCCCGGGGCGCGACGGGCCGGGCAGGGCGGGCCGGGCTGGCGGGACGGGCCGGGCGGGGTGGCGGACGGCCGCCGGGCTGGGCAGCATGGAACGCATGGACTACGAATACGCGCCGCTGCGGCTGCCCTCGAACGTCGACCGGCTGACCGCCGCGGCGCAGTTGGCGATCCAGGCCGAGTTCTCCGGGTGGGAGCTGGCCCGGGTGCGGTTGTACCGGGACGGCACGCGGCAGGTGGTGCTGCGTCGCCGCGTGGTCAGCCAGCCGCAGCCCGGCCTGTCGTACTGACCCGGGGCGCGCCGCGCCCGCCGTCCCGGGGCGCGGCCGGCGGGCCGGGCCCCGGGACGAGCCCGGCCTAGTGGCGGTGCCCCGCGTGGTCGTGGCCCGCGTGGTCGTGCTCCTCGTCGGCCGGGTCGAGGAACGGGTGCTCGTCGAGGCGGCCCACGAGGCGGTCGTCGGCGGCCGGCTGGAACGGGCCGACCGGGTCGTCGTCGTCGAAGGACTCCAGGTCGACGGGGGTGCCGACCTCGCTGACCATCACCACCCCGTCGAGCGGTTCCAGCTCCGGCACGTCCAGCGCGGACAGCGATCCGTCGCCGCTCTGGAGCAGCTCCAGCACCGCCTCGCCGACGCCCTCGACGGGGGCGGGCTCGTCCTCCTCGGGGGTGCCCTCGCGGCGGGCTGCCTCGGCGGCCCGGATCAGCGCGGCGACGCTGGGCACCCGGTAGTCGCGGCGCTGACGCACCGAGATGACCCGGGGGTGCGGGTCGGTCGCCTCGACGCCGTCGGCCGCGCCGAAGCGCTCGTCGGCCTCGTCGGGGTCGATGGACTCGACGTCCCACGGCGTGACCTCGCCGAACGCGTCGAGCAGCTGCTCGTCGTAGGCGAACGAGGCGTTGTTCAGGGCGACGTACGCCTGCCAGACGTCGTCGTCGTCGATGCGGCCCTGTGCGGCGCGGACGGCGGCCAGGTGGTGGCGGGCGGCGTCGATCACCCGCTCCAGGGCGGCGTCCAGCTCACCGTGCTGGTCGGTCATGTGCGTTCCCTTCGCGATGGGGGACGATCCGTGCCGGGCGGGATGGGGCGGCGGACACGGTCAGCAATTCCGGAGGAAGCGGTCGAGAACCCGCACGCCGAACTGTAGTCCGTCCACCGGCACCCGCTCGTCGATGCCATGGAACAGGCCGGAGAAGTTGAGGTCGGGCGGCAGCCGCAGCGGGGCGAAGCCGAAGCAGCGGATGCCGAGCTGCGAGAACGCCTTGGCGTCGGTGCCGCCGGAGAGCATGTAGGGCACGGGCCGGGCGCCCGGGTCCTCCGCCCGCAGCGCCGCCGACATGGCCTCGACGAGGTCGCCGTCGAAGGTGGTCTCCAGGGCGGGCTGGCGGTGGATGTACTCGATGGCGATGTCGGGGCCGACCAGCTCGCGCAGTTGCTGTTCGAGGAGCTCGGACTGGCCGGGCAGGCTGCGGCAGTCGATGGTGGCGGTGGCCCGGCCGGGAATGACGTTGTCCTTGTAGCCGGCGGCGAGCCGGGTCGGGTTGGCGGTGTTGCGGATGGTCGCGCCGATGATGTTGGCGATGGGGCCGAGCTTGGCGATGGCCGCCTCCGGGTCCTCGGGGTCGAGTTCGACGCCGAGCAGGTCGGAGACCTCCTCCAGGAAGGCCCGCACGGTGTCGGTGACGACCACGGGGAAGCGGTGCCGGCCGATGCGGGCGACGGCCTCGGCGAGCGCGGTGACGGCGTTGTCGTCGTGCACCATCGAGCCGTGGCCGGGGCGGCCCTTGGCGTGCAGCCGCAGCCAGTCGATGCCCTTCTCGGCGGTCTCGATGAGGTAGAGCCGCTGCGACGCGTCGACGGTGTAGGAGAAGCCGCCGACCTCGCCGATGGCCTCGGTGCAGCCGTCGAAGGCGTCGCGGTGGTGCTGGACGAGGTGGTGCGCCCCGTAGTCGCTGCCGGCCTCCTCGTCGGCGGTGAACGCCAGGACGATGTCGCGGGCGGGCCGGACGCCGGTGCGTTGCCAGTTCCGCACCACGGCGAGCACCATGGCGTCGAAGTCCTTCATGTCGATCGCGCCCCGGCCCCACAGGTAGCCGTCGCGCAGCTCCCCGGAGAACGGGTGCACCGACCACTCGTCGGCGTCGGCGGGGACGACGTCGAGGTGGCCGTGGACGAGCAGCGCGTCCCGGCCGGGGTCGGCGCCGGGGATGCGGGCGACGAGGCTGGCCCGGCCGGGGGCGGACTCGTGGATGCGGGACTCGACGCCCACCTCGGCGAGCTTCTCCGCGACGTACTCCGCGGCGACGCGCTCGCCCGCGCTGGTGGCGTTGTCCCCGGTGTTGGTGGTGTCGATGCGCAGCAGGTCGCGGCAGAGGTCGACGACCTCGGCGGTGGGGTCGGGCGGGGCGGAGGCGGCGTCGCTCGTCATCGGTTCTTCATACCAGCCGGGTCGCACGGGCAGCGCGCCCGGCCGGGCGGCTCCCCGGCCGGGCCGCCCCACCGCCGGCCCGGCCGCCCTGACCCGCCGCCCCTGACCCGCCGCGCGGGCGCGTCGTTTCGCCGGGACGTGGTCTGGGTACCGCCGCTGCCGTCCCGCACCGCTCACCGGGCCGCCTCCTTCCCGCAGCGCGCGCCCGCCCGCCCGAGGAGGGCACCATGACCGTTCCCCTGCCGCCGCTGCCGCCCGTGCCCGGGGAGGGCTACCGGCCCGGCGGGCCGAGCCTGGTCGACCTCGTCGACCGCGAGCACCGGGAGTTGCTCGACCTGGCCGACCGGGTCACCGGCCCGGACGCCGCGGCGCAGCCGCCCGGCAAGGTGGTGGAGGTGCTGACCGCCGTGGTGTCGCGGCACCTGTCGGCGGAGGAGCAGTACCTCTTCCCCGCCGTCCGGGCGGCCGTGCCCGGGGCGGGCGCGGCGGTCGACCGGGAGGTCGGGGCGGCGGTCGAGTTGTCGGCAGCCCTCAAGGCGCTGACCGGGCCGGCGGATCCGGCGCTGGCCGACGTGGCCGACCGGTTGCGCCGGCACGTCGCCGCGACGGCGGCGCTGCTGGCGGCGCTGCGCGAGGTGGCCACCCCCGCCGAGCTGATCCGGCTGGGCAACCGGTGGGAGATCGCCGAGGAGGCCGCGCCGACCCGGCCGCATCCGGGGATGCCGGCGAGCCCGCCGTGGAACCGGATCGTCGAGCCGGCCGTGGGGGTGGTGGACAAGGTCCGCGACGCGGTGACGGGCCGGCCGACGCACGCGTCGGACCTGCTTCCACCCGGAGAATGACCGAATACCGGACGGTTACCACGGTGTCACCGACCGGATACCGGGCGGTCACCATCGGACATCGGTCAACTCCTATCCGCTAGGACCCTTCCATCGATCCTTCCGTGGTCATACCGTCACCGTATGAATCTGGAGCTGAGACACCTGCGGGTGGTCTGCGCCATCGCGGAGACAGGGAGCGTGACGAAGGCGGCGTCGACGCTCGGCCTGGCCCAGCCGGCGCTGACCGCCCAGCTCCAACGCATCGAGCGGGCGCTCGGCGGGCCGCTGTTCGAGCGGGACCGGCGGGGCGCCCGGCCCACCGCGCTCGGCGAGCTGGTGCTGGCCCGGGCCCGGGTGCTGCTGCCGGCCATGCAGGGCCTCCAGGACGAGGCGGCCCGGCTGGCCGGCGCGGGCCCGTCCCCCGCCCGGTACCGCTTCGGCGGGGTGAACAGCCCCATCCTCGGCCGGCTGGTGCACCGGCTCGCCGCCGCGCACCCACAGGCCCAGATCACCACGTACGCCTCCTGGTCCGCCGACGAGCTGGCCCAGCTCGTCGGCGGCGGCCGGTTGGACTACGCGCTGGTCGGGGTCTGCGGCGACGCCGTCCCG
Organism: Micromonospora carbonacea; assembly: GCF_014205165.1. Taxonomy (NCBI): domain Bacteria; kingdom Bacillati; phylum Actinomycetota; class Actinomycetes; order Micromonosporales; family Micromonosporaceae; genus Micromonospora; species Micromonospora carbonacea. The sequence continues at coordinate 2,815,348 of NZ_JACHMZ010000001.1, read as the reverse complement.
CCGGCCGGGTACGGGCTGACCTGGCGGGAGGTGGCGCTGGAGCCGGTGCAGGTGCTGCTGCCCGAGCAGCACCCGCTGTCCGACCACGACGAGGTGCGGCTGGTGGACCTGCGCGCCGAGCAGTGGGTCGCCGCGCCGGGCGACGGCTGCTTCGGCGACTGCTTCGCCGCCGCCTGCGCCCGCGCCGGCTTCACCCCCCGCAAGGTGTACGAGGCCGACGTGCGCGGCTGCATCGACCTGGTGGAGGCCGGCGCGGCGGTGGCCCTGTGCCAGGCCACCTTCCGCCCGGTGCCCGGCCTGGTGACCCGCCGGCTGGCCGGTGCGCCGCTGCGCTGGCGGCTGCTGCTGGGCTGGCACCCGGAATCGGCAGGCGCGAGCTTCGCCGAGGAGGTGCTGGAGGCGGCGGTGGCCGTCTACGACGACTCGCTCGCCACGCACCCCGACTACCTGGCCTGGCTGCTGCGGCACCCCGACTTCGGGGTACGCCGGTCGGCCCCGGCCGGGCCGCTGACCGGGGACGCCGGTTCCGGGGTGCGAACCGCCTGACGGTGGGTATCACGGGCCCATGACCGATGCCCAGCCGACCGCCGACGACCGGGAGACCCTGCGCGGGGCGGCCGCCGCCCACAGCGCCGCCGCCCGGGACGTGGAGGCGTTCCTGCGCCGCCTGCCCGAGGTCCCCGGCCCCGCCGACGTGACCGAGTACGCCACCCTGCTCAGCCGGGAGGAGCGGGCGCGCGGGGAACGCCAGGCCGCCGCCGACGCCGTCGGCCTACAGATCGGCAGCCTGGAATCGGAGTGAGCCCGACCGGGCGAGGCAGCCCCGCCGCCGGTGCCGGCGGCGGGGCCTCGCCGGTCGGGTCCGTCGCGCGCGGGCCCGGCGCGCCGACGACGGGCGGTCAGCGTTCGACGAGGGCGTCGTGGCCCAGGTCCAGCAGGGCGCGCCGCCACTCGTCGTCGGCGACGCCGTCGGCCGGGCGGGCGGCGGTCAGCGACCGGATCCGGTCGACCGCCTCCCGCATCACCTCGATGTCGTCGCGGGTCAGGTCGACCTTGCGCTTGCGCAGCACGGCCAGGATCTGCCGGCCCGGCTCGGGCAGGTCGAGGTCGGGGCCCGCCCCGAACGACTCCGTGCCCGAGCCACGGGTGAGCAGCCAACTACGCAGTTGCTCGGAGGTGACGTTCACCTCGGCGTGGAAGTCCTCCCAGAGCACTTCGACCTCGGGATCGAGTCGCGCCTCGCGTACCATCACGCCTCCTCTGCGGACGGCGGCCCGGACGGCTCCGGGTCGCCGGTGTGGGAACCCAGGCCCTCCGGCGGCACCCGCACCCGCGCGGGGTTGGCCGTCGGCGGCGCCTCGATCGGCTCGCTGCGGTCCGGGTCGGTCCCGGTCTCCCCGGCGGCTTCCTCGGGCTCGGTCATCTGCGGCCTCCGCCCGCTCACCGGGGATGGGACGTCGCGGCGGCGGTGTAGCCCCGGTCGCCGGCGCCCACCTCGAAGGCCAGCGCGCCGTCACGGGCGTCCACGGTGACCCGCTGCCCCGGTGAGACGGCGCTCTCCAGCAGCATCCGGGACAGCCGGTTGTCCACCTCGCGCTGGATCACCCGGCGCAGCGGGCGGGCACCGAACTCCGGCTGGTAGCCGTGCTCAGCGAGCCAGTCGACCCCGGCGACGGTGAACGCGACGTCGATGTCCTGGGCGTGCAGGCGACGGCGGGTCTCCTCCAGCAGCAGCTCGGTGATCTGGCGCAGCTGCTGCTGCTCCAGCCGCCGGAAGATGATCACCTCGTCGATGCGGTTGAGGAACTCCGGGCGAAAGTTCTCCTGGAGCCGGCGCATCAGCCGCTCGCGCAGCTCGTCGCTCTCCCGTTCGGTGCCGGGCTCGCCCGCGCCGAAGCCCACGGCGCGCTGGCTGCCGGTGATCAGCTCCGAGCCCAGGTTGCTCGTCATGATCAGTACGGTGTTCTTGAAGTTCACCGTCCGGCCCTGGCTGTCGGTGAGCCGGCCGTCGTCGAGCACCTGGAGCAGGATGTTGAACACGTCCGGGTGGGCCTTCTCGATCTCGTCGAGCAGCACCACCGCGTACGGGCGGCGGCGCACCGCCTCGGTGAGCTGACCGGCCTCCTCGTAGCCGACGTAGCCGGGGGGCGCGCCGACGAGCCGGGCGACGGCGTGCCGCTCCTGGAACTCGCTCATGTCCAGCCGGATCATCCGGTCGGCCTCGCCGAACAGCGCCTCCGCCAGGGCCCGGCCCAGCTCCGTCTTGCCCACGCCGGTGGGGCCGAGGAAGAGGAAGCTGCCCATCGGCCGGTTCGGGTCGGCCAGCCCGGTGCGGGAGCGGCGCACCGCCTCGGCGACCGCGCCGACCGCGTCGTCCTGGCCGACGACCTTCTGGTGCAGGTGCCCCTCCAGGCGCAGCAGCCGGTCGCGTTCCTCCTCGGTGAGCTGGGCGACCGGGATGCCGGTGGCCCGGGACACCACCTCGGCGATCTCCTGCGGGCCGACGGCGGGGACCTGGGAGCCGCTGCCGTCGTCGCCCTTGGCCCGGCTGATCTGCGCCTCCAGCTCGGCGAGCCGGTCGCGCAGGGCCGACGCCCGCTCGTACTGCTCGTCGGCGACCGCCTGCTCCTTGTCCCGGCGCACCTCGTCGAGCTGCTGCTCCAGCTCCCGCACGTCGGAGGCGGGGGTGCGGGTGCGCAGCCGCACCCGGGCCCCGGCCTGGTCGATCAGGTCGATGGCCTTGTCGGGCAGGTACCGGTCGGTGACATACCGGTCGGACAGCTCGGCGGCGGCGACCAGCGCCTCGTCGGTGAACCGGACCTGGTGGTGGGCCTCGTAGCGGTCCCGCAGGCCGCGCAGGATGGCGACGGTGTCCTCGACGGTGGGCTCGGGCACCAGCACCGGCTGGAACCGGCGGGCGAGCGCGGCGTCCTTCTCGATGCTGCGGCGGTGCTCGTCCAGGGTGGTCGCGCCGATCACCCGCAGCTCGCCGCGGGCCAGCGCCGGCTTGAGCATGTTGGACGCGTCCATGCCGCCCTCGCTGCCCGCCCCGCCCGCGCCGACCAGGGTGTGGATCTCGTCCAGGAAGATGATCAGTTCGTCGCGGTGGGCGCGGATCTCCTCGATGACCTTCTTGAGCCGCTCCTCGAAGTCGCCCCGGTAGCGGGTGCCGGCGACCAGGCCGGCCAGGTCGAGCTGCACCACCCGCTTGCCGATCAGCGTCTGCGGCACGTCGCCGTCGCAGATCCGCTCGGCCAGGCCCTCCACGATCGCGGTCTTGCCGACGCCGGCCTCGCCGATGAGCACCGGGTTGTTCTTCGTCCGCCGGGACAGGATCTCCACGGCCTGCTCGATCTCGGCGGCCCGCCCGATCACCGGGTCGATCTGGTCGTTGCGCGCCAGCTCGGTGAGGTCCTGGCCGTACTGGTCGAGGGTCGGGGTGCCGTGGTCGGGCTTCGCGCCGGACATCGGGCCGCGCTCCGCGCTGGCCGCCTGCAAAGACTCGGGCTGGATCCGGCCGGCCGCCAGCATCCGGCCCGCCGGCGACTCCGGGTTCAGCGGCAGCGCCATCAGGATGTGCTCGGGGCCGATGTAGTTGGCGCCCATCGCGCGGGAGAGCTGGTGGGCGTCGAGCAGCGCCCGCTTCGCGGCCGGGGTCAGCGACAGGTTCGGCGGCACCTCGCCCTGCGGCGCGCTCTCGCCGCGCCCGCCGAGGGCGTTGACCAGGGCGTCCGGGTCGGCGCCGGCCCGACGCACCAGGTCGCGCAGCGCCTCGCGCTGCAACGCCGCCCAGAGCAGGTGGTCGGTGTCGAGGTCGTTGCTGTGCCGCTGCGCCGCCCGGCGGGCCGCGTCGGCCAGCATCTCCCGGGCGTCGGCGGTCATCAGCCGGGTGATGTCGACCCGGTGCGCCGGCCGGCGTCCCCCCTCGCCCCGGCCGAAGTACCGGGCCAGGAACTCGTCCCACGGGTCGGAGCCGAGGTCGCCGGGTCCCATCATCGCTGTCCTCCCGCGGGTCGGGCACGCTCGCCGGTGCGGTCGCCGCCGGCACGGTCGGCGGTGGCTACCCGGCGGTCGGCGCGACAAACGCAGGCGGCGGGGGCGGGCGGGGACGGCCGCACGGCGGTGGCAGGCTGGGAGCATGGAGCCGACGCCGCTGCTGATCGTGGACGCCGCCAACGTGGTGGGTTCGCGCCCCGACGGATGGTGGCGGGACCGGGCCGGTGCCACCGCCCGGCTGCGCGACGCCCTCGTCCCGCTGGCCGACTCCGGGGTGCCGCCGCAGCTCGCCGGCCCGGCGGAGGTGGTGCTGGTGGTGGAGGGAGCCGCGCGGGGCGTGCCCGCGGTGCCGGGCGTGCGGGTGGTCGCCGCCCCCGGGTCCGGCGACGACACGATCGTCGACCTCGTCGGGGCCGCCCCGGGCCGCCGCCGGCTCGTGGTCACCGCCGACCGTGAGCTGCGCTCCCGGGTCGGCGCGCTGGGCGCCGAGGTGCACGGCCCCCGCTGGCTGCCCGCCTGACCCCACCCGGGGCGGGGGACGGCGGGGCGGGAGCGCGGGCAGGGAGTCCTGTCGGTGGGATCGGGTGACGCGCAGGTGAGACAGGTGGGTGGGGTTTGCGCACCTCAGTGACGTAATCGGACAGCCGGGCAGCAACACCGACAGGGCGGATGTTCTCTCCCCACGGGGGATGGGTTGTAATGGAGATCTCCCCGCCCCCAGGAGGTCCCCGTGGCGAGCGTCGCCGAGCTGAAGGCAGCCATCGATGTCGCCCTGCAACAGATCGGTGACGGGCAGACCGCAGTGCAGGCGGCCGGCGAGAAGCTGGCCGAGGCGCAGCAGACCCTCGCCGGGGCGCTGGAGGGCAGCGGGCACGAGACCGTCGAGGCGGCGCAGGCCTCGCTGACCCAGGCCAGCCAGGAGCTCGAGGAGTGCCTCGCGGCCACCCTCGTCGCGGTGGAGCAGGCGCAACTCTACGTCTCGACCCTGTAGGGCCGGGCGTGTCGATCATCGAGGACGTCGGGGCCCAGGTGCGGGCCGCAGCGGAGGAGTTCCCGCTGGCCCAGCTCGCCCTCGCGCTGGAGAAGTTCGGCCAGGCCACGGAGCGGCTGCGTTGGGTGCGGCAGGAGTCGGCCAACCCGATGGGGGTGCCGGAGCTCTCCGCGGCCGTCGAGCACGCCGAGTCCGCCGGGCACGCGCTGCGGGTGGCCCAGGAGCAGTTGTCGGCGTACCTCGCGGCCATCGGCCTGGCCCCCGACGGCGCGCCACCGGCCCGCCCGGCCGGCGACCGGCAGGTGCACGACGCCCCGCGCGACGCGCCGCCCGCCGCCGGCGACGGGCCGCCCCCGGCGCCGGACGACAACCCGGTGCTGCGCCGCTGGTGGGCGGTGCGGGTCGCGGAGCTGACCGGCGGCCGGGAGGGCGCGCCGGACGAGCCGGACGAGCGGATCGGCGACTCCCGGGAGCTGCTGCGCCGGGTCGCCGACGGGGTCCGCGGCGGCGACCGGGAGCGGCTGCACCGCGAGCTGCGCGCCGCGCACGCCGACGTCGGCCTCGGCCTGGCCGCGCTCGCCCCGCCGCTGCTGCGGGAGCTGGCCGGGGAGCTGCTCGGGCACCCGCCCCGCGCCGACGACCTGCCCCGGCTGCGCCGGGAGCTGGACGGCCGGGTGCGCGACCTGCTGCCCGGGCTCCCCCCGCCGGTGCTGGAGACGCTGCTGACCCGGGTCTGCCGGATGCCCCCGCCGCCGCGCGGCAGCGGCGAGGAGCAGCCGCACGCCGCCGACGCCGCCGTCACCGCCGGCGTGGTCACCGCCGTGCTGCTGGACCGCCTCGGCAGGGACCTGCCCCGCGACGAGGGGCAGGCCGGCAGGGAGAACGGGCCCGCGCAGCAGAAGCGCCGCGAGGCCGAGCGCGACGCCTGGGACGAGGCGACCAGGCAACGGGCGGACCGCGAACGCGCCGCCCGGGAGCGGGCCGCGCAGGGCCTGCCTCCCGTGCCGCCCGCACCGCCCACCGGGCGAGCCGCCGGCCGGGGGTCCGATGGCTGACCGCCGCACCCAGCTGGTGACCAGGGTGCGGGGCATGCTCTCCGAGGCGCTGGGCGCCACCCGGCACCGGCTCGCCGACGCCGACGCCGAGCTGGCCGCCGCCCGGGACCGGCTGGCCCGGGTGCAGCGCGCCGCGGCGGCCGTGCCGGCGAAGGTGGGGGCGCAGCGGGACCGGCGGCTCGCCGAGATCGACGCCCGGCACACCGCGCGGATCGCCGAGCTGGCCCGCCGGGCCGTCGACGCCGCCCGCCGGGAGGCGCCGGGCGCGGCCAGCGCCGACTGGGCGCAGTGGACCGCGACGCCGGCCGGTCGCGGCGAGACCCCCGGCGCCGTACGCGTCGGCACGGTGCGCATCCCCGGCGCGGAACCGGTGCCGGCGCTCGTGCCGCTGCTCGACGCCGGGCACGTGCACCTGTCCGGGGCCGGGGCCGACGGCGGGGCGGCCGTGGTGCCGGCGCTGCTGCTGCGCAGCCTGGGCCGGGCCGACCCGGGCGCGGTGCGGCTGTTCGGCTACGACCCGGAGCGTCTCGGGGGCGGCCTGGCCGGTTTCGCCCCGCTGGGCACCGCCGGGCTGCTCACCTTCGTCGGCCCCGGCGGGCTGGGCCGGCTGCTGGACGACCTGGTGGAGCAGATCCGCCGGATCAACGAGACCGTGCTCGCCGGGGAGTACCGCTCGCTGCGGGAGCTGGCCGCCGCGACCGGCCGCCGCCCCGAGCCGTGGCGGGTCGCGGTGCTGCTCGGCGGCGACGAGCTGTCCCGGCACGAGCGCGGCCAGCTCGACCGGGTGGTGCGCACCGGCGCCGCCTGCGGGGTGCACCTGGTCGTCCGCGGCGTGCCGGTGCCGGACGACCCGACGGTGACCCGCGTCGTGGTGGGCCCCGACGGCGCCCGGGTGGGCGTCCCGCCCGGCCTGCCGGTGACCCTGGACCCGCCGCCGCCGGCCACGCTGGTCACCGAGACCTGCCGGCAGGTCGCCGCCCGGGTCAACGCCGGCCCCCCGCCGACCCCGTTCACCGACCTGCTGCCGCCGCCGGAGCAGATGTGGCGGGAGGACTCCTCGACGGGGTTGACCGCGCCCATCGGCGAGGGCCCGCACGGCCGCCCGGTGCTGCTCAATCTCGGCGACTACCCGCCGCACGCGCTGATCGGCGGCCCGTCCGGCACCGGCAAGACCAACCTGATCTTCGCCTGGATCGGGGCGCTGGCCTCCCGCTACTCCCCCGCCGAGCTGGAGTTCTACCTGCTCGACTTCAAGGAGGGGGTGTCCTTCGCCCGGTTCGCCCAGGGTCGGCGGGACCCGAGCTGGCTGCCGCACATGCGGCTGGTCGGGATCAACGTCAACACCGACCGGGAGTTCGGGCTCGCGCTGCTGCGGTTCCTCGCCGAGGAGCTGCGCCGGCGGGCCGACGCGGCGAAGAAGCACGAGGTGACCAAGCTGGCCGAGCTGCGGGCGGTCGACCCGACCGGGCACTGGCCCCGCATCGTCGCCGTGGTCGACGAGTTCCAGGCGTTGTTGGCCGGGCGGGACGTGGTCGCCCGGGAGGCCGCCGACCTGCTGGAGGACCTGGCCCGCCGGGGCCGTTCCCAGGGCATCCACCTGGTGCTGGCCTCGCAGGACGTGCGCGGCATCGAGGCGCTGTGGGGGCGGCCGGCGCTGGTCGCCCAGTTCACCCTGCGCATCGCGCTGCCCAAGGCGCTGCGGATCCTCGCCGAACGCAACGACGCCGCCCAGTCGCTGCCCCGCCACCACGCGGTGGTCAACGCCGAGTCGGGCCTGGTCGAGGGCAACGAGGTGGCGCGCATCCCGTCGGCCAGCGACTGGGACGAGTGGAGCGAGTTGCAGCACCGGCTGTGGCGGATGCGCCCCGCCGACGCGAAGCCCGCCCGCCTCTTCGACGGCGACGCGATCCCCCGGCTCGCCGACGCCCCGGACTTCCGGGCGCTCACCCCGCCCGAGGGCGACGGGACGCCGCGCAGCCCGGTGGCCCTGCTCGGGGAGATCATCGACGTGCAGGCCCGCTCGGCGGCGCTGCGGCTGCCCCGGGCCCCCGGGCGCAACCTCGCCGTGCTGGGCACCCGCGTCGACGAGGCGTGCGCCGTGCTGGACGCCGCCGCCCGGTCGCTGGCCCGCCAGCACCGCCCCGGCGCGGCCCGGTACTCCATCGCCTGCCTCGACCCCGACGCCGACCCGGCCGCCCGGGAGCTCTACGCCGACCTGGCCGACGACGCCGCCTGGTACGACGACGAGACCGTGCCGGAGCTGATGGCCGAGACGGCCGCGGCCCTGGACCGGCCGGGCACCCCCGCCACCCCGCACTACCTGCTGCTGTACGCGGTCGACGCGGCGGCCGGCCGGCTGGCCGCGCGCTCTGGCGGGCGCACCGGGCTGGAGCACCTGCGGCGCATCCTGCACGACGGCCCGGAGCGGCGCACCCACGTGCTGGCCTGGTGGCGCGGCGTGGCCCGGATGCGGGTCGACCTCGGCGGGCCGGCCGCCCGCACCGACCAGATCGGCGCGTGGGTGGCCCTCGACGTGCAGGGCGGCGAGCTGGGCTCGTCGCTCTACCCGGGCTCCGGCGGCCCCGACTGGTATCCCCGGCCGTGGCGGGGGCTCTTCTTCGACCGGGCGGCGCACCGCACCGGGCAGGTCATCATCCCCTACGGACCGTCGGCGTGAACGAACCGGTGACCAGTGAGACGTACGCGGCGCAGGTGCGGCGGCTGGCCGAGCTGACCGACCGGGTGCGCACCCAGCGCGCCGAGGCCCACGCCTGGCACGAGCAGCAGTGCGCCGCCGCCGAACGGGCCGTCGCCGAGGCCGCCGAGCAGCTGCGCGAGGCCGAGCGGGAGGCGGCCGACGCGCGGGAGCTGGTGGAGCGGGTGGACGCCGAGGCGGCCCACCTGTGGCAGCAGCTGCGGGCCCGGCTGGGCTCGGGGGCCCGCCGGCTCGGCGACCCGCCCGGCCCGGCCCGGGACGCCTCGGGCGACCCGCTGCTGCTGCTGCACGGGGTGCGCGGGCTGCTGGACCGCACCCGGCAGCCCGGCGAGCTGCCCGCTTCGGCGAACCCGCTGCTCGCGCTGTGCGGGGTGGTGGGCGCGGCGCTGATGTTCGCGCTCGGCCTGGGCGCGCGGGCGCTGGGGGCCCGCAACGGCGGGGACCTGGCGGTGGGCCTGCCGGTGCTGGCGCTGGTGGTGACCCTGCTCGGCCCGCTGGTCGGGTTGGCCCTGGCCAAGCGGCTCGCCGACCGTCGGCACGCGGTGCTGTCGCCCCGGCCGATCACGGTCGTCCTGGTGGCGGGTGTGGTGACGACCGGCGTGCTGCTGGTCATCGCCCGCTGACCGTTCCTCCCCGCCCACGAGGCTCGCTGTCGCCGCCGCCCCCGGGATCCGCCCCGCGCGCCGCCCGCGTGGTTAGGAAGGGGCCCCTGCTATACCGAAGGCGTTAACAGGGTGCCCTTCCTTACTCCGCAGGGACGGCGATCGCCTCGCGCAGCAGCCGGCGGGCCAGGACGACCCGGTCGGCGTCGTCGTCGAGGCCGGGCAGGTCGCCCACCCGGCTCACCGCGCCGGTGAGCAGCGCGCGCAGCGCCGGCCCGCATCCTGCGGGCAGGGTGAGCACCCGGTCGAACACGCGCAGCGCGACCCTGTCGTCGCCGGCCGGGTCGAGCCGCCAGCGCAGCCCCGGCCGGGCCGCGAGCCGGGTGTCGGCGTCGACGGCGGCGAGCGCGGCGGCCTGGGCGAGGGGCCGGATCGGGGCGGGCCGGGCGGCCGGCCAGGCCCGTTCCCGCAGCCGCGCGGCCACGGCGGCCGGGTCGGCGCGTAGCAGCCAGTCCCGCAGCGCCTCGACGGTCTCGGTCAGCTCCGGCTCGATCGCGTCGGGGTCGGCCACGTCGGTGCCGAACGGCAGGCCGGCGCGCAGCCGGGCGTCGGCGGCGGCGAGGGCGAGCAGCTCCTCGACGATGGCGTACCGGGTCAGCGCCCGGATGCCGACGGTCAGGTGCAGGGAGCTGCTGTCCTGGGCCTGGGCGCTGTGCAGCCAGCCGCGCGGCAGGTAGAGCGCGTCGCCCGGTTCGAGGACCACGTCGAGCGCGGCGGGGCCCTGGGCGGTCGCGGAGACCTCGTCGGCCCGGCCGCCCCACGGCTGGCGTTCGAGGGGGTCGGGCAGCACTGGCGGGTGGATGCGCCAGTGCTTGCGCCCGTCGACCTGGAGCACGAAGACGTCGTGGGTGTCGTAGTGGGTGGCGAAGCCCTGGCTGCCGGCCGGGGTCAGGTAGGCGTTGACCTGCAACGGCTGGGCGAGGGCCGCGCCGAGGTCGCGGGCGAAGTCGATCAGGGCGGGCCAGGTGCGGTGCAGGCCCTGGAGCACCAGGGTCGCGCCGGAGGCGTACAGCTCCAGGATCCGCTCGTCGAGGACCTGGTCGCCGATCTCGGCGCCCGCGCCGCCGCCGCCGGTCCAGCGCGCCGCGGGCACGAGCTGGCCGTCCTTGGCGACGCGCAGGAACGGGGTACGCAGCCCGCGCCGGCTGAGCAGCTCGTCGGCGTCGGCGGGGCTGAGCAGGTCGGCGAAGCCGTCGGCGTTGGGCAGCTCGGCGGCGCGGGACAGCAGCGGCGACCGGCCCCAGTGGGCGGCGGCGAACTTGCCCGGCTCGACGGCGACGCACCGCGCGAGGGCGCGGGCGGCGGCAGACGGGACCGCCGGGCGGCCGTGGCCGCCCGGCGGGTCGGTGATCGTCATCGCGAGGCGTCAGACGGCGCTGCCGTCGGCGCCGCCGTCCTGCTGGCCCGGGGTGGCACCGCCGTCGGCCGGACCCTCGGCGCCACCGTCGGCCCCGCCGTCCTGCTGACCGGGGGTCGCGCCGCCGTCGGCCGGACCCTCGGCACCGCCGTCGGCCCCGCCGTCCTGCTGGCCCGGGGTGGCACCGCCGTCGGCCGGGCCCTCCGCGCCACCGTCGGCCCCGCCGTCCTGCTGACCGGGGGTCGCGCCGCCGTCGGCCGGGCCCTCCAGGCCACCGCCGCTGGTCGTCTGGATGTCGTCGTCGTTGAGTGCCATGCGGTGCTCCCTCGCCAAGTTCCCGCCCCGCCGCGCGGCGGGGGTTCGTCGTGCGACGGGTGGTACCCCCGGCGCGATCTTCTCTAACCACACCGTAGACGGCGCGTCCCGCCGGCACGCCCGGTTTCGCCCGGTGTGCCGGCGGGACGCGGGCGGTCAGCCGTTGGCGCAGACCCTGCCGTTGAACGTGAAGCTGGTGGGCGACGGGTTGGACCCGGTGTGGGTGCCCTGGAAGCCGAAGCTCACCGTGCCGCCGACGGGCACCGCGCCGTTGTAGCTGGCGTTGCGGGCGAGCACCTGGGTGTCGGACTGGCTGACGGTGGCGTTCCAGGCGTTGGTGACCTGTTGGCCGGCGGTGAAGTAGAAGCCGAAGCTCCAGGCGGTGACGGCGTCGGGGCCGTCGTTGCGGATCCGGATCTCGGCGGTGAAGCCGTTGCCCCAGGAGTTCGGCACGTAGGTCACCGTGCAGCTGCCGTTCGGGGCCGGCGTGGTCGGGGCGGGCGTCGTGGGCTCCGGCGTGGTGGGCACGGGGGTGGTCGGCACCGGCGTGGTCGGGGCCGGAGTGGTGGGGTTGGTGCCGCTGCCGAGGGCCTCGGCGACCGCCTGGTACGCGGGCTTCGGGGCGTAGTTGTCGTCCCAGATCAGCGCGGCGCCCTCACCGGGGAAGGTCCCCGGGATCCAGGAGTACTTGTCGGTGATGCCCCACACGGTGACGCCCTGGCACCGGGCCACGGCGAGGCAGATGTTGAAGACCTTCTTGTAGTCGGCGGCCTGCGTGGCCAGCTTCGACGAGTTCGCCGGGGTGGACATCCGGATGTCCAGCTCGGTGACCCGCACGTCGACGCCGAGGTCGGTGAAGCGCTGGAGGTTGGCCTGCATGTCGCCGGGGACCTGGCCGACGATCAGGTGCGCCTGGAAGCCGACGCAGTCGATCGGCACGCCCCGGGACTTGAAGTCCCGGACCAGGTTGTAGATGGCGGTGCTCTTGGCGTTGATGCCGTCGGTGCTGTAGTCGTTGATGCACAGCTTCGCGCCCGGGTCGGCGGCGCGGGCGGCGCGGAACGCCTCCTCGATCCAGCTGTTGCCGATGCGCTGCTGGAGGATGCTGTCGCGGCGTCCGCCGGAGCCGCCGTCGGCGAACGCCTCGTTGACCACGTCCCAGGCGAACACCTTGCCCTTGTAGTGGCCGGCCACCCCGGCGATGTGGTTCTTCATCGCGGCGAGCAGGTCGGACCCGGAGAGGTTCGACGTCCAGCCGGGCATCTGGTTGTGCCAGACGAGGGTGTGGCCGTACACCTTCTTGTTGCTGCCCACGGCGTAGTTGACGACCGCGTCGCCCTGGCCGAAGGAGAACTGGTTGCGGTTCGGCTCGGTGACGGACCACTTCATCGCGTTCTCGGCGACGACGAGGTTGAACTCGGCGTCGGCGATCTGCTTGTACGGGCCCTCGGAGAGCCGGTTGGGGTCCAGGGCGAAGCCGATGTCGCGGCCCTTGGCGTCGGCGAGGCTCCTCAGGCTGGCGGCGGCCTCGGCGGTGCCGGGCTGGGCGATAGCGACGCCCATGGCGAGCGCGCTGGCGGCGGCGAGCAGACCGGCCAGCAGGCCGGACCGGCCGCGCCGGCCGATGTGGTGGATGCGCATGCGTTCCCTGTCCTTCGTACGGGTCGCCAGCCACGGCGACGACGAGACGATGGGAGCGCTCCCGATATCCTGTCAGCATCGACACCCATCGTCAACCGGACGGTGCGCCGCATCCGGGCCCCGGCGGCCGGAACGCCGCGCCACCGCACCCATCTCCCGAATAGCGGGATAATCGTCTCTTATTTCGGGACGGCGGCTAGCCTCGCCCCATGGCCGACTCCCGCCGCTGGGTCATGCTCGGCATCGGCACCGCCGCGCAGACCGCAGGCACCCTCTACCTCTACGGGCTGCCGTTCCTGCTGCCCGCGCTACGCCGCGCCACCGGCCTGCCGCTGTGGGAGCTGGGGCTGCTGGTGGCCTGCCCCAGCCTCGGCATGGTGCTCGCCCTCATCGGCTGGGGCGTCGTCGCCGACCGGCGGGGCGAGCGCCTCGTCATCGGCCTCGGCCTGACCGGCGGGGCCGCGTTCCTGGCCGCCGCCGCCCACGCCGCCGGGCCGGCCCTGTTCGTGCTGCTGACCCTCGCCGGGGCGGCCGGCTCCGCCGTGTACGCCGCCAGCGGCCGGGTGGTGACCGGCTGGTTCGCGCCCGGCGAGCGGGGCCTGGCGATGGGCATCCGGCAGACGTCGCAGCCGCTGGGCGTGGCGGCGGCCTCGGCGGCACTGCCGGTCCTGGCCGACTCCGGCGGCGGCCCCCGGCTGGCGCTGCTGGCCGCCGCCGCGGTCTGCGCGCTGACCGGGATCGTGGCCGCCCTGCTGCTGGTCGACGGGCCACGGCCCGGCACCGGCGTGGCCCCGGCCGCCGCCGGCACGGGCGGTGCGGGCTCGGGCGGTGCGGGCTCGGGCGGAACCGGCACGGGCGGGGCGCGGGTGCCGTCGCCGTACCGGTCACCGACGCTGTGGCGGGTGCACGGGGCGAGTGCCCTGCTGGTCGTGGCGCAGTTCGTCGTCGGCGCGTACGCCCTGGACTACCTCGTCACCGAACGCGGCTGGCCGGTGCGCACCGCCGGGCCGTTGATCGCGGGGGCGCAGCTCGTGGCGGCGGCGACGCGGGTGCTCGCCGGCCGCTGGTCCGACCGGTCCAGCCAGCGGCTACGGCCGCTGCGGATCATCGCCGCCGGCACCGCCGCCGCCCTCGGGGCCCTCGCCGTGGCCGAGGCGCTGCACGCCCCGCCGGCGGCCCCGCTGCTGCTGGTCGCCCTCGTCGCCACGGTCAGCTGGCACGGCGTGGCGTACGCGGCCGTCGCGGACGTGGCCCCCGCGAGCTGGGCGGGCCGGGCCACCAGCGCACAGACCGTGCTGCAGAACGTGGCCGCCACGGCCACCCCGCCGCTGTTCGGGCTGGCGGTGGCGGGGCTGGGCTTCGGGCCGGGGTTCGCCGTCGCCGCCCTGTTCCCGCTCGCCGCCGTGGCGGTGCTGCACGGCCTCACCGTCGACGACCGCCCGCCGACCCGACCGCCCGTCGGCCGGCCCGACCGCCCGGCGCGGGCGTGACCGCCGCTCCCGACAGCGGCCGGCCGGCCGCTGTCGGGAGCGGCCGGCCGACGGTCGGGACCCGTCAGGGAACGAGCTGGGCCAGGTCCCCGGGCATGGTGGAGCGGACGTCCTCCCACTCCCCCTGGGTGACGTGCCGGCGCAGGGTGTCCAGCACCACCTGGACCACGCGCTCCGGGCCGCCCTCGACGTCGTACGGGAAGCCCTGGCGGACCTCGTAGAGGAAGTCGTCGCGGTTCAGCTTGATCGGCACGTCCGACGGCTGCCAGCCGTCGAAGTAGATGCCCCGCAGCAGCACCGGCAACTGCGCGGCGAACTCCACGCTCTCCTGCACCGGCATCCGGTCGCGCAGCAGGTGCAGCACCGTGCGCAGGGCCGCGTACGACTGGTTGCGCTGCTCCTTGGGCCAGCCGTACGCGGCCTCGATGTCCTTCAGGATCAGGTTGGTCTTGTCCAGCGAGCTCTCGAACGCCGAGATCAGCTGCTCAGCCATCTGCCCACCCCCGTAGGTCTGTCGTGTCCGGTGCCGGTGCCCGTCACCGGCGGTCGTCGTCGCGGCGCGGCGGACCGGCCGGGCCGTGCCGCTGCGCGGTGAGGCCCCGGCGGCCCGGCCACGCCCGACCGGGGCGTGGGCCACCGGGTGACCCGACCACGTGCAGCACGCCGCCGCGCCGCCGGACCGTCGTGTCCCGAACCGTCATGCTCCCCACCTTTCGCCCGCCTGCTGCCTGCGCTGTCGCGGCCGTCTCCCGCCGAGCGCCGACGCGGCCGAACCCGCCGCGGCGGCCACGGAACCCGGAGACGCACACGGCCATGCTGCGCCCGGCGGGGATGAGGCCGGCTCACCCGGTCCGGGTGACTTTCCCGCCCGGCGGGGCCCCGGGCCGGCCGGCGTGGCTGCGGGACCCTAGGGGGAGCCGGCCGGGAAGTTCAGGGATCCGCCCGGGGTGGTGCGCCGGCCACAGGCGACCCCCGGTCCCTACGCTGTACGGCGTGACACTCATCGCGACCGAGTCGCTGACCAAGACGTACGGGGGCGCGGTCACGGCATTGGCCGACCTGACCGTCGCGGTCGAACCGGGGATCATCGGGCTGGTCGGCGCGAACGGCGCCGGCAAATCCACCCTGATCAAGATCCTGCTCGGCCTCCTCACCCCGACCAGCGGCCGGGCCCGGGTGCTCGGCCTCGACCCGACCACGGACTCCGCCCGGGTCCGCGCCCGGGTCGGCTACATGCCCGAACACGACGCGCTGCCGCCCGACCTCTCCGCCGCGGAACTGGTCACCCACCTGGGCCGGGTCAGCGGCCTGCCGCGTACGGTCGCCCGGGAGCGGGCCTCCGAGGCGCTGCGCCACGTCGGCCTCTACGAGGAGCGCTACCGGCCCGTCGGCGGCTACTCCACGGGCATGAAGCAGCGGGTGAAGCTGGCCCAGGCCCTCGTGCACGACCCCGACCTGCTGCTGCTCGACGAGCCGACCAACGGCCTCGACCCCGCCGGCCGGGACGCGATGCTGACGCTGGTGCACCGCATCGGCACCGAGTTCGGCATCTCCGTGCTGGTCTGTTCGCACCTGCTGGGCGAGGTGGAGCGGATCTGCGACACCCTCGTCGCCATCGACGGCGGGCGGCTGCTGCGCGCCGACCACATCTCCGCCATGACCTCCGCCACCGACGTGCTCGCCGTGGAGGTCAGCGAGGGCACCGAGGAGCTGGCCGCCCGGCTGGGCGCGCTCGGCCTGCCGGTGCGCCGGGACGGCCGGCTGCTGCTCGTCGAGCTCGTCGACGACGCCACCTACGACCTGATCCTCGGCGCGGTCGCCGAGCTGGACCTGCCGCTGCACCGGCTGGACCAGCGCCGGCACCGGGTGGCCGAACTCTTCGCCACGAGGGAGCCCAGCCATGCCTGAGCCGACCGGCGTCATCCACGACATCGGCTACCAGCGGTACACCGGCCCCCGGCTCGGCCGCCGGGCCGTCTTCGGCGCGCTCTACCTGCACGGCCTGCGGACGGCGTTCGGGCTGGGGCGCAGCGCGAAGGCCAAGATCTTCCCGTGGCTGGTGGTCGGCATCGTCACGGCGGTCGCCGCCGCCCTCACCGCCATCCGCGCCCAGATCGGCGAGGCGGTGATGACGTACGCCCAGTTCGCCGACAACATGAGCTGGCTGGTCATCTTCTTCGTCGCGGTGGCCGCGCCCGAGCTGGTCTCCCGTGACCTGCGCAGCGGGGTGCTGCCGCTCTACTTCTCCCGGCCGCTGCCGCGCGCGGACTACCCGCTGGCCAAGCTGCTGGCGCTGGCGACCGCGCTCTGGCTGCTGCTCGGCGGGCCGCAGCTCGTGATGTTCCTCGGCGCGGCCTTCAGCACCGGCGACGGCATGGGCGGCGTCGCCGACGAGCTGCTCGACCTGCTGCCGAGCCTGCTCTACGCCGGGCTGTGGGCGACGGTCTTCGCCTCGGTCGGGCTGCTCGTCGCCTCCCTCACCGGCAAGCGGGCGTTCGCGGCCGGTGGGATCGTGGCCGTGTTCCTGATGACCACGCCGATCGTCGGCACCCTGTCGGTCATGCCCTCCCGGACGGTCAACGAGCTGGCCTTCCTCGCCTCGCCGTCGACGCTGGTCGGCGGCGTGGGCTCCTGGGCGCTCGGCGACCTGCTGGTCACCGAGGACCAGCAGGGCGTCCCGGTCGGCGGCTTCGGCCCCGTCTACGCGGTCGTCGCCGTGCTGCTCGTGGCCGGCTGCGTCGCCCTGCTGCTGCGTCGATACCGGAAGGTGGCCGCCCGATGACCACGACCAGCGCCGCCCCGCCGGCGGCGGCACCCACGGCCGACCCCGGCACCCTCGACCTCGACCTCGCGGGCGTCTCCCGCTGGTACGGCAACGTGGTGGCCGTCAACGACGTCAGCATGCGCCTCGGCCCCGGGGTCACCGGGCTGCTCGGCCCCAACGGCGCGGGCAAGACGACCCTGCTGCACATGATGGCGGGCTTCCTGGCCCCGTCGCGCGGGATGGTGACCCTCGGCGGGCGGCCCACCTGGCGCAACCCCGAGGTCTACCGCCGGCTCGGCCTGGTCAGCGAGCGGGAGGCGGTGCACACCTTCCTCACCGCGTACGAGTTCGTGCTGGCCAGCGCGAAGCTGCACCGGCTCGCGGACCCGGCCGCCGCGGCCCGCCGGGCGATCGCCCTGGTGGAGCTGGAGGGCGCGCAGGACCGCCGGATCGGCACCTACTCCAAGGGCATGCGGCAGCGCGCCCGGGTGGCCGCCGCGCTGGTGCACGAGCCGCAGGTGCTGCTGCTCGACGAGCCGTTCAACGGGATGGACCCCCGGCAGCGGCTGCACATGATGGAGCTGCTGCACCGCCTCGGCTACGCCGGCCGCACCATCCTGTTCAGCTCGCACATCCTGGAGGAGGTCGAGCAGGTCTCCGGGACGGTCCAGGTGATGGTCGCCGGCCGGCTGGCCGCCTCCGGTGACTTCCGCACCATCCGACGGCTGATGACCAACCGGCCGCACGTGTTCACCGTGCGCTCCACCGACGACCGGGCGCTCGCCGTGGCGCTGATGGCCGAGGCGTCGGTGGCGGGCGTCGAGCTTGGCCGCGCCGGGTTGACGGTGCGCGCCGGCGACTACGGCGCGTTCACCCGCGCGCTGCCGAAGATCGCCCTGCGGGAGGGCGTCCGGGTGCGCCAACTGGTGCCCGAGGACGAGTCCCTGGAGAGCGTCTTCTCCTACCTGGTGGAGGCCTGAACCCCATGTCTACCGTTTCCTGGCTCACCCTGCGCGGGCTGTTCGGGCGTCGCCGCTTCCTCCTGCTGCTGCCGCTGCCCGTCGTGCTGGTCCTCCTGGCGGTGCTCTCCCGGTCGCTCGGGGTCGCCCCGCGCGACTGGGGCCCGCCGGTGCTGGTCGGCCTCGGCCTGGCCGTGGTCCTTCCGGTCATCGCCCTGATCGTCGGCACCGGTGTGCTCGGCGCCGAGATCGACGACGGCACGGTCGTGCACATCCTGACCAAACCGCTGCCCCGCTGGCAGATCGTGCTGCCCAAGCTGGCGGTGGCCACCGCCGTCACCGGCATCACCGTCGCCGTGCCGATCTTCGCCGCCGGCCTGCTGGCCGACTCCGCCCGGCTCGGCCTGGCGCTCGCCGCCGCCTCCGCGGTCGGCGCGCTGGCGTACTCCGCGCTGTTCCTGGCGCTCAGCCTGCTCACCCGCCGGCCGGTGCTGCTCGGCCTGGTCTACGTGCTGATCTGGGAGGGCCTGCTCGGCAGCGTCGTGAGCGGCACCCGGGTGCTCTCCATCCAGCAGTACGTGATCGCCCTCGCCGACCGGATCGCGCCCACCGAGCTGCTGCTGGGCGACGTCTCGGTGCCGGTGGCGGCGGTGATGAGCGTGCTGATCAGCGTGGGCTTCACCGCGCTGGCGATCGACCGGCTCCGCTCGTTCAGCGTGGCCGGCGAGACGAGCTGACCCCGGCCCCGTCAGGGGCGGCCGCGCCGGTTGCGGGGGCGACCTCCGGGGCCGGCGCGGCGGGCGTGGGTCGCAACGGCATGCGCCAGGTGGACATCGTCCGGGCCACCGGCTACACCCGCGAGAGGGTCAGACAGATCCTCCGGGCCGGCGGCGTCGAGGCGGGCTGACCCGACTCAGGCCCCCTGCCCGCAGGTGCCCTTCAAGGCTACGGCGACGAGCCGGGGCGAATCTTGGAAGATTTCGGCCCCTGGAGGGGCCATCCGCTTCCAAGATCTCCTACTCGCGGCGGGGCGGCGTGGCGGCGACGCAGGGGCGGGGCGGGACAGCACGGAAGATCGTGCTCGATCGCGGAAAGAGTGGCCTCCAAGACAAGGTGTTTCCTGATTGAGCACGATCTTGCATGCCCGGGTCCGCCGCAGCACACCAGCCGGCGTCAGGGGCCGGCGGCCAGGAGGGACTGGAGTCGCTGGCCGTTGCGCTGCGCGTAGTCGCGGTAGCAGTTGTTCATGAGCACGTGCGTCTCCCGCGCCTCGTCGGCGAGCGTGCGCAGCTTCGGGGCCCAGGCGCGCAGCTCCCGGTCGGAGTAGTCGTAGCCGAACTTCTCGTGGATGTCCCTGCTGGTCCACCTGGCACTGTGGCCGTGGAAGCGGACCACGGCCAGGTCGGCGGTCGCCGCCAGCACCGGCGGCACCGACGAGCGGTGGCCCTGCGGCATGTCCACGCAGACGTACGCCAGCTCGTGCTCGCGCAGGAAGCCGAGCGTCTCGTCGCGGTTGTCCCCGGCGAACCAGGAGGCGTGGCGGAACTCGAACACCGGCCGCAGGGGCGCGCACCGGCGGGCCACCTCCAGCAGGTACTGCTTGTTGTCCCGCTTGATGGTGAACCACGGCGGGAACTGGAACAGCAGCGCGCCGAGCCGGCCCGCCTCGACGAGCGGGTCGAGGGCGGACAGGAACCGGGTCCACACCTCCTCGTACGCCTGCGCGGGCAGGTCGCCGGGGTAGACGTTGCGCTTGTCGGTGTCGGGCCGCAGGTCCTTGTAGAGCGCCGAGACCCGCGTCGGGTGCCCGGTCAGCAGGCTGAACGCCTTGACGTTGAAGGTGAACCCGGCCGGGGTGCGCTCGGCCCACAGCCGCGCCGTGCGTTCGGCCGGCGGCGAGTAGTAGGTGGCGTCGACCTCGACCAGCGGGAACTGCCTCGCGTAGTAGGACAGCCGCCGCTCCGGGGTGTCCGCCGTCTGCGGATACCAGCCGGAGTCGAGCAGGGTCCGGTCGGTCCAGGACGCGGTGCCCACCCGGATCTCACCCATGGGCGGCGCGCACCGCGTCCACTACCGACCGGCGACCGGAGGGGTCCGCCTCAGGCGGCCCGCCGCTCCCGGCTCTGCTTGCAGGTGACGCAGGCGGTGGCGGAGGGGAAGATCTCCAGCCGCTCCACCGGGATCGGGGCCGAGCAGCCCTCACAGAAGCCGTAGGTGCCCTCGTCGAGCCGGCCCAGGGCACGCTCGAACTGGGCCCGGCGGTCGAGGATGGTGCGCAGCAGCGACTGCGCGGTGTCCCGCTCGGCCGTCTTGGTGCCGCTGTCGGCCTGGTCGTCGCCGGCGGTGTCGCCGACCTCCACCAGGCGCAGCACCTGGCTCTGGAGCACCGCCTGCTCGTACTCGGCGGAGAGCTCGTCGTAGCGAGCCCGCAGGGACGCCCGGATCTGGTCGGTGTCCGCCTGCGATCGGCCGGTGGCTACCGTGTCGTGGACGAGCATCGCTGCCTGCCTTTCCTGGCTGGTGCGCCGGGGTGGGGCCCGGCCCGGTCGCTGCGTGACGCGGGTGGAGATCACTCGCGCTCTGTGAGCCGGGCGATTACCCCGCGTTCGGTCGCGCCAAACCACCGATTTTCCGGAGCCTCCGGCCCGCGGCCCGAGGCCGTGCGGCCCGAGGCCGTGCGGCCCGAGGCCGTGCGGCCCGAGGCCGTGCGGCCCGGTGTCACCGGCCGTCGTCCGGCTCCACGAGGGCGGGGCGGCGGGGGTCGTCGACGCGGACCACCACGTCGGCGAAGCTGGCCGGGGCGACCTCCTCGGCGTAGCGGGCGAAGGCCGGCAGGGTCCACTGCCGTGCGGGGTCGGTGCGCCGGGCCAGGGCGGCCGGGGAGAGCTCCAGGTGCACGGCGAGGTCGACGGGGAGCCCGCCGCCGAGCAGGAGCGCCCCGCTGACCAGGACGACGCCGTGGGGCGGCAGCGTGACGTAGCCGGCCCGACTGGCCCGGTCGGTGCGGGGGTCCCAGAGGGAGGGAAGGATCCGGCCCGAGCCGCCGGGCCCCGCCGGGTCGAGGACCTCGCGGCGCAGGCCGGGCTCGTCGACCCAGCCCTCGTAGTAGGCGTCGGGGTTGGTCCGCCCGTACTCCAGCCGGACGGAGGCCGGACGCAGGAAGTCCTCGGCCCGCACGTGCAGCACCGGGCGGCCGAGGGCGCGCAGCGGGTCGACCAGCGCGGCGGCCAGTTCGTCGGGGGCCGCCGCCGGGGCGCCGTCGACCGCGACGCGGAGCCGGCCGGGCGGGTCGGCGGCGACGAGCCGCTCGGCCAGCTCGGCGACGAGCCGCTCGGGGGTGATGGGGCGCACGCGCATCCGACCATCGTGCCCGGTCGCCGGGGCGCGACGCGGGCCGGGCGGGTGGGGCCGGGCGGGAGGGCCGGCCGGCCCGGCCGGTGGGGCCGTCAGCCGCTGCGGTCGATGGTCACCCGGGCGTCGTCGGCGAGCCGGTAGCCGACGCCGTAGACGGTGGTGACCAGCGGCACGTCGACGCCGACCTTGCCGCGCAGCCGGCGCACGTGCACGTCGACGGTGCGGACCCCGGCGTGTTCGTAGCCCCAGACGGCGTTGAGCAGTTGCAGCCGGGTGAACACCCGCCGGGGGTGGGCGACCAGGTGCAGCAGGAGGTCGAACTCCAGCCGGGTCAGGGGCAGCGGCTCGTTGTCGCGCAGCACCGACCGGGACGACGCCAGGATGTGCAGCGCCGGGATGGTCGGGGCCAGGGGGCGGGGCGGCGTGCGCCCGGCGGGCACCTGGTCGGGTCGCCGGTCGGGGGCGGGGCCGGCGGTGACGACGCCCTCGCCCCGCTCCAGCATCTCCCGCGCCGCGTCGAGGAGCCGACGGGCCGCGGGCGTCAGGGTCTCCTCGGCCACCAGGGGGATGCTGAGGGTCACGGTGAGCACGGGCGTGGTGCCGTTGACGGGACGGCGCTGGCCGCCGGGGGGTCGACCGGGAACCGCGGGTTGGGACGTATGCCATCCGGCGCGCGGCGATGCGGGGCTGACCGACATGGTCCTCCTTGGCTGGTCCGGGTATCTCCCCACGGCCCGGGACGCCGCTGCATCGATGCTTCCCGGCGCCCACCTGGCGGTCAAGGGGCGGCTACGTTGCATGAATGTGACAATTGACGAACACATCGGAGCCGGATGCTCGCTCTGCGTACGAGGCCTGATGATTACAGCAGAGTCGCCATGATCGTGGGATACGGGGGGTACCCGGACGGCCCATCGATCGCGGTCCGGGCGCAGGATGACCGGCCAGGCGGCGCGGGCGTCCGACACGCGGACGCGGCGCACCCCGAGGACGGGGTGCGCCGCGTCGCCGACGGCACGGCGGCGTCTCAGCGGTGCGGGTCGACGCTGACCCGCGCCTCGTCGGCGAGCCGGTAGCCGACGCCGTAGACGGTGGTGACCACCGGGGTGCCGAGGCCGAGCTTCGCGCGCAGCCGGCGGACGTGGACGTCGACGGTGCGGGCGATGGCGTGCTCGTAGCCCCAGACGTTGCTGAGCAGCTGCGTCCGGGTGAAGACCCGGCGGGGGTTCTCCGCCAGGAAGTGCAGCAGGTCGAACTCGATGCGGGTCAGCGGGACGACCCGCGGGCCCTGCCGCACCACCCGCGAGGCGGCCAGGATGCGCACCTCCTCGGGGTCCTCGGGGGGCGGCGGGGCGGCGGCCGGGACCCGGGGCACGACCGGCTGCGGCCCGGCCGGGTCGGCCTGGGCCGACCGGAACTCGACCGGGCTGGGCCGGCGCTCCGCCGGGGCCCACGGCTGCGGCGCGCGGAGGTCCGGCTCCGCGGGGCCCGCCAGCAGCGTGCCCTCGCCCGACTCCGCCAGCTCCCTCAGCAGCTCGACCAGGCGGG